>DASWFT010000546.1:0-1794 GCA_036394075.1 Streptosporangiaceae bacterium
GGCGAGGCTGTCCAGCGACCGCTGGAACGCGCTGAGCTGGGCGTTGCAGTAGGGGCACCACGATCCGCGGTAGTACAGGACGACGCCGAAGCGGCCGGCCAGGGCGTCAGGCAGGCGAAGGGTACGGCCGCCGGGAAGGGCCACGGTGAGCGATGGGAACGGGTCCCCGGGCTGGAGCACTGTCATCTCGGTCATGCACCGTTAGTGTCTGCGGCGTTCACCGGTCTTACGGTGCCTGGCCGGCCAGGTATCCCCCGGGCCCGGAACCGCGGCTGCGGCCCGGGGCGATCCGGCCAGGGGCCAGGTAGCCCGTGTTTTATGTAGCATGGCGATGATGCCGGTGAACCGCAGGGTGGATGAGGCTCCTGTCACCGCTGCCGGGCTCGACCCTGAGTCAGCCTGGTGGCTTGGGGTGCTTGCCGAGACGGGTCCGCGGCGGGAGGCGGCACTGGGGCGGCTGCATGAGCTGCTGGTGCGCGTCGCGCGGGCGGAGGTGGCCCGGCGCGGGCCCCGGGTGCGGATCGCCGGGCCGGAGCTTGACGACCTGGCCTGCCAGGCCGCGGCCGACGCGCTGATGGCCGTCACCGGCAAGCTGGGGCAGTTCCGCGGCGAGAGCCGGTTCACGACCTGGGCGTGCAAGTTTGCCATCTTCGAGGTGTCGGCCAAGATCGGCCGGCACTTCTGGCGCCATCCGGCCGTGCCGCTGGACGCCGAGGACTGGGACCGGCTGCCGGACCGGTTCGGTCTCGACCCCGCGCAGGAGGCCGAGTGGCGGGACCTGCTCGCCGCGCTGCGCCGCGCCGTGGATGACAAGCTGACCCCGCGGCAGCGTGAGGTCTTCGTCGCGATCGTGCTCAACGGTGTCCCGCTGGATGCCCTGGTCCTCGAGCTCGGCTCCAGCCGCAACGCTATCTACAAGGTGTTGTTCGACGCCCGGCGTAAGCTGCGGTCTGTTCTTGTCGCTAACGGGTATCTACGCGATGACTCTTCGAGGAACTCATGAACGACTGCCCGGCCCTGGATGAGTTCCTGCGGACCGATCCGCGGGATGTGGGATGCGCCCAGGCCATGGAGATGCTGCACGTCTACGTGGAGCTGGTGGCGGCGGGCGGCCCGGCGGAGCAGCGGTACCCGGGCATCGCGGCGCACCTGCGCGCGTGCGGTCCGTGCGGTGAGGACTTCGAGGGACTGCTGGCCGCGGTGCGCGGCGAGGCGGACTGACCGGCGCGTAGCTTCCGGCGGCCGCCTTGAAAGGCCGCGTCATTTTTCCGTAATCCTTTTTGCGCGCCGGCGGGAGGTAAGACCTCGGGCCGCCGCGGACACCAACCAGGGGTAAGCCAGACAGCGCGGTGACAGGTCGCCGCCCTCGGTGTTCCGGCCCCGGCCGGAGGAGAAGGACAGCAGATGAAGATCTTGAAACGCAGATGGTGGCTGGCCGCCGCCGCCGCCGTGCTGGTCGCCGTCTCGGCGGTGCTGACCACCGTGGCGTCCGGCGGGGCGAGCGCCGCGCCAGCCAGGGCCACGGCGGCTCAGGCCGGGAACCTGGGCCAGTTGACGGGCCTGCTGCCCCGGAACAAGCTGACCGAAGAAAGCGCGCTCCAGGTCGACCTCAGCAAGGAGACGGTGCGGCTGCCGCTGTACCCGGGCACCGCGAACGGGAAGAAAGTGTGGTACGTGCTGCTGGACGCCTCCGACGCCGGGCTGGCGCACGACCTGGGCGTGAACTACGCGCCCAAGCTCGCCAACATCGCGATCAGCGACCCGGCCGCCGTGCAGACCGTGACGCTCGGCTCG
>DASWFT010000547.1:0-30640 GCA_036394075.1 Streptosporangiaceae bacterium
GGGCAGCCCGGTGCCGGAGGGCAGCCCGGTGCCGGAGGGCAGCCCGGTGCCGGAGGGCAGCCCGGTGCCGGAGGGCAGCCCGGTGCCGGAGGGCAGCCCCGTCCCGGAGGGCAGCCCCGTCCCGGAGGGCAGCCCCGTCCCGGAGGGCAACCCGGTGCCGGAAGGCAGCCCAGTTCCGGAAGGCAGCCCGGCGCCGGATGCTAGTTCGGCACCACAGACCGGCGACGTCCCGGCGCAGCGGGGGGACTGGGTCCCATGGCTGATCGCCCTCGTGGTGTTCGTGGCCTACAGCGTGATCTCGATTTCCCGCTACGTGCGCCGTGATCCAGGCTCGTGGGACCTGGGCATCTTCACCGAGTACGTCAAGCAGACCGCCCATCTGCACGCGCCGGTCGCCAGCATCAGGGGCTCCGGCTTCAACCTGCTCGGCGACCATTTCCAGCCCATCGTGGCGTTGATCGCCCCGTTCTTCCGGATAGCCCCGAGCCCGGTCACGCTGCTCGTCGCCCAAGCGCTGCTCACGGCGCTCTCCGTGATCCCGGTAAGCCGCGCGGCGACGGCCAAGCTGGGCGCCTCGGCGGGCCGGCTGATCGGCGCGGCGTACGGGTTCTCGTGGGGCCTCCAGCAGATGATCGATTTCGACTTCCACGAGATCGCCTTCGCCGTGCCACTGCTGGCCTGCTCCCTGTCCGCGCTGCTGCGCGGCCGGACGCGGGCGGCCGTGCTGTGGGCGCTACCTCTGGTCTTCGTCAAGGAAGACCAGGGATTCACCGTGGCCGCCATCGGCGTGATCATCCTGATCAATGCCCGGAGAGCCCAGGTCCAGGCCGCAGCCGCAAACAGCAGCCCCACAAACTGCAGCCCGGCGAACAGGAGCCTGGCGAACAGGAGCCCGGCGAACAGGAGCCCGGCAAACAGGAGCCCCGCGAACAGCAGCCAGGCGGCCGTCGACGCCGGGCTCTTCCTCGTGTTCTGGGGTATCGCCTGGTCCCTCCTCGCGATCACAGTGATCATCCCGCACTTCAACGTGGCCCATCAGTACCCGTACTGGAACGACGGCGGCGCGATCAACCTCGGCCCCGGGCATCATCCGGGCACTGCGCTGCTGGGCCAGGTCACCAACGCTTACCGGGAGAAGCTCCAGACCACGGCGATGATCCTGCTGCCGGTGGCGTTCCTCGCGCTGCGGTCACCGCTCGCGCTGGTGGCCGTGCCCAGCCTCGCCCTGCGCTTCCTCTCCACCAATAGCTATTTCTGGGGCACGGCGTGGCACTACAACGCGACCGTGATGCCGATCGTCTTCATCGCCGCGATCGACGCCCTGGCCCGGTTCCGGGCCAGCCGGACCGCTGCCCCGGGTCAGGCGCACCGGATGCTCGCCGCCGCCACCGTCCGGTTCAGCCCGGCGGCCATGCTGGCCATCGCGGTCGTGCTCGCATTCCGGTTCCCGCTGGACGGTCTCTGGAGTTCGCATACGTACCTGGTTGATCAGCACGTCCGGGCGGAGAACGCGGCCATGGCCAGGGTGCCCGACGGGGCCACGGTAGAGACGACGCTGACCATGCTGGCGCCCCTGGCCGCCCGGGCCGACACCTACTGGATCGGCATCTCGCCCAATCCGGCCCCGCAGTACATCGTGTTCGACGAGTCCAACAGCGGCTGGAGTCCGGCGCCGGCCAACGTGCTCACGTTCGTCGAGCAGCGCCACCCAGGCGTCGCCTACCAGCAGATCTTCCTGGCCGACCAGGTCTACGTGTTCCGCCGCTCTTAGCCCGATACTGGCGGGTAGGTAGAGTCTTGATCGGATCCCGTCGGGAGAGGCCATGGACTTCGCGTACGACGCTCACACCGAGGAACTCCGGAAACGGCTCCTCGAATTCATGGACGAGTGGGTCTACCCGGCCGAGCCGGTGTTCGCCGAGCAGGTGGCAGACAATGCGCGGGCCGGCGACCCCTGGCGACGCCCGGCGGTGATGGCTGAACTGAAGGACCAGGCGCGCGGCCGTGGCCTGTGGAACCTCTTCCTGGCCCATAACGATTCAGGTCCAGGACTCACGAACCTCCAGTACGCGCCGTTGGCTGAGATCACTGGGCGCAGTCCATGGCTGGCCCCCGAAGCGCTCAACTGCGCCGCGCCGGACACCGGGAACATGGAACTGCTGGCCGCGTTCGGCACGGAGCAGCAGCGTGACCGCTGGCTCCGCCCGCTGCTGGAGGGCGAGATCAGGTCCGCGTTCTGTATGACAGAGCCTGATGTCGCGTCCTCGGACGCGTCGAACATCGCCACCAGGATCGAGCGTGACGGCGACGAGTACGTGATCAACGGCCGGAAGTGGTGGTCATCGGGGGCGATGAACCCCGGGTGCGAGATCCTCATCGTGATGGGCAAGACCGCGCAAGGCGGTGACCGGCACCGCCAGCAGTCCATGATCCTGGTGCCCAGGGATACCCCCGGCATCAGCATGCTGCGCGGGATGACCCTGTTCGGTTATGACGACGCGCCGCACGGCGGCCACGCCGAGGTCGAGTTCCATGACGTCCGGGTGCCCGCGGCCAACCTGATCGGCGGGGAAGGCGACGGTTTCGCCATCGCCCAGGCCCGGCTCGGTCCCGGCCGGATCCACCACTGCATGCGGCTGATCGGGGCGTCCGAGCGGGCGCTCGAGTTGATGTGCCGGCGGGTCACCGAGCGGACCGCGTTCGGCAAGCCACTGGCCGAGCAGGGGGTGATCCAGGACTGGATCGCCGAGGCGCGGGTCCGCATCGAGCAGGCCCGCCTGCTCGTGCTCAAGACCGCGTGGATGATGGACACCGTGGGCAACAAGGGCGCGCACACCGAGATCCAGGCCATCAAGATCGCTACTCCGGCGATGGCCGAGTGGGTGATCGACAAGGCGATCCAGGCCCACGGCGCGGCCGGCGTCAGCCAGGACTTCCCGCTCGCCGCGCTATGGGCGAATGCCCGCACGCTGCGCTTCGCGGACGGTCCCGACGAGGTGCACAAGCGCTCGCTGGCCCGCCGGGAACTGCGGCCCTACCAGCGAGAGTCCCGACCAGACCAGGGGATGACCCCCGAACAGGAGAAATAGCACATGCCACAGGACGCACAACGGGTCGCTGTCGTCACTGGCGCGGCCCGCGGCATCGGTGCCGCCACCGCCCGCCGCCTGGCCGCCGATGGGCTGGCGGTCGCCGTGCTCGACCTGGACGAGGGCTCCTGCGAGACAACGGTAGACGCGATCACGACAGCGGGCGGACGTGCCTTCGCGGTCGGCGCCGACGTCAGCAAGGGCGACCAGGTGGAGACGGCCGTCGGCAAGGTGGTCGCGGAACTCGGGCCGCCCGCGGTCCTGGTCAACAACGCCGGGGTGCTGCGCGACAACTTGATCTTCAAGATGTCCGAGGACGACTGGGACACGGTCCTGGGCGTGCACCTGCGCGGCGCCTTCCTGATGAGCAGGGCAGCCCAGAAGTTCATGGTGGACCAGCGGTTCGGCCGGATCATCAACCTGTCGTCCAGTTCCGCGCTCGGCAACCGGGGCCAGGTCAACTACTCGGCCGCCAAGGCTGGCATGCAGGGGTTCACCAAGACGCTCGCCATCGAACTCGGCCAGTTCGGCATCACCGCCAACGCGGTCGCGCCCGGCTTCATCGTCACCGACATGACCGCGGCGACGGCGGCACGGGTGGGTATGAGTTTCGACGACTTCCAGAAGGCGGCGGCCTCGCAGATCCCGGTCCGCAGGGTCGGCCAGGTCGAGGACGTCGCGCACATGATCTCATTCCTGGCCAGCGAGGACGCCGGGTTCGTATCCGGTCAGGTGATCTACGTAGCAGGTGGGCCGCTGTGCTAGATGACACCGGGCTGAAAAGCACTGGGCTGAAAGACACTGGGCCATCCGGCCCCGTGACGGCCGACGACCTGCGTGAGCGCGTCCGCGAATTCCTGGCCGGCCACGACCCGGCCACCCTGCCCCGGCTTGAGTTCCTGCGGGCCCGCTTCGACGCGGGCCTGGCCTGGGTGCACTACCCGCCCGGCCTCGGCGGCTTCGGCCTGCCGCGCGCCGTGCAATCCGTGGTGGAGGCCGCGTTCGCCGCGGCGGGCGCGCCGGGCAACAACCCGGAGCGGATCGGCATCGGGCTGGGCATGGCCGCGCCCACGATTCTGGCCTTCGGCACCGACGCGCAGAAACAGCGCTGGCTGCGGCCGCTGTGGACTGGCGAGGAGGTCTGGTGCCAGCTGTTCAGCGAGCCGGGCGCGGGCTCTGACCTGGCCGGGCTGGCCACCCGCGCGGTGCGCGCGGTGCGCGATCCGGGCGGCGCCGACAGCTGGGAGGTGACCGGGCAGAAGGTGTGGACCTCGATGGCGCACCAGGCGCGCTGGGGCCTGCTGGTAGCCAGAACGGACCCGGACGTGCCCAAGCACCAGGGCATCACCTACTTCGCCTGCGACATGACCGTAGACGGCGTGGAGGTGCGGCCATTGCGCCAGCTCACCGGCGAGGCCGAGTTCAACGAGGTCTTCTTGTCCGGCGCGGTCATCCCCGATGCCGACCGGATCGGTGGAGTGGGGGAGGGCTGGCGGGTAGCGCAGGGCACGCTCATGAACGAGCGGGTCGCCATCGGCGGGGCTGCGCTGCCCAGGGAGGGCGGGATGATCGGCTCGGCCGCCCGGACCTGGCGGGAGCACCCCGAGTTGCGCACCCCGGGCCTGCATGACCGGATGCTGCGGCTGTGGGCTGACGCGGAGATCGCCCGGCTGTCCGGGGAGCGGCTCCGCCAGCAGCTCGCCGCGGGCCAGCCCGGCCCCGAGGGCTCGGCGGCCAAGCTGGTCTTCGCCCGGCTGAACCAGGACATCTCCGCATTCGAGCTCGAACTGACCGGCGCCGACGGGCTGCGATACCAGGACTGGAGCTTGCGCAGGCCCGAGAGTGTCAGCTTCTATGGCCGGGACGTGGGCTACCGGTACCTGCGCGCCCGCGGCAATTCCATCGAGGGCGGCACCTCGGAGATCCTGCGCAACATCATCGCCGAGCGGGTGCTCGGCCTACCCCCAGAACCCCGGGTGGACACCCGCGTGCCCTGGAAGGACCTGCCCCGATGAGCCCGGCCGCCGGCCCGGACCTGCCCGGCCTGCTGTACAGCGGGGCCGAGGACGAGCTGCGCGCGGCCGTCCGGTCGGTGCTCGATGACCGGGCCGGCTGGCCGGCGGTGCTGGCCAGGACCGAGACGGACGAGCCCTACGACACCGGGCTGTGGCATGTGCTGGCCGCCAACGTCGGCTGCGCGGGGCTGCTCATCCCTGAGTCACACGGCGGGGCCGGGGCGAGTTACCGTGAGGCGGCCGTCGTTGCTGAGGAAGTGGGCCGCTCGGTGGCACCCGTTCCGTATCTGGGTAGTGCGGTGGTGGCAACCGCGGCGCTACTCGAAGTAGCCGATGGCAAGCTGCTCAGGGATCTTGCTAGCGGCTCGGTCACCGCGGCGCTGGCCATCCCGTTCGCGACCAGCCTGTCTGTGCCTGCCCCGCTGGGCACCGTCCGCGTGGCGGCACCGCAACCTGGGGACCCGGCCGGCCAGGCCAGGCTGCGCGGGGCGGTGGCCGGGGTGGCCGATGCGCTGCCGGCGGACGTGCTGCTCGTGCCCGCGGACGGGGTGCCGGACGGCCTGTACGCCGTGGACCGGGGAGCGCCCGGGCTGACCGTGGCCCCGGTGGTCTCCCTGGACGCGACCAGGCAACTGGCCGATCTCACCCTGGACGGCGTGCCCGCGCGGTGCGTCGCGTCGGGCGCGGCGGCTGTCCGCGCGACGGCGGCGGCGCTGACCGCGGGCGCGGCGATGCTCGCCGCCGAACAGCTTGGCCTGGCCCAGCAGTGCCTGGACATGACGGTGGCCTACCTGAAGGAACGGCATCAGTTCGCCCGCCCGGTCGGCTCCTTCCAGGCCCTCAAGCACCGGCTGGCCGACATGTGGGTGGCCATCACCCAGGCGCGTTCCGCCGCCAGGTACGCGGCTGCCTGCCTGGCCTCGGGCGACCCGGACACGCCTGTCGCGGTCGCGCTGGCCAAGGCGGCCTGTAGCGATGCCGCGGTGCATGCGGCGCAGGAGTGCGTGCAACTGCACGGCGGCATCGGGTTCACCTGGGAGCACCCGGCGCACCTGTACCTCAAGCGAGCCAAGAGTTCCTCGATCGGGTTCGGCACCGCGGACTGGCATCGGGCCACGCTCGCAGGTCTGGCCGGGCTGCCCGGGCCGGGGGCGTCCGGAGGTCCGCTATGAAGACCGTCGCCGGCGCCGGAAGGACCGCCGCGGGCGCCGGAGAACCGCGATGAAGACGGCCGCGGGTGCCGGAGGTCCGCGATGAAGAACGTCACCGGGGCCGGCGTCGTCGTCACCGGGGCCGGCAGCGGGATCGGCGCCGCCCTCGCGCGCAGGTTCGCGGCGGAGGGCGCCCGGGTGGTGGTAAACGACATCAACGCCGCGGCGGCGGCCGAGGTGGCGGCCGGGTGCGACGCCGCTGTGGTGCCCGGCGACGCGGCCAGCGAGCCGGGCGTGGCGCGTCTCATCTCCGTCGCCACCGAGGTGCTCGGCGGTATCGATCTGTACTGCGCGAACGCTGGCGTGGCCCAGGGCGGCGGCCAGGACGCGGCCGAGGCCGATTGGGAGACCTCCTGGCAGGTCAATGTGATGGCGCACGTCCGGGCCGCACGGCTGCTCACCGGGCCGTGGCTGGAGCGGGGGAGCGGCCACCTGATCTGCACCGTGTCGGCCGCCGGGCTGCTCACCATGCTCGGGTCCGCGCCCTACTCGGTGACCAAGCACGCCGCGCTCGCGTTTGCCGAGTGGATGGCGGCGACCTACGGACACCGGGGCATCGTCGTCCAGGCGGTCTGCCCGCAAGGGGTGCGGACGCCGCTGCTCGGTGCGAGCGGGGCCGTTGGCGAGCTGATCCTCGGCGGCTCGGCGATCAGCCCGGAGGCGGTCGCGGACGCGGTGATCGACGGGATCGCCGACGGCCGGTTCCTCATCCTGCCGCACCCGGAGGTAGCCAGGATGTACGCAGGCCGCGCTGCCGACCCGGACCGCTGGCTGCACGGCATGAACAAACTCCAGCGCCGCGTCGAGGAGATCGGCTGACCGGATTCGCGCAGGACAGACCACGTAGTACGGCATGCTGTCGGAATGACTGCGGCTGCCACGGGGACGATTCATCACATCGAACTCTGGGTGCCAGATCTGACCCGGGCCGAGGCCAGCTGGGGGTGGCTACTCGAGGCTCTCGGTTATCAGCTCTTCCAGCAGTGGCCGGTGGGACAGAGCTGGAAGGCTGGTGACACCTACATCGTCATCGAGCAGTCGCCGGCCCGCAGTGCGTTCCGTCACGATCGGTGCCGCCCCGGCCTCAATCATCTGGCCTTCCACGTCGCCACCAGCGACGGCGTGGAGGACCTCGTCGCCGACGCGCTGGGTCACGGCTGGCGGCTCATGTTTGCCGACCGCCACCCCTACGCCGGCGGCGATCAGCACTACGCCGCCTACCTGGAGAACCGGGACGGCTACGAGGTCGAACTCGTCGCCCCCAGCCCGCAGCCAGCTCCCGGGGCTGAGCCGCCGAAACCATGATCGCGGAAAGTTCGCGGCCGTATCTGGCGCGAACTTTCCGCGATCATGAACCCTGCGCTGCTCAGCCCAACATCACCGTGGCTGACAGCCGGAGGTCACGCGAGGAGCGACCCACCTCGATGGTGAAGTCGCCACGCGGCCAGATCCAGCCGCCGGCCTCGGTGTCATAGACGGCGAACACCCGGGCCGGCACCTGGAGCACGACCCGCGCCGCCTCGCCCGCCGCCGCGGCCGCGCAGCCGAACGCGCCGAGCACGCGCACCGGCCGCCCGGCGCCCTGCCACGGCCCGGCCACGTAGGCCTGGACGATCTCGCGCCCCGGCCGCGGCCCGGTGTTGCGGACGGTGACCGCCAGGCGCAGGTCCTCGCCCGGCGCCAGCGCGGGAGCGTCGGCCACCACCGACTCATAAGCCCAGCCGGTGTACCCGAGCCCATGGCCAAACGGAAACAGCGGGGTTGCTCCCGAAGCGTCATAGCCTCGGTACCCGACGAGCAGCCCCTCGTCGTAGTTGAGCACCCCGCCGTCCGGCACGGCATGCAGGACGGGGGTGTCTGACTCGCTGGCCGGCACGGTGACGGGCAGCCTGCCACCCGGTTCGGCCAGCCCGAGCAGGACGTCGGTCACGGCGTAGCCCATCGCCTGGCCGGGCAGCCAGGCCTGGATCACGGCGGCGGCCCGGTCTGCCCAGGGCATCAGCACCGGCATGCCGGAATTGACCACCACGACGACTCTGTCGTTGACGGCGGTGACCCGCTGGATCAGTTCGTTCTGCCGTCCTGGCAGGTTAAGCGTGTCCCTGTCGTAGCCCTCGCTCTCCGTTGACCCGGCTGAGCCCACCACCACGACGGCGGCGTCAGCCGCCGCGGCCGCCGCCACCGCCTCGTCAAGCATGGTGTCCTCATCAGGGGACGCCGCGATGCCGAGCCGGACCGCCAGCGGCCCCTGCACGTCATCGGCCGGGTAGAAGCCCAGCCCGACCGTGACCTCCTGGCCGGCCGTCAGGTGGACGGTGCCGCGGACCTCGCCGGGCCGCGTCATGGTCTCCACCGGGTCGGCGGGCACCGGTGTCCGCGCGTCCACGAGCACTTCGCCGTCCACGGTCAGCGCGAGCCGGCCGACTCCGGCGGCACCGATCGCATACGGCCCGTCGGTGTCGGCGCGGAACCTGGTCAGCAGCGCGATGCTGCCGGTCTCCCCCCAGCCGATGCCCGCCGGGAGCCCGTCGCCCCACCAGGCGAGCACGGTGGTCGTCCGGTGCTCCTCGGCCAGCAGGGTCCCGTCGGCCGCCCGGAACTCCAGCCGGACACCCGGCTCGCCGCTGACCGGGTCGGTGAGCGACCGGGCGGCGGGCGCGGGGACCGCCGTCCAGGTGCGGCACCCGGCCGTCACGGTGACCGCTGCCTGGCCCGCGAGGGCTTCTGGCAACGCGTCGGCAACGGTGGACACGGAGACCGGGAACACCCCGGCGCTGCCCCCGCCCTGAATCACGGGCAGGGCAGCATTGGGGCCGATCACCGCGACGCTGCGGATCACGGCCAGATCGAGGGGCAGCACGTCGCGGGCGTTGCGGAGCAGGACGAACGACGCTGCCGCCGCCCTCCGCAACAGGCTGGGGTCGGCCAGCACCGGTGTCCCCGGACTTGCCGCGCCGGGGCTCCCGGACGGGCTTGTTGTTAGCGCGCCCACCCGGCGGGCGAGGCGGAGCAGGCGCAGCACCTTGTCGTCGATGAGTTCCTCGGCGACCGCACCGCGGCTGACCGCTTCCGCCAGGGCCTGTCCCCAGAACGGGTTGGGCCCCGGCATCGCCAGGTCGAGACCGCCCACCGCGGACGCGACCGTGCTGCGGTTGGCGTCCCAGTCCGAGGTGACCACGCCGGTGAAGCCCCATTCGTCCTTGAGGACCTCGCGAAGCAGCCGCTCATGCTCGGTCATCGGGCTGCCGTTGACCGAGTTGTACGCGGCCATGACCAGCGCCGCGCCTGCCTCCCGGACGCAGGCCTCGAAGGGGACGAGGTACAGCTCGCGCAGCACCTGCTCGGTGATCCGCGCGTCATAGTTCCAGCGCTCGGTCTCCGAATCGTTGCCGACATAGTGCTTGATGGTCGCCGCGACCCCGGCCGACTGCACACCGCGCACGTACGACACGGCGAGGCGCGCGGTCAGTTCGGGGTCCTCGGAGAAGAACTCGAAGCCCCGGCCGCCGAGCGGGGTCCGGACCAGGTTGAGGGTTGGTGCCAGCAGCACATCGACCCCTTTGCTGCGGGCCTCGATGCCCAGGGCGGTGCCGAGCTCGTAGACGAGCTCGCTGTCCCAGGTGGCACCGAGGGCCGACGGGCAGGGGAGGCTTCCTGCTGGCTTGCGCTCGTCCATGGTGATGCCGCGCACCCCGGCCGGCCCGTCCGACATGATCATCGGACGGAGGCCGAGGGCGTCGGCGCCGTGTGTGCGCCAGCTGTCCGCACCGGTCAGCAGGCGCACCTTCTGCTCAACGGGGAGCGCAGCCAGCAGGCTGCGCTCCTCCGTCGTCGCGGTGCTAATTGTCATAGTCGCTATCGCGATCCTTGCCCCGGCATCCTGCTCAGGACGCCGGCTTGAGCTGCAGGACCGTGTATTCGATGTAGGGGATGTTCGGGACCGGCACCATGTAGGGGTTGCTCGCGGACGGCCACCCGGTGTAGTTCCTGGTCGAGTACTCGCTCCAGGCCCCGCCGTACATCAGCGGGACGACCGGGGCTTGGGTGGACAGGATCATCTGCAGCTTGTTGAGAGCCTGTGCCTGGACGGCGCTGTCGCCGCTGCTGGCGAACTGGGCCAGCGCCGCCTGCGCCGCGGGGTCGTTGAACCGCTCCACGTCGCCGCCGGCTGGCTTGCCGATCGCCGCAGTCGTCGAGCTGTCCAGCCAGTTGCTGAAGAAGAAGTACGGGTTCGGTCCCTGGTTGCTCCAGTGGATGGTGGCGTCGAACGTGCCGTTGGCCACGTCGCCGGCCCACACGGTCGGGTCACTGACCCCAGCGGCGGTGACGTTGAAGCCGAGCGCGTTCAGCTGGTGCGAGATCAGCTGTGAGGCCGTGTAGTAGTCGCTGTAGGGGATCGGGTCGGAGATGGAGAAGGTGATTTGCTTACCACCCTTGGTCCATTTGCCGCCCGACTTGGTCCACCCGTCCGCGGTGAGGATCGAGCTGACCTTGGCCGCGTCGCCGGTGGCTGGGAGGTCGTTGGCCAGCGCCGGGTTCAGCAGGCTGGTCTGCGCGGGCAGCATGAGCCCGCCGGAGGAGGTTGCGGGTGGCTCGTAGCTGGTCTCGGCCTGGACGGAGAGCTGCTGGCGGTTGATGCCGTAGCTGATCGCCCTGCGCACCGCGGGGTCGTTCAGCGGGGCCTTGGTGACATTGAGGAACAGCCCCACCACGTTGTTGTCGCTGAAGTACGGCGGGCTGCTGGTCCAGGTGTGGTTGCTCGGACTCTTGTGCAGGAAGTTGCCCTCGATGTTGGCGACATAGTTACCCGCCCAGTCGATCTGGCCGCTGGAGATCGGCGGGACCAGGTTGGCGTTCGTGTTGTAGGAGGGGAAGTCGATCTCCGGGACGTGTACCTTGCTCTTCTGCCAGTAGTAGGGGTTCTGCTTGAGGGTGAATCCCTGTGGCGTGAACTTGTCGAGCATGAACGGGCCGGTGCCAACCGGGCTCGGGTCAGCGAACGTGGACGGGTTGCTGACCGTGCTCCAGATGTGCTGCGGGACGATGTAGACCTGGCCGATCAGGAACAGGTTGGCGTACTGCGGCTTGGCGAAGGTGAGCGTCACCGAGGTCGGGCTGGACGCCGTGGCGCTCACCACCGGGGGAGCACCGGCCGTGTAGAGCGACGTGGTCGTCTTGACCAGGTTGAAGGTGTAGGCGACGTCGCTGGCGCTGAACGGCTTGCCGTCGTTCCACTTCACGCCCGACCGGATCGGGATGGTGAGTGTCATGCCGCCGTTCGACCAGGTGGGCTGGCCGGAGGCGAGGAACGGGATGGGCGCCTGGGCCGGGTTCAGCGTGTTGAAGATGTACAGGGGCTCGTTGTAGAGGCTGATCGCGTTGGCGATATAGCCGGTGGATGTCTGGGAGTACGGGTTGAAGGTGTCTGTCATGGGCGAGAGCGGGGTGCTCTCGATAACGAGCGTCTTGCCCGTTGCTGCCTTGTTGGTACTGCCACCTGAGGTGCTACTGCCTGAGCTGCCGCAGGCAGCGATCCCCATGGCGAGGACGCTGGCTACGGCCAGGCTTTTCAAGACTGTGTGCTTCATGCTTAAACTCCGTTGTGCCCGGCCGGCTCGTCGCCGGCCTATTGTTAAGGACCGTGTCGGGGTCTATTTGTCAGTGGGGCGGTCTGCGGGTCGGCCGGGCGTTGCCCCTATGCTCGGCCGCAGTCGTGTGCTGTCGAAGGACTCAGGGCGGTACCCGCGACGTGGCAGCCCGGTTCATCACGTCTCCTCTCCCGGGTCAGGTGCGGATCTGGAAGGCGCCGACGGCCGGCCAGGCGGCCGCCCCGCGATAGGCAGGGCCTGCTCGGTGTCCAGGCCCTTGACGTGCAGCCAGCAGGCACTCAGGTGACCGGAGGCGACCTGGGTGCCTGGCGGGGTGCGCTGGGCGCAGACCGCCATCGCATGCGGGCACCGCGGGTGAAAGCGGCAGCCGCTCGGCGGCGAGACCAGGCTCGGCGGTGAGCCCCGCCCCTGCAGCGAGGGCGGCTCGGCCCGGTCGGGGTCGGGTGCCGCGCTGAGCAGGAGCTGGGTGTAGGGGTGGGACGGCTCGTCGGTGACCGACTGGGCCGGCCCGGACTCGACGACCTGGCCGGCGTACATGACGATGATCTCGTCGGCCAGGTAGCGCGCGGAGGCGATGTCATGTGTGATGTAGAGGATCGCCAGCCCGTCCCGCTCCCGCAGGTCGCCGAGGAGATTGAGGATGCCGAGCCGGATCGAGACATCGAGCATGGACACGGGCTCATCGGCGAGGAGAACCCGCGGGGTGACCGCGAGCGAGCGCGCGATCGCCACCCGCTGCCGCTGGCCGCCGGACAGCTCGTGCGGGTACTTGCCGAGGAACTGATCGGCGGGGGTCAGCGAGACCCGTTCGAGGAGGCCCTTGATCGCCTCGTCCAGGCCGGCGCCCCGTTTGGCCAGCCCGTGCACCAGGAGCGGCCGGGCCAGGTGGTACCGCACGTCGTGGATGGGGTTGAGGGAGGAGAAGGGGTCCTGGAGCACGAGCTGGACGTCGCGCGCGTACTCCCGCCGGTCGCGGTTCGACGCCGGGACCTCTTTCCCGTCGAGCAGTAGTTGGCCGGCCGTCGGAATGATCAGCCGGGCGAGCATCCGGGCCAGTGTCGATTTGCCCGAGCCGCTCTCCCCCACCACGGCGGTGATGCCGGATCGCGACAGGGCGAGCGAGACATCCTCGACCGCGTGTACGACCGGGCCCCCCGTTTCGCCAGGCTCGCCCTTGACCGCGACGGCCCGCCGGGCGACCCGCGTGGCCCGTCGCGCCCGGTGCAGGACGAAGTGCTTGGTCAGGCCGCGTGCCTCCAGGAGAACGGGGCCGGTTTCCGGCGGGCTGGCGGTCAGGACAGGTTCGGTCATGGCTGGCTCCGCGGGTCGAGCGCGAGCTCATCGGGGACAGGCGTGGATCCGTCCTGCAGCCAGCACGCGGCCAGCCGGTCGCCCGTCGGCCCCAGCGCCAGCAGCGGGGGCGAATCCACCTTGCACCGGTCCATGACGTACGGGCAGCGCGGGTGGAAGACACAGCCGGTGGGCAGGTTGCGCAGGTCAGGAGGGAATCCCGGAATTCCTGTCATATGCGTGCGCGGCCCATGCAGCGCCGGGAAGGAGTTCAGCAGCCCCAGGCTGTAGGGGTGGCGGGGGGCGCGGAACAGGCTGGCCGCGCTGGCCCGCTCCACCAGGCGGCCCGCGTACATGACCGCGATCGAGTCGGCGATCTCGACGAGCAGCGACAGGTCGTGGGTGATGAACAGGACCGCGAAGCCGAGCCGCTCGCGCAGCATCATCAGCTCCTCGAGGATCTCCCGCTGGGTGACCACGTCGAGGGCGGTCGTCGGCTCGTCCAGGATGACGATCTGCGGCCGCAGGGCCAGGGCCATGGCGATCATCACGCGCTGCCGCATCCCGCCGGACAGCTCGTGCGGATAGCTGCGCAGCCGGTCAGTGGTGATGCCGACCATGGTGAGCAACTCGCCCGCCCGGACGCGGGCCGCAGCCCGGTCCATATCCTGCTCGTGCACCCGCAGGACGTCGGTAAGCTGCGCGCCGATCGACAGCACCGGATTGAGCGCGTTCATGGCGCTCTGCAGCACCACCGCGATCTGCGACCACCGCAGCGAGCGCAGGGCGTCCTCGTCGAGGGCCAGCAGGTCCGTGGACTGCCCGGCCGCCGGGTGATAGAGCACCTCGCCTCTGGTGATGATCCCGGGGGCACGAAGCAGCCGGGTAGCCGCGTAGGCGAGGGTGGACTTGCCGCTCCCGCTCTCCCCGGCCAGGCCAACCACCTCGCCGCGGCGCAGCATCAGCTCAGCGCCGATCACGGCGTGCACCGCGTCATCACCGGCGCCGTAGTCCACGCACAGGTCGCGGATCTCCAGCAGCGGCTCGGCAGTGGTGCGTGAGCTGGGCAAGGAGTCCCTCAGCGGATCGGGTTGCCCGGTGCGGGGAAGGTCTGCGCGGGCGCTGTCGGCGGTCACGGCTGGCCCCCTTCGCCCGCCCGGATGACCGGAGTCACGCCGAGCACGAACCGCCGCGGCAGGTTCCCCCGGTTGGCCTTCTTCGTCCGGCGCCGGGAGAGCCCGGCCGCCCGCAGCCGCGGGTTGATGAACTCATCGATGCCGAAGTTGAGTAAGGCGAGCGCCGTGCCGAGGAAGGCCACCGCGAATCCCGGCGGCATGTACCACCACCAGTAGCCGCTGATCTCCGCCTCCGCGCTCTGGGCGTAGAACAAGATCGCCCCCCAGCTCCAGTGTTCGGGGTTGACCAGGCCAAGGAAGGACAGGGCGGTATACGTGCCGACCCCGTATAGCACCGTGAACAGGAACGAGGCGGCGACCACCGGGGTGAGGTTGGGCAGGATCTCGAACACGATGACCCGCCAGCCGCGTTCACCGACGATCCGCGCGGACTCGACATAGTCGCGGTTGCGCAGCGAGAGGGTCTGCGCGCGCAGCACGCGGGCGCCGAACGCCCAGCCGGTGATGCTGATGATGAACCCGATGAGCAGGTCGTTGCTGCCGCTGGACGGGGGCAGGAACCCGAAGACCACGATGAGCAGCGGCAAGGCCGGCAGCACGAGGAAGAAGTTGGCCAGCATAGAGAACACGTCGTCGGACAGGCCGCCGCGGTAGCCGGCGGTCACCCCCATCACGACGGACAGCACCGTGGCGACGATTCCGGCGGCGAACGCGACCAGGACCGTGCTCCGTCCCCCGGTGAGCATCTGGGAGAACACGTCCTGCTGGAGCTGGGTGGTGCCCAGCCAGTGGGCGGCGGAGGGGGGCTGGGGCACGCCGTTCGTGATGGACGCGCTGGCGGTCGGGTTGTACGGGGCCAGCCAGGGACCGACGACGGCCAGGATCAGGAAGGCGCCCAACATCACGAGGCCGATAATGATCTTGGGTGACCTGGGCAGCTGGAATCGTCGCGCCCGGCCGGGCGGCGGCAGGGAGAGAGCCGCCCCGGCTGGCTGACCTGGGCCCGTGCCGGCGGGACCGGCGCCGGGCACGCCGGTGACGGGGAGACCAACCCCGGGAAGACCAGCATCCGGAAGGCCAGCGCCGGGAGGGCCGGCGCCGGGAAGACCGGTTCCGGTGGACATGTCAGGCCTCCTGCCTGGTACGCGGGTCAAGGAGCACGTACACGAAGTCCGCGGCCAGGTTCGCGGCCAGCACGGCGAACGTGATGATCAGGAAGATCCCTTGCAGCAGCGGGTAGTCGCGCTCGCCGACCGCCTGGAGCAGGATCCAGCCCAGTCCCGGGTAGCTGAAGACGATCTCGGTGAGCAGCGCCCCCGATACCACGAACCCGAGCGCCAGGGAGAACCCGGACACGCTGGGCAGGATGGCGTTGCGCGCCGCGTACCAGATCACCCTGCCCTTGGGCAGCCCCTTGGCCTGCGCCACCAGGACGTAGTCCTCGTCCATCGTGGTCACCATCACGTTCCGCATGCTGACGATCCAGCCCGCCGCCGAGCAGACCACGATCGTCAGGGCGGGCAGCACCGCGTGACTGAGCACGTCACCGATGTAGGTGGCGTTGAAGCCAGGGAAATCGAGCTGGCCGTAGGCGCGGCCGGTCGGGAACCAGCCCAGCCTGGTGGCGAACAGGTCGAGCGCCAGGAAGGCGATGAAGAAATAGGGTGCCGCCTGGAAGAACGTCGTGGCGGGCAGGACGTTGTCCAGCCAGGTCCCGCGGCGCCAGGCGACGCCGATGCCGATGAGGGTGCCCAGCACGAAGCTGAGCACGGTGGCCGTGCCGACCAGGCCCAGCGTCCACGGCAGGGCGCTGCGGATGACGGTGGTCACCGCGGCGGGGTAGCTGCTAGTCGAGATGCCCAGGTTGCCGTGGAACAGGTTCTGCAGGTAGTGCACGTACTGACCCCACAGGCCCTCCTTGGTGTTCAGGCCGTACTGCTGTTCCAGGGAAGTGATGGTGCTCGCGGTCACCTGGCCCTGGAGGCGGGCGAGGACAGCCGAGACGGGGTTGCCCGGCATGATCCGCGGGATGAAGAAGTCCACGGTGATGGCGGCCAGCGCGGTGACGACGTAGAACGCGATCCTCCGGATGAGAACGCGCATGGCTACATCTCCCTTTGGGCGGGCCGCCACGCGGGCGTGGTCTTTTCTGGCGGGCAGCCGCAACTCTCGCGGCGGATGAGCCGGGTGGGCAGGACGATGTCGCGTCCGGAGGCCTCCCCGTTTCCGATCATGGAGTACAAGATCTCGAAAGCGGTCGCGCCGAGTTCCTGGATGGGCTGCCGCACGGTGGTGAGCTGCGGGCGCAGGTGACGCGCGACGGGGATGTCGTCGAAGCCGGTCACGGCCACGTCCCCGGGCACGTCGATGCCGCGCTGGCCCAGCGCGTACACCACGCCCAGGGCCGACTGGTCGTTAGCGCACGCGATGGCCCGCGGCAGGGCGTGCCCGTCGGCCAGGAGCCGGTCGATCACCCGCGTGCCGCCCGCGGCCGAATAGTTGCCCTGCCATTGCGGGCCATCCACGAACGTCGCGCCGGCCGCGGTCACCTCGGCCTCGAAGGCTCCGCGCCGGGCCAGGTTGTTGGGGCTGTCCGCGTGGCCGCGCAGGTAGGCGAAGGTGCGGTAACCGTGGTCCTGGATGAGGTGCCGGGCGAGGTCCCGCATGCCGCCGGCGTTGTCGCCGTCCACGTTCGATGTGCTCCTGGTGGCGGGCCCGGCCAGGGTGACGATGGGGATCTGCTGGGACAGCCGGTCCAGCTGGCCGGGGCCAAGCAGCTGGTCGTGCAGGATCAGCCCGTCGCTCTTGCGGGCCAGGGCGAAGATACGCCTGCTGTCGTCGTGGTCATCCACATCGACCGAACAGACCAGCAGGTTGTAGTCGCGGCGCTGGGCCGCCACCTCGATACCCCGGTTGATCAGGTCGGGGAACTGCAGGCTCTCCTCTTCGTCCTCGAAAACGCCTGCGTCGGTAACTGTCACCGACGGCCGCCGGATGACGACCCCGATGACCTCCTTGAGCCTGGCGCTCAGCGCCCGGGCCGCGCCATCGGGGATGAAGCCGAGCTCTGCGACCGCTTGCAGGACGCGCTCCCTGGTGTCGGGGAGCGGATTGCGACGGCCGTTGAGCACCCGGGACACAGAAGCGATCGATACGCCGGCCACCCGCGCCACGTCGTAGATCGTTGGCGGGATGTGACCCGTATCGACCTGGTCCACCGGCACGCTCCTTCGCGGCACAGCTGTCCTTGCCCGGCATCTAAGTGCCTGGGAAGATCCTGCTTCCCGTTTGGTAAGCGCTTACCGCACGCGCTCGAAGGGGAGGCCCTTGTCGTCCAACACCGACTGCCCCTGGCGAGGTAAGCGCTTACCAAGCGAGATGTGGGGAGCGTATTTCGTCCCGGTACGGGACTCAAGTCCTCGGGCCCACTGTTACGGGAACGTGACAGAAACCTTAACCCGCCGCGCTGGCGGCGGCGGGCCTGCGCGCTGGCCGCGCCACCCCCCGGCCCGGCCGGGCCGCTGCTCGCGCCACGGCACCGGCCGGCTGATTGCCGCACCCTGAGCAGGTCTGTTGCTGTCCGGAGGACTCTCGGTGCCGCGGGCATCCTGGCCCATGATGGCTCCGGCCCAGCCGGGGACCGGACCGGAGCCGGGCCGTCCTGGCGCCCGGCGGCTGGCCTGCGGACGGATATTCCGGCCAAAAAGGCGCGTTTTGAAGGGCCAGTTTTGGTCACGCCGAAACAGGGCAGAAACGTGACGGTCCCGAGGTCCTGGTCCGTTGTCTCCGGCGTAACAGTTGGGAAACGTGTCCGAAACCCGCCCGTGGGAAATATGAAGCGTTCTTGACGCACCGAAGTGGCCGACCGGATCACGCTAGCCCGGGGGGGACCCCGGATCACGGCGCTGTGCTAGCCCGGAACGCGGTTTTCAGAGGCCTTACCGGGCCCGCTGGAACCACGACCGAACCCCCCGGCAAGCCCTTCTAGGGTAGCCCCATGGAGGCGGAGAGTAGTGAATCCCTATTCAAGTTGGCTGTCATCTGGAGATAACGCATGGCAGATGACAGCCGCGACCCTGGTCGGCCTCATGAGCATCCCTGCCCTCGCCGTCCTGTACGGCGGCCTGGTGCAGCGCAAATGGGCCGTCAACACCGTGCTGATGGTGTTCAGCACCTTCTGTCTGGTCCTCATCGCCTGGGTTCTGTGGGCCTTCAAGATGGGCTTCGGGGAGCCGTGGATCGGCGGTAGCTTCCACCTAGTCGGCAAGCCGGGGAATGTACTCAGCCCCATGGGCGAGCAGGCACAGGCCGTCATCCCCTTGCTCGTTGGCGGGATGCCGAAGTTCAGGTTCCCTCAGGGATCGCTCGTCTACTTCCAGTTCGTGTTCGCCGCGATCACGCCGATCCTGTTCATCGGCAGCGTGATCGGCCGGATCAACTTCAAGGCCTGGCTGGTCTTCGTGCCGCTCTGGATCACCTTCGCCTACGCGGTCAACGCCTTCCTGCTGTGGGGCGGCGGCTACTGGGCGGGGCACGGTGCGCTGGACTTCAGCGGCGGCTACGTCATCCACCTGGCGGCTGGTGTCTCGGGCTTCGTCGCGGCGTGGGTCGTCGGGCCCAGGCTCCAGCGGGACCGTGAGCATGCGGTGCCGAACAACCTGCTCTTCGTCGCCGTAGGTGCCGGAATCCTGTGGCTCGGCTGGAACGGGTTCAACGGCGGTGACCCGTACTTCGCAGGCGCGGACGCCTCAGCGGCCGTGGTCAACACCAACCTGGCGACTGCGGTGGCCATGATGACCTGGATCATCATGGACATGATCGGCGGCCCGGGTAAGAAGGCGACTTTCCTCGGCGGCCTCAACGGCATGATCTGCGGGCTGGTCGGCATCACGCCGGCGGCCGGCTATGTGGACGGCACCGGCGCGATCATCATCGGGCTCGTCGACTCGGCCATCGTCTGGTTCGCCTGGAACTACCTGAGCAAGGTCCCGCCCTTCAACAAGGTCGACGACGCTCTCGGGGTGGTCTACACCCACGGCATCGCCGGGCTGGGCGGCGGCCTGATGGTCGGCCTGTTCGCCGATCCCAGGATGGTCGTGTATCTCGGGGTCGGCAAGATCCCTGGATTCTCCGGCGCCGGGCTGGTGAACGGCAACCCGCACCAATTGCTTGTCCAGGCAGAATCCGCGCTCACGATCATCATCTGGGACGCCCTCGTCACATTCATCCTCCTCAAGGTCATCGGATTGTTCATCAAGCTGCGCATATCCGACGAGGACCTGGAGATCGGCGACGTGGCGGTCCATGGCGAGGAGGCCTATCCCTCCGAGGCGGAACTTGTCGGCGTCGGAGCGGCCAGGGCGGCCGAGCTTGCCGCGGACGGCAAGGGCCGCACCCCGGAGAAGGTCCCGCACGAGGACGGCTAGGCCAGTCAGCTGAGCTGCCACTGGTAGTCCGCCCGGCGGCCTTCCCACGCCACCCACACGGGAAGGCCGCCGGGCGCAGTCCGCGCCAGAGCCCGGCCGCAGTCCGCGCCAGAGCCCGGCCACAGTCCGCGCCAGAGCCCGGGCACAGTCCATGCCGGAGCCCGGGCACAGTCCATGCGGGAGCCCGGGCACAGTCCATGCGGGAGCCCGGATGCAGTCGGCTCCGAGGCCCCGGGCCTGCTTTCCATGATCACGGAATACCGCCGTCAAATACGTCCGGGGAATATTCCGTGATCATGGAACTCAGCGGTAGGCGGGGCCAGAGGCGCCAGGTGGTCAATGGCCGCGGAAGGCTTCCTCTAGCCACCAGGAGCCGTGCGACGAGGTGATCTTCGCGTCGATCAGCACGGGGCGCTCCCGCGGCCCGTCCAGCCAGGCCTGTAGCGGCCTGAGGTCGCTAGGGCGGTTGACGGTCACCGCCTCGCAGCCGAACCCCCGCCCGATGGCGGCGATGTCCGTTGGCGGGAACTGGACGCTGTCCAGCGGGTGCCCGCCGGGGGCGAAATGGTGCACCTCGGCGCCGTACGCCTCGTCGTCGTACACGATGATGACCATCGGCAGCCTGAGCCTGACGGCCGTTTCCAGTTCGCTGACCCCCATCAGCGCGCCGCCATCACCGAGCGCGGCCACCGGCAGCCGGTCCGGGCGGGCGATGGCGGCGCCGATCCCCGACGCCAGGCCGAGGCCGACAGACTGGTACGCCTGCGTGAAGCAGAACCCGTCCGCGTCGGGAACCGACAGGTACATGCTCGGGTAGCCCATGAAGTTTCCCGAGTCGACCGCGACCAGCCGCGCCGCAGGCAGCATGTCGTCCAGCGCGATGGTCAGCGTGCGCGGGTCTATCCGGCTGCCGTCGCTCTCATCGGCGTAGGGCACATCACGCCACCGTGCCTCGCGGCCGATCCGCGCCCGGAGGTCCTCGCTGCGGTAACCGGCCATGGTGCGGCCGTCCAGTGCTTCCAGCACGGCTCGCGCGGTCTCCGCCACGTCGCCGAGGACGCCGAGGTGGACCGGCCGGTTCGCGCCGATCGCGGCGGCCTCGTCGTCCACCTGCGCCACCGTTGCCTCCGGCCCGATCAGGCCGCCGTGCCGCATGGTCCACATGTTGAGCGAGCAGCCCCAGCCGACGATCATGTCCGCGGCGCTGATCAGTTCGGACGCGAGCGGGGAGGCGAAGCTGCCGCTCACGTCGAGATCCCACGGGCTGCCCCGGAACAGGCCCTTGGCCGCGGCGGAGGTGGCGAGTAGCGCGCCGCAGGCGTCGGCGAGCCGCCTCAGGTCGCCGCCGGCCCCGGCCGCCCGGGCGCCGCGGCCGGCCACGAACACCGGGCGCCTGGCCGCCGCCAGCGCCGTGGCCAGGGCTTGGGCGGCCTCCGCCGCCGGTGCGGGAGGGCGCAGCAGCGGCAACGAGGCGACCGCAGGCGGGTCGCACGATGCCGCCTGCACGTCGAGCGGCATCGCCAGCACGACGGTGCGCCGCTCCCGCTGCGCGACCTGGTAGGCCCGGGCCGCGTCCGCGGCCGCCGAGCCGGGGGAATGCAACCGCTCCGGAACGGCGCCCACCGCCGCGGCGATCGAAGCCACATCGATACGGAAGTTGGACCGCACCGCCGCGCCGGCCACGTCCGCGGCGAGGACGACCAGCGGCGTGCGGCTCTTGGCCGCCTCGGTGATGCCGGTGAGCGCGTTGGTCAACCCGGGCCCCTGGTGCACGGACAGCAGGGCGGGCCGGCCGGCCGTCCGCGCCCAGCCGTCGGCCATGCAGGCCGCCCCGCCCTCGTGCCGTGCCGCGTAGAACTGGGCGCCCCGGGTGATCAGCGCGTTGGTCACGTGGAAGTTCCCGCTGCCGACGACGCCGAACACGGTGTCCGCGCCGAGGTCGGCCAGAACGGCCCCGACCGCGTCACTGACCAGCATCAGGCTCGCTCCACCAGGCCCAGCGCCCGGCACGGGCTGCCAGACCCGCCGGTGATCGGCAGCGGCCCGGTGATCACCACAGCGCCACGCGGCGGCAGCAGGACCAGATTCTGCAGTTGGGTGAGGCCGTACTTGCCCGCGCCGAGCAGCGCCGAGTGGCAGGGGAACGGCGGGTCGAACGAGTGCGCGGCGCCCGCGTCGGTGCCCACCGTCTCCACGCCGAGCCCGATGACCGGCGCCTCGTCGGCCAGCCAGCGGGCGCATTCCACCGAGATCCCCGGCGTATGCGGGCCGCTCGCGTCCGCGTTCAGGAACTCCTGCTGATCAGCAGAACGAGCGTCCCAGCCGGTCCGGTACAGCAGCCAGCCACCGTCCGGCAGCGGGCCGTGCTCGCCTTCCCACTGCTTGATGTGCTCGATCTCGAGCAGGAAGTCCGGGTCGGCGGCGGCCTGCGCGCTGAAATCGAGAACGGCCGCGGGCGCAATGAGCCGGCCCACGGGCACCTGCGACACATCCGCGCCGTCCCGCCCGCTCACCCAGTGCACAGGCGCGTCGAGGTGCGTCCCGGTGTGCTCGCCCGTGCTGATGTCGTTCCAGTACCAGGCCGGGCCGCGGTCGTCGTAACGGCTGATCTCGGTCAGCGAAAACGACATCGTATTGCCGAACGGCTCCGGCAGCTTGATCACCGGCGTCGAGGCGGACAGTGGTGCGGTGAGATCGATGACCTCGATGCCGCCACTGCGGATTCCCTCGGTGAGAGCCTCTAGCACGGACATGGCTGCCTCCTGTCGATGACGGCAGCCCGGCCGACGGTGCCGGGTGCCTGCGCTCGCCAGGGTTAACGTACCGGGACTTGTGCGGGGCAGGGCTAGGTGGGCGTGGCCTGCGCTGCGCCTGCGGCGCTATTACGCGCTGGCCACGCCCACCCGGCCCTGCCGCATGTTATGTTATTAACATGGCAGAGAAGAAGGCAGTGCTCAACGTCACCGTCAGTGAGTCGCTGGCCGAGGACGTGCGGCGAGCGGCCAAGCTGGAGCACACCACGATCTCCAGCGTGGTCGAGCGGGCGCTGGCTAAACAGGTGTCTCGGGAACTCAAGCGGCTCGAGGGTCTGGCCGCCATTGACGCCTATTACCAGGAACACGGCTACCCGACGGCGGAGCAGGAGGCCGCCTCAAAGGCCCGGGTCGCGGAGGAACACCGCCTCATCGAGGAGGCCCGCGCGCGTAACGCCGCCCATGGCGGGTTTCGCGCTGACGACTGGGGCGCTGCTTGAGTGACTACGTGTACGACAGTGGGGCTCTCATCGCTATCGACAGCCGGGGCAACATCGAGGAACTCAACGACCACAAGAACCG
This sequence comes from Streptosporangiaceae bacterium, assembly GCA_036394075.1. Lineage (GTDB taxonomy): Bacteria > Actinomycetota > Actinomycetes > Streptosporangiales > Streptosporangiaceae > JAWWPY01. The sequence continues at coordinate 23,112 of DASWFT010000547.1, forward strand.
GCTCGCTCAGGGAGATCTCATCATTGTGCCGGTGCCGGTGGCAGCCCAGGTGGTCCGGGATCCGCGGCGGCAGGCACGGCTGATGCTCACCCTCCGGGGCTGCGAGATCGTCCCCTTCGAGGAGGATGATATTTCCCCGGTTGGCAAGCTGCTAGCTAGGTCTGGCACGTCCGACGTCGTAGACGGCTTCGTGGCCCTCACCGCAGTGAAAGAGGGCGCCGCCGTCGTCACCTCGGACCCGGACGACATCGCACACCTTCTGGGCACGCTGGGTGTCCGTCTGCCAGTTCTCAGAGTCTGAGCGGGGGCACAGCACCGCCCCGGCGGACGTAGATCGCCTACAGGTCGGCGACGGCGGGGATTATCTGGCTGCCGATGATCTCCAGCGGGGTGACCTGCCAGACGTTGGCGACCGCGCCGATCGCCGCCTGGAAGCCCATCCCGGCCAGGCCGCCCAGCTGGTCGACGATCTCGCCCACCTTCTCGCCCTTCTCCCCGGGGTAGAAGATGAAGTAGCAGGTCTTCTCGATCTCGTCGTAGTCCCGGCCTTCTGCGTCGCAGTGCGCGCGGAGCACGTCGAGCTTGCGGGCCAGGTCGGGACCGGGGAACATGTTGCACGCCTGGGCGTAGCGGGCCACGAACCGCAGCGTCTTCTTCTCGCCCGTGCCGCCGATCATGATCGGCGGGTGCGGCTTGGACAGCGCCTGCGGCGAGTTCAGCGGCCGCTCAAGCTGGTAGTGCTTGCCCGCGTCGTCCGCGGCGCGGCCGACCGTGGCCAGGTCCGTGCCGAGCCGGGGCGGACCACCCGGCCAGGAGAAGTCAGGGATCTGCAGTCCGATCTTCACGGATTACTTCCAGGGACGAGGCTCTCACACGCTGGCAGGCGGCCTGACGCCGGCGTCCCGTTGCTGTCAGCCGCGGGCGGGCCGACCGGCGGGTCGGCCGGGCGGCCCGGCGGGCGGCAGCCGGTAATCCCCGTCCGGTAGCCGGCCGGGGCTTCCGGCCGTCTGGGGGCGCGCAGAATGGGAAGATGAGCCGACCCGTTTTGAAGGCACTGACCCTGGTAACGGCCGATGGCGTCCCGATCGACGCCGCGCACCTGCCGGGCGACAGTGACCTGGCGATTGTCCTGGCGCACGGTTTCACCCTGTCCTGGCAGCGGCCAGCGGTCTGGCAGGTGGCTACCAGGCTCAACCGGGTCGGCGGGGTGGTGACCTTCGACTTCCGCGGGCATGGCCGTTCGGGCGGCCTGTCCACGATGGGTGACCGGGAGACCAGGGACCTGGAAGTCGCCGTGGCCTACGCCCGCGAGCTGGGCTACCGGCGGGTTGCCACCGTCGGGTTCTCCATGGGGGCCTCGATCGTCGTGCGGCATGCCGCACTCGTCGGCGGGGTCGATGCCGTCGTGTCCGTAAGCGGTCCCGGACGGTGGTATTTCCGGGGCACCAAGTCGATGCGCAGGGTGCACTGGGCGGTGGAACGGCGGCTCGGCCGCGTCGTCACCAGGACCTTGCTGAATACGCGGGTAAGCCCGGTCCGCTGGGATCCGGTCCCGCTCCCGCCGGCCGAGGCGGCCGCGCGGATCGCGCCGATCCCGCTGCTGGTGGTGCACGGCGACCAGGACCTCTACTTCCCTACCGACCATGCCCAGCAGCTCTACGCCGCGGCGGGTGATCCGAAGGAGCTGTGGATCGTCCCGGGCTTCGGCCATGCCGAGTCCGGTGCGGACGCCGCGTTGGTGGACAGGATCGGGGAATGGGTGCGTGAGAAGTCCGGAGTCGCGGCGGAGCGCGGGGGGCCGGGGGAGCCGCCGGGCGACCTGACGGTCGGGGCTGCGGCAGTGGAGGCGGGTGGCCAGCCCGGAGGCTTCACCAACAACACGTAGGACACGCCTAACGCTTGCTCACCAGCTGGTCGGCTGAGGCATTCCCTCGCTGTAGCCGGCCGCACTCTGCACCCCGACAACCGCCCGCTCGTGCAGCTCGTCGAGGTCGGTCGCACCCGCGTAGCTGCACGCGCTGCGCAGCCCCGCGGTGATCCCATCGATCAGGTCTTCCACGCCCGGATGCCGTGGGTCGAGATACATCCGCGCGGCCGAGATGCCTTCCTCGAATAGCTCTTTCCTGGCCCGGTCGAAGGAGGAGTCCGCGGCGGAGCGCAGCCGCACCGCCCGGGCCGAGGCCATGCCGAAACTCTCCTTGTACAGCCTGCCGTCCGGGTCACGGAACGTGTCGCCGGGCGATTCGTAGGTGCCCGCAAACCAGGACCCGATCATGACGTTGGACGCCCCGGCCGCCAGGGCCAGCGCCACGTCCCGGGGATGGCGGACCCCGCCATCCGCCCAGACGTGGGCACCCAGCCTGCGGGCCTCCGCGGCGCACTCCAGGACCGCGCTGAACTGCGGTCGGCCGACGCCGGTCATCATCCGGGTGGTGCACATCGCGCCCGGGCCGACACCGACCTTCACGATGTCGGCTCCGGCCGCGACAAGGTCGGCCACCCCCCGCGCCGTCACCACGTTGCCGGCGACGAGCGGCACCAGCGGGCCGGCTTCCCGTATCGCATGCAGGGCATTGATCATTTTTTCCTGGTGGCCGTGCGCCGTGTCGGCGACCAGGACGTCCACCCCGGCGTCCAGCAGCAGTTTGGCCTTCCCGCCGACGTCGCCGTTGATGCCGAGGGCGGCGCCGATGCGCAGCCGTCCGCGGGAGTCGGTGGCGGGCTGGTACAGCGTGGCCCGCAGCGCCCCGGTCCTGGTCAGGATGCCGACGCAGCGGCCCGTACCGTCCACCACCGGGGCCAGCCTATGCCTGCCGTCGTGCAGCAGGGTGAAGGCACGCTGCGGGTCGATGCCCGCCGGGAGGGTGAGCAACTCGGTGGACATGACCTGACGCAACTGGGTGAATCGGTCCACTTCGTTGCAGTCGGTCTCGGTCACCACGCCGACCGGCCGCCCGTCCTCGGTTACCACCACCGCGCCGTGGGCGCGCTTGGGGAGGAGGCCGAGCGCCTGGCCGGTCGTGTCGCCCGGGCCGAGGGTGATCGGGGTGTCATGGACCAGGTCGCGGCCCTTCACCCAGGACACGACGTCGGCGACCACGTCCAGCGGGATGTCCTGGGGCAGCACGGCCAGGCCTCCCCGCCGCGCCACCGTCTCCGCCATCCTGCGCCCGGAGACCGCCGTCATGTTGGCCACCACCACAGGGATGGTGGTGCCGCTGCCGTCCCGCGTGGCCAGGCTCACGTCGAGCCGGGACGCCACCGCGGACCGGCCGGGAACCAGGAAGACGTCGCTGTAGGTCAGGTCGTGAGCAGGAACATGCCCGGAAAGGAATCGCACATCATAGATTCTGCCCGCGATCCGGGACTACCTGCTCATCCCGGCCCGGGCCGTGACGCAAACGAAGACTGGCTAACCTTTTTGCCCCTGTCTGGGAAGGCGAAAAAGTTAACCAATGTCGGCACCGGTCACTGCTCCGTGCCTTCCTCGGTGAGGTCCCGCTGCTCCCGGGCCAGCATGGCCTCCTCAAGGTCCAGGCCGCGCAGCACGTGGTCGAGCACCTCGTCGTCGATCTTGCGCTCATCCCTCAGCCGGATGAAGGCGGCGCGCTCGGCGGTGGTCATCTCGCGGCGGAGCCGCCGGAAGGCGGCCGACGGAACCTCCGCGCGGTCCGCCCCCAGGCCGTCGCTGAGCCGCTCCCAGGCGCCGAACTGCCGGTACTGCGCCAGCCTGCGCAGCCGGTCCACGATCTCGCGAGGCGCCGTTCCGGCTAGCTCCTCCAGCCGCTGCAGGCCCGCCGCGGAGGCGGCCTGCTGAGCTGCTGCCTCGGCGCGGATGTCGGCCTGCTCCTCCGCCGCGCCTGCCGTCACGCCCAGCCGCCTGATGAGGAAGGGCAGGGTGAGGCCTTGCACGAGCAGCGTGCCGAGCACGGTGCAGAACGTCAGGAAGATCAGCAGGTTGCGCTGGGGCACCCCGGAGGGCAGCGCCGCGGCGGCGGCCAGGGAGATGACTCCGCGCATCCCGGCCCACGACAGGATGGCGATGGTCTGCCACGGTGGCGAAGGGTCGCGCTCGGCGAGCCGGGGGACCAGCCAGCGCGGGAGGTATATCGCGGGAAACACCCACACGATCCTGGCCACGACGACAACGCCGAGCACGATCGCTGCCTCGGCGACCAGGCGGCCTGGGTCATGCCCGGCCAGGTCCCTGATGATCGGCCGCAGCTGGAAGCCGATCAGCGCGAATGCCACCGACTCGAGCACGAACGTGGCCACCCGCCAGACCGCCACGTCCTGCAGCCGGGTGGCGAAATGGGCCTGCCCGGCGTGATGGCCCAGGTACAGCCCGGCCACCACGACCGCGAGGATCCCGGACACGTGCAGCGACTCGGCGGCCAGGTAGGCGGCGAACGGCGCGACGAGCGACAGGGCGCTCTCGGCGAGCGCATCGCGCAGCCGCATCCGAACGATATGGATGGCCATGCCGAGGACCAGACCCACGGCGACCCCGCCGGCACTGATGGCCAGGAGGCTGCCGGTCGCGCTGAGCAGGGACAGTGTCGCGGTCCCGGCCGCCGCGCTGACCGCGACCTTGTACACGGTGAGCGCGGTGCCGTCGTTCAGCATGCTCTCGCCGGTGATGACCGTCAGCAGCCGGCGCGGCAGGTGCAGGCGCCGGCCGATGCTGGCCGCCGACACGGCGTCGGTGGGCGCCAGGATGGCGCCCAGGGCCAACGCCGCGGCCAGCGGCAACCCGGGCACCAGGAGGCGGACCGTCCCAGCGACCACGGCGGCCGTGAACAGGACCAGGCCGACGGACAGCAGGGTGAGCGCCCGGACACTGTCGCGCAGGTTCAGGTACGAGCTTTCCAGCGCCGTCGTGTACACCAGCGGCGGCAAGACGCCGAGCAGGACAAAGTCTGGGCTGAGCCGGAACTCCGGCACGCCAGGGATGTAGGACGCCGCGAGCCCGGCGACGACCAGCAGGATGGGTGCGGCGAAGTCAAGGCGGCGGGCCAGGGTGGCGATGCCGCAGGAGCCTGCGATGAGGAACAGCAGCTCGAGCGCTTGCGTCGCGGTCATAGTGCCCCCGCCAGGGTGGATCTAGGGCGAGTGGAAGGCAGCGAAGATGATCGCGGTGAGCCGGTCCACCATTTCCTCCCTGGGCAGCCTGATCTCCACGCTGAGCAGGTAGTTCACCCGCTCAAGCATCATCAGGCAGGCAACGGCGGTGAGTTCGGCATGCTCGGCCAGCCCGGCCTGGCCGTCCGGGGACTGCGCCCGGGAGGACGCTGTCATGCCCTGCGCGATGGCCTCGGCGAGCTTGAACAGCACCTGCAGGCCGTCGCCCCAGACCTCCTCGCCGACCACATCCGCCTGGCTGAGAGTCCTGATCACCGCCGCGTGGGCCTCGTACGTCTCGCAGAAGCTGTTCACCCACCGGCGCAGCGCGGCGCGGCCCGCGTCGTCCCTGGTCACCTTGGGGAACTCGCCGGTGATGGCGTCCATGTCGTGCAGAGCGTCCCGCAGCAAGGCCTTGAACAGGTCTTCCTTGTTCGCGAAATACAGGTAGAAGGTGCCGTGCGAGGTCTTGGCCCGCCGCACAACGTCGTCGACGCGCACCCCCTGAAATCCCCGCTCGTCGAACTCGGCGAGGCCTGCTTCCAGGAGCCGCTGCACGGTCTGGCGGCCCTGCGCGCGAAGTTCGCGGTCCTGGGCGGGGATGCCGCCACCCAGCGAGGGCCGCCGGGCCCGGCCGCCGGCCGCCCGCGGCTTCGGCGCGGCAGCGCCATGTTCGCTGGCCGGCGTCGCCGCCTCCCTATCCGGCGCGGACCCCCCGGGCGCGGACGTCCGCGGCGCGGCACCGGGGGTAGCTTCCCGACTCATGATCGGAGACTAGCCTGTCGGCCGGTAGGTCCGCCGGGTATCCCCCCGCAGCGGCGCGGCGACAGCCCACCGGCCGGGGGCCGCCGGCCGGTGTGCGGGCGCCCAGCGCGGGCGCCGAGCGCGGGCGGCCCGGGCTTCACGCACCCAGGACCTGCTCCAGATAGGGATTGGCGAACCGGCGTTCCGGGTCGAGCGTGTCGCGCAGCGCCGCGAAGTGGGTGAACTCCGGATACACGCCGCGCAGGTACGCTGCGTCCCTGGTGTGCAGCTTCCCCCAATGCGGACGCCCGCCGACGGCGGTCATCACCGCCTCAACCTCGCGGAAGTACTCCTCGTGGGGCGAGGCGTGGAACACGTGGATGGCGATATAGGCGGTGTCCCGGCCCTGTGCGGTGGACAGCCAGTTTGCATCTGCCGGGGCGACCCGGACCTCGATGGGGAAGCTGATCCGCCAGTCGCGCCGGGCGAACAGGGCACGGATCTCGGCGAGCACTCCCGCCAGGTTTTCCCGCGGGATGGCGTATTCCTGCTCCTTGAAGCGCACCCGGCGCGGGCTGGTGAACACCCGGTACGAGGCATCGACGTAACGGCGGGCGCCGAGCGCCTTGCCTGCGATCGCGTTCACTGCGGGGATCATGCCCGGGAACCGGTGGCCCAGCCGGCATGTTGCCCCGAACACGCTGTTCGACAGGAATTCATCGTCCATCCGGTAGCGCCACCCCGGCAGCGGCCGGGCCGGGCCGTCGCAGCGGTTGTTGCGCTTCGTCAGGCAGCCCTCGGTGTGCGGGAACCAGTAGAACTCGAAATGCTCATTGCTGCTGGTCAGTTCGTCGAGCCTGGCGATGACCTCGGACCAGCGCATCGGTTCCTCCTGGGCCCGCAGCAGGAACCCGGGTACCACCCGGAAGGTCACCGCGGTCAGCACCCCGAGCGCACCAAGGCCGACCCGGGCGGCCAGGAAGAGGTCGGTGCCGGCCGAGCAGGACGTGATCGTGCCGTCGGCCAGAACCATCTCCAGGCTCGCCACCTGCGCAGCGATGCTGGCCAGGTCACGGCCGGTGCCGTGGGTGCCGGTCTGGATGGCGCCTGCCACCGTCTGCTCCTGGATATCGCCCATGTTCGCCAGGGCCAGGCCGCGCGCCTGCAGATGCTCGTTGAGCACCCGGAGCGGGCACCCTGCCTCCACGGTCACCAGGCGCGCGTGCTCGTCCAGCGACCGGACTCTGGCCAGCGCACCGGGGCGGAGCAGCATCCCGTCGGTCACCGCGGCGCCGGTGAACGAGTGACCGCTGCCGGCCATCCGCACCCGCAGCCCTTCCGCGGCGGCCGTGGTAACCGCCTCGCCGACCTCCTCCGCGGAACGCGGCGATATCATCCAGCGTGGCTGAGCAGACTGATTGCCGGCCCAGTTTCGCCAGGTGGGGGACACGACAGCGGGAGCGCCGGCCATGCCGTGGACCCTACCCGAGAATGGGGCCGCCGACGCCGCCGGCGGCGGGCCCGATGGCCTGGCCCGAGCTTCCGTCATGGCACCCGACCGCCCGTTTGAACGTTTCGGGTGCTGGCAGGCGTTTATCTGGTGTATACCCCGGTGCCGGTCAGCGTTTTGGTAAAAGCGACGGTACCGGCCTTCAGTCCGGATG
>DASWFT010000548.1:0-5595 GCA_036394075.1 Streptosporangiaceae bacterium
CACGCTGTACGAGCTCAACCAGGCGAATGGCCGGGTCAGGCACCGCATCGGCCTGGGCGCTGCACTCCCCCATTTCGCCTCGCCGTCGCTGTCCGGCGCGCTGGTGCTCGTCGGCACGACAGCCGGAGTGGTAGCGGTAGCCGGAGCCTGAGCAACCCCCGGCGGAGAGCAGCAGATACTGCGGCTATACGGCAACGGCGGCGACGGCTACCCCGAGGTCGCGGTGGTAAGACTGCCGCCTGGTCAGGCCGCCGGCCGCCCGGAGGGGCGCCTGGCGCTCGGCCGGGCGTTCGCCGCGGTCGCCCGGATTCCCGGGCTGCGGGTCGCTGACTACGCGAGCACCGGCGACCGCGCGTTCCTCGGCAGCGACGGCCGGACCAGCTTTGGCCTGGTGTTTACCCCGTTCGCGGGGGAACTGTCCCCGCCGAGCCTGGGCCCGGAGATCATCGCGGCGATGACGCCTGCGCTGCCTGCGGGCGGCGGCGTGCGGGTGACCGGGATGAACGAGCTGACCAGCGGCGGCCAGGCCAACCAGGGGTTCGGGGTACTCGCCGAGACGCTGCTGGCCGGGGCCGCCGCGCTGGCCGTGCTGGCGTTCGTGTTCGGCTCCGCGCTGGCCCTGATGCCGTTGCTGATGGCCGCCGTGGCGATCCCCGGCTGCTTCCTGGCCATCTTCGGCCTGACCGAGATCACCAGCGTCAGCGTGATCGTGCAGTACCTGGTCGCGCTGATCGGGCTGGGCGTGGCGATCGACTACTCGCTGCTGCTGGTCACCCGCTGGCGCCAGGAACTGGCCGCCGGCCGCGGAAGCGACGAGGCGGTGCACCGCGCGATGGCCACGGCCGGCCGTTCGGTCGCCTACAGCGGGGCAACGGTCGCCATCGGCCTGCTGTCGCTGATCGTGCTGCCCGTGCCCGCGTTGCGCAGCATCGGGATCGGCGGCATGCTCGTACCCGCGGTGAGCGTGGCTGTCACCCTCACCCTGCTGCCCGTGCTGCTGGCCACCGCGGGCGGGTGGATGGACTGGCCGCGGCGGCGCAGGCCCGCTGGAGCTGGCCGGGCCTGGACGACCTGGGCGCGTTTGGTGGTGCGCCACAAGTGGGCGGCCACGCTGGTCGCGCTCGGGGTGCTCGGGGTCCTCGGGGTGGCAGCGTTCGGCATGAAGGTCGGCGAGCCGGCGGCCAGCGCACTCGGTACCACTACCCCGGCCGCCCAGACACTGCGCGGCCTGGAACGCGCCGGCGTCCCGGCCGGAGTGCTCGACCCGATCGAGATACTGGCCCCAGTCGGCACCGACCCGGCCGCGCTCGTGCAGCGCCTGGCGGCGCTCCCGGGAGTGCGCACCACCACCGCCCCCGCCGGGCCGGCCTGGCGACGCGGCGGCACCGCGCTGGTCAGCGTCCAGCCCGCGGCCGAGCCGTCCTCGGCGGCCGGCCGGACCACGCTAGCCCGGGTCCGGCAGGTCGCCGCCAGTGAGCCGGGCGTCCTGGTCGGCGGCCCGGGAGCCGCCCTGCTCGATGAGAACCACGCCTTCTACGGGCGGTTCCCCCTGCTCATCGGGGTGCTCGCCGCGGTGACGCTCATCCTGCTCGCCCGCGCGTTCGGGTCGCTGCTGCTGCCCCTTAAAGCGGTGCTGTTGAACCTGGCATCGGTGGGCGCCACCTATGGAGTGATCGTGCTCATCTGGCAGCACGGCCATGGCTCGCACGCGATCTGGGGCGTACCCGCCACCGGCGCGATCACGAACTGGGTGCCGCTGATCGCGTTCGCGTTCCTTTTCGGCCTGTCCATGGACTACGAAGTGTTCATCCTCACCCGGATCCGCGAGGAGCGGGACCGGACCGGGTCCACCGACGCGGGCATAGTCGAGGGCATCGGCCGGACCGGGCGGCTGGTCACCGGCGCCGCGCTCATCATGTTCTTCGCCTTCGCTGCGCTGTCCACCGGACCGGAGACGGACCTCAAGGTGGCCGCCACCGCCTTCGGGGCCGGGATCCTGCTGGACGCGACCATAGTGCGCGGGCTGCTTGTGCCCGCCCTGGTGGCCGTGTTCGGGAAGTGGAACTGGTGGCTGCCGGCCTGGGCCCGGTGGCTGCTGCGGGTTCCGGCCCCGCCCGCCATCGTGAACGCCACAGCCGCCTCGGCGGCGAACCGTACGGTGAGGTCATGACCGGCAGCGCTGCCGACGTGCTCGTGGCCGGCGCCGGGCCGACCGGGCTGGCCCTCGCCGCGCAACTGGCCACCTCCGGCGTCCAGGTGCGCATCATTGACCGCGGCCCAGGCCGGGTCCACGAGTCCCGTGCACTGGCGATCCAGCCGCGCACCCTGGAGGTGCTCGCTGGCCTCGGTGTCACCGAAGAGCTGATCGCCTGCGGAAACCCGGCCGTGCAGCTGCGCATGCACGCCCGCGGCCGGGTGCTGGCGGTGCCGATGTTCGATCTCGGCCTGGATGACACCGCCTACCCATACCTGCTGTTCCTGTCGCAGGCCGAGACCGAACGCATCCTCAGCGAGCACCTGGCCGCAGCCGGCATCCACGTGGAACGCGGTGTTGAACTGGCCGGCCTGAGCACCACCGCGGACTTCGCCACGGCCACGCTGCGCCACCGCGACGGCCGCGAGGAGGCCGTGTCCGCCCGCTACGTCGCTGGCTGCGATGGCGCGCACAGCACCGTGCGCCGCCTGGCCGGGATCAGGTTCGAGGGCAGTTCCTACCCGCAGACCTTCGTCCTCGCCGACGTCGATGCCGACGGCATCGAAACCGGCGCCGCGCACGTCTTCCTCTCCGATCAGGGGATGCTGTTCTTCTTCCCGCTCGGCAAGCCGGCCCCGTGGCGGCTGCTGGCCATGCGGCCACCCGCCGACCGGACGCCACCGGAGGCTCCGGTTGTCCTCGACGAAGTCCAGGCCATCGCCAGCACCTACACCGGTGACACCGTGCGGATACACGATCCGGTCTGGATGACCAACTTCCGGCTCCACCACCGCGCCGCCGCCCGCTACCGCGCGGGCCGCGTCTTTCTCGCCGGCGACGCCGCCCACATCCACAGCCCGGCCGGCGCCCAGGGCATGAACACCGGCATCCAGGACGCGGTCAACCTCGGCTGGAAACTCGCCGCCACCCTGCGCGGCGTCGCCGACCCAGCGCTGCTGGACACCTACGAAGCCGAACGGGCACCCATCGGCACCATGGTGCTGCGCTTCACCGACCGAGCCTTCACCATCGCCACCTCGGCCAACCCGGTCGTGCGGTTCGCCCGGACCCGGCTCGCCCCCGCGGTGATCCCCCTCGCGCTGAAAGCCAGGCCCGCGCGAGCGTTCGCCTTCCGGACCGTCGCGCAACTCGACATCCGCTACCGGCACAGCCGCCTGTCCCTCGAAGGCCCGAACCCACCGCGCAAAGGCCCCAAAGCCGGTGACCGGCTACCCGACGCGAGCATCATCCGCGAGGAACAGCCAAGCAGGCTCCACCGGGTCCTCGCCGCCACCGCCGGATGGCACTTGTTGCTCTGCGGACCGCCTGACGCGTGGACCGCGCCGGCCGCGACACAACTCGCCGAGCGCTACACCAGCCTCATTACCGTTCATTGTCTCACCGTGCGGAACACGCCGGGCGCGCTCTACGACCCGGACGGTCAGGCACTGCGCCGCCTCGGCCTCACCGCCCGGCACACCGCCCAGTACCTGGTGCGCCCCGACGGCCACATCGGCTACCGCGCCGGCGGCACCGACGTCACCGGGCTGGCACGCTACCTCAGTCGCTGGCTACCCGGCTCGCAAATCACCACCACCAGCCAGCCGGAGTAGCCCGCCAAACCGGACCGGACCGGACCGGACCGGACCGGACCGGGAACGACGCCGCAGCCAGGCATGACAGACACGCCCTAACGGTCCCGCGCCGGCTCGGTTCCCGCCGGCCTTCATCCCGCGGTATGCGGCGGCGCGGAGGATCCCGCCGGGTGTCCATTCGGCGAAGGTGACTTCGATGACGAGCTGGGGCTGCACCCAGATGACATTGCGGGCATGGGCCGCTGGGACTGGAGTGGTGAATGGCGGGCTGTCCCGGCGCAGCGGCGCCAGCCGCGCCAGCAGCAGCCCCATCTCCGGGCGGGTGAAGCCAGTCCCGACCCGGCCGGCATAGACGAGTCCTGGCCCAGCCGGAACGCCGACGAGCAGCGAGCCGATCTGCCCGGCACGCTCACCCTGGCCGGGGCTGATACCTCCCACGGTGACGTCTGCGACCCGACGGTTCTTGATCTTCAGCCAGGACGCTGACCGGCGCCCGGGCAGGTAGGGCGAATCCAGGCGCTTGACCACGACACCTTCCAGGCCCTGCTGGATGCTCACCGCCCGCACGGCCCGCCCGCCGCCCGGAAAAGACGGCGGGACATGCACATGCCCGCTGGCCAGGCCCAACGCTTCGAGGATGGCCCGCCGGTCGGCATAGGGCCTGGCCGCCAGCTGCTGCCCGTCCAGGTACATGATGTCGAACACCAGATAGGTCACCGCAAACGCGGCGACCAGGTACGGGGCGGGCTCGCGGGCCAGCATCCGCCTCTGCAGCCCAGCGAAGCTGGGACGGCCCCGGGCAAACACGACGATCTCCCCGTCCAGCACCATCCGCCGCTCCCCCGCCTGGCCGGCCAGCTCGGCCAGTTCGGGATAAGCGCGGGTCATGTCCCGGCCGTTGCGCGATACCAGCCGCAGGCCCCCCGCGGACACATAGGCCACCGCGCGGACGCCATCCCACTTGAACTCCGCCGCCCACTCCGCCTCCGGTGCGGGAAGCTCCCTGGCCGGCACGGCCAGCATCGGCGGTATCAGCGCAGGAAAATCAGCGCTCTCCCCCGGTGCTGGCATGAGCCTCCCGTCGCGCATCCCAACGATGCCTTTCGGGGGGCCTTTGCGAGGTTATCTACCCCCTCGCACCCACCAGGACGCATGGCAACGGGACATGCAGGACCGGTAGGCGCGGCCGCGGCGATGCTGGGACGAGAATCAGTCACCACCGGACCTCACGTTTAGCCAAAGGCCAGGCGTCTACAGAGCGTGACACTCAAACAGCCCTTCGAGACTGTCGTCGCGGTACACGGGTCAACCGTGCTCCGCGTCTGCCGCGCTGTGCTGGGGACCGTCGACGCCGACGACGCCTGGTCGGAAACGTTTCTGTCGGCCATGAGGGCCTACCCGGACCTCCCGGCAGACGCCAACGTCGAGGCGTGGCTGGTCACGATCGCGCACCGCAAGGCCATCGACGTCACCCGGGCCACATCACGCCGCGCGATACCAACCGGCGAGCTGCCGGAGACCGCGACCACGCCGGAGGCCGGGCACGACCCAGATCTTGCCGACGCGCTCGCGCGGCTGCCGGACAGACAGAAGCAAGCTGTCGCCTATCACTACCTGGCGGGCCTGCCCTACACGGAAGTGGCCGCGATCCTCGGCGGCAGCACCGATGCAGCTCGACGCGCAGCCGCCGATGGCATCGCCACCCTACGACGCACCTACCCGGGCGTCGCCACCAGGAAAGGAGAACACCGATGAACACGAACCACGATCTACCCCGCGACCTGGCGCGGGCCTACGAAGCCACAC
>DASWFT010000549.1:0-2571 GCA_036394075.1 Streptosporangiaceae bacterium
CACGCGCTCAACCATCGGCGCAATCCTGCGCCATGAACGATCCCTGTCCCGCGACGTGTTGATCCGGGTGCTGACGGTCTGCGAACTCAGCGATAAGGAACGGGAAGCGTGGATGGATGCATGGGAGCGCTATGGCAGGCCACGCCGTGAGGCGATGGAAGACCTGCGGCGTGCCATCGCGTACAGCCGTCTCCACCCGGACGCTTCTGCTCCTCTTCCCGGGAGTCCCGGTGAGCGTGGACAGTAAGGGCAAGAACTCAGCAGAGCCGTCCTATGCACTGGAACTGCACGTCCGGGGCGTCATCCACGTCCAGGTCGAGCGATTGCCCCCAGTAATGGGGACCCTGCTCACGTCGATCGTCTCAGCGATAGCGACCTGGCTCGCGACTGTAGGAATCCATGTTCATTAGGGATTCCGTAGCCAGGCGCAGATCGGCCAGTTCTGCACCCGGCTACTCGCTACTGTCCAGACGACCCCTCCCAGCCAATTAGATGACATGCATCGGGCCGGGCTGAGCTGAGTTCGCGGCGGGTGCCGGGGGACCTCCTCAGCTCAGACGCGAGTCAGGATTGACCGCGTAGGCAATTCGCATGGAGCGCGTGCGTGCGCGCTCCGGAGCTTGAGGAGGTCCCGATGCCCATCGTAGGCGGGCTGGATATCCACCGGAAGCAGATCACTTTCGACTACCTCGACACCGGCACCGGGCAGGTGCAGCGCGGGCAGGTCAGCCCGGCGGACCGGGAGCACCTGCGGGCCTGGCTGGCGCGGTTCCACGGCCGCGATGACGTCGCGTTCGCGACCGAGGGGTGCACCGGGTGGCGGTATGTCGCCGAGGAGCTGGCCGCCGCCGGGGTCGCGGCGCACCTGGCCGAGCCGGCGGACACCGCGTTCGCCCGCGGCCGCAAGCGGCACGCCAAGACCGATAAGACCGACTGCCGGCACCTGCGGATGCTGCTGGCCGAGGGCCGGCTGCCGGAGTGCTGGATCCCGCCCGCCCGCATCCTGGAATGCCGGGCGCTGCTCGAGCTGTATCACGACCTGCGGGCCGAGCACACCGCCTGGGTGCAGCGGATCCACGCGGTGCTGTTCCACCAGGGCGCCCCGGCCCTGGGCGAGGGGACGCTGCGCACTGAGCAGGGCGTGGCCGCGCTACGGGCTGTCACGGCCGAGTGGCTGTCACCGGCCGGTCAGCTGCAGGTCGCTACCGCGCTGGAGATACTCGAGGCCCTGGAGGCCCGGCTGCACATGCTGCGGCACCAGCTGACCGACGCCGCCCGGCACCTGACCGGCGCGAAGGTGCTGGCCGCCCGGCTGTACGGGGTCGGGCCGGTCACGGCGCTGGCGATGACGTGCTGGCTGGGCGGGAAAGACCGGTTCTCCTCCTCCCGCAAGGCGGTCCGGTTCGCCGGGCTGGACGTCACCGTCTACTCCTCGGACCGCAAGGGCCCGCCCGGGCGGCTGTCCCGGCAAGGACCGCCGGTGCTGCGCTGGGCGGTCTACGAGGCAGGCAAGACCCACGCCCGGTCCTCGGCCCCGGACTACCGCTACTACGCCCAGGTCAAGGACCGTTGCAACGGCAAGCGCGCCGCGCTGTCTGAGGCCCGCAAGATCCTCCGGCAGGCCTGCCACATCCTGGCCGAGCTCGGCGACGACGCGCTCGCCCCGGCGGCCTGAGACCCCTGCCATGGTGACCAGCACGTGACCGCCGGCCCGGCCGGGCCCGCCGCAGCCGCATTCACCCGATGGGGAACCACCGCGGCCAGCTCCCGACGAACCGCTGTCAGCCGCTGCCGGACCTGCCCCCGCAGGGCCAGGCGGACGGCCTGATTAGACTGAGCGGCCGCATCCCCGGCAGGCCGGGGACACCCGATCAATCATCATGTCGCCGGGGCAGCGCCTGTGCCCCGCGGACCTAGGTAAGGCTGGCTGCCTCCTGGCCCCACCCCTCCGGCCCTCACAACTGGTCACCCGCACAGAAAGGCCGCACGCCTGAACCGCTGACCCAGATCCCGTACCACCAGGGACTCCCTGCCCCCCGCCGCCCGGCATGATCCGCTCCCGGACGATCGCGTCAAGGGCGCCTGCGGCGCCGCTGCGCGGGCGCTGCGCGCCCCTGTGACCCGCCCGCCCGGCTCGCAGAACCGGCAGCTATCAGGGAACAGGGAGCGGACTCAGGCATCCCCAGACCACGGCGATCATGACCGTGAAACCCAGAAATCGAACGCTTGCGGTCACAGACGGATGCAGGTAAGGCGGCTCTGCGAGCGTTCTCCCTTCCTCGTTACTCAGCGTGATGCTGTCCATTTGTCGTCGTCCAGGGGCCGATCTCGGACCAGCGCGGTGTCAGTGATCTGCTGCAGGTCGCAGGCCGAGGTGCTTGCCGATCTGCCACCACGGGCGTCGGGCGGCTACGTCATGCCTGATCTGACGCGCCATATGCGGCTACGGATGTCTGCCGCAGGCTGATTAACCTGGCTGGTCTGTGGACTCGTGTCAGCCGCCGAGCGCGAACAGGCACCCGTCCCAGTAGGCCTCCACCCGTGGGTGGCGCTTTCCCCGCAGGCCGATCT
>DASWFT010000550.1:0-5167 GCA_036394075.1 Streptosporangiaceae bacterium
TGGGTGCCCCGGGTTCGGTGGGTGGCTTGGGCTCAGTCATCCGCGTCCCCGTCCTCGTCATCCGGGTTCACAGGTTCGTCGCCGGGTTCACCACCGGTGCCCGCACCGGCCATCAGCAGGCCAAGCTCCTCCACCGGCACCGTGGGCGGGCGGATCCCGGTGATCCGCCCTTCGTACATGACCACTATGCGGTCGGCCAGCGCGTAGATCTCGTCGAGTTCGGAGGAGATGATCAGCACGGCCACCCCCCGGTCCCGCTCGGCCACGACGCGGCGGTGCACGAACTCGATGGAGCCCACATCCAGGCCGCGGGTCGGCTGGCTGGCTACCAGCAGCCGCAGTTCCCGGCCGATCTCGCGGGCCAGGATGACCTTCTGCTGGTTGCCGCCGGACAGCGTGCCGGTGGGGGTGGCGATCGAGGTGGTGCGGATGTCGAACTGGTCGACCCGGCTCAGCGCGGCCGTCCGGATCGCATCGAGATTGAGGGCAACGCCGTTGGCGTACGGCGGCTGGTCGTAGACGTCCAGGACGAGGTTGTCCGCCACGGAGAAGTCGGCGACGAGCCCGTCCTCCTGGCGGTCCTCGGGGATGTAGCCGATCCCCGCGCGCAGCCGCTGCTTGGGCGTGGCATGCGTGATGTCGCGGCCGTCCACCCGCACCGAGCCGCCGGCCACCGGGCGCAGGCCAAGCAGCGCCTCGCAGAACTCATTCTGCCCGTTGCCGACAACGCCGGCCACGCCGACGATCTCGCCCGCCCGCACCTGCAATGACACGCCGTTCACGGCGACCTGCCCGTGCTCGTCGCCGACGACCAGATCCGCGGTATCCAGCACGACGTCCCCAGGTGTCGCGGGGGCCTTGCGGACCGTGAGTTCCACGGCCCGGCCGACCATCAGCGAGGCCAGCTCGGAGTCGCTCGCGGTCGGCGGGAGCTCGCCCACCACCCGGCCCCGCCGGATGACCGTGATCGTGTCGGCGATCGCCTGGACCTCTTTGAGCTTGTGCGAGATGAATACGATCGACCGGCCGCCGGCCCGCAGTTCGCGCATGATGCGGAACAGGTCTTGCGTCTCACTGGGCGTCAGTACCGAGGTCGGCTCGTCCAGGATGAGCACGCTCGCCTCGCGGAGCAGGGCCTTGACGATCTCCACTCGCTGCTGGACGCCGACCGGAAGGTTCTCCACGTCGGCGTCGGGGTCCACCTCCAGGCCGAACCGGGCCGACAGCTCGCGCACTTCCCGGCGGGTACGGCGCCGGTCGAGCAGGCCGAAGAGGCGGGTGCGCTCGACACCGAGGGTCACGTTCTCCGCCACGGTGAACACCGGCACCAGCATGAAGTGCTGGTGCACCATGCCGATGCCGACGGCGATCGCGTCCTTCGGCGAGCGGAACGCGACGGGCTTGCCGTCGATGACGATCTCGCCCTCGTCGGGCTCCTGGAGCCCGTAGAGGATGTTCATGAGCGTGGTCTTGCCCGCGCCGTTCTCGCCCAGCAGCGCGTGGATCTGACCCGGCTGCACGGTCAGGTAGATGTGGTCGTTGGCTACTAGGCTGCCGTAGCGCTTCGTGATCCCCTTGAGCTCGAGCTTCACCAGCCGTCTTCCTGTGGCGTCAGCTGGTGGCCTGAGCGCGCGCTCAGGCCACCAGCTGATGTTCTACACCGGGCTCTTGGTCGGTGTCTGGATGGTGCCGCTGATGATGCCCGCCTTGATCTGGGCCAGCTCCGACTGGAGCGCGGCCGGGACCTTGCTGGCGAAGTCGTGATAGGGCGCCAGCTGCACCCCACCGTTGGCCAGCGTGCCGATGTAGTTGCCGCCCTTGAACGAGCCACCGGCGGCCGAGGTCACCGCGCCCTTGACGGCGGTCTGGATGCCCTTCTCCACGCTGGTGATGAAGAATTTGCAGTACTGGGCGGCGCTGATGCACCCGTCGGTGTCCACCCATTCCATGTTGACGCTCTGGCCGTTCGCGTCGGCCTGCTGGACGGCCTTGGCCCCGCCCAGGCCCACGTTGCCGGCCACCGGGAAGATGATGTCGGCGCCCTCGGAGATGAAGGTCTGGGTGAGCTGCTGCCCCTTGGTCTGGTTGGTGAAGTCGCCGGTGAAGTTGCCGTTCTGGGTCGGCTCGCTCCAGCCGAGAACCTTCACGTTCGTGTGGTGCTTGGTGTTGTAGTACTGGACACCGTCGTAGAACCCGTCCATGTAGATGGTGACGGTGGGCAGCTTCTGGCCGCCGAACGTCGCCACCTTGTGGGTCTTGGACATGCCGGCGGCCAGGTAGCCACCGAGGAAGCCGTCCTGCACCGTGTTGAACAGCAGCGCGTCAACGTTCTTCAGCGGCGGGGTGTAGTTGTAGTCCACGATCGCGAACTTCTGGGTCGGGTTCTTCGCCGCCGCCGCCTTGGTGGAGTCGCCCATCAGGAAGCCGACGGTGACGATGATCCCGCATTTCTGGCTGACGAACTGGTTGATGTTCGGCACGTAGCTGCTCGCCGACGTGGACGACAGATACTGGCCGGAGATTCCGCTGCCCTCAGCCTGCTGAACGCCCTGCCACGAGGACGCGTTGAAGGACCGGTCGTCGATGCCACCGGTGTCGGTGACCATGCACGCCTTGAACGCGGCCGTTGCCGCACTGCTCGACGAGCTGCTCGAAGCGCCGCCCGAAGATGAAGACGTGCTGCTGCCGCACGCGGCGGCGAGCAGCGCCACGACGCTGAGTGCCGCGGCTGCCCAGACGGTCTGTCTCACGGTTACCTCCCTTTTCCTGAGCGGCCTGCGCCGCCCCCACGGGCCGAAGGCCCCGTCGCTCCGCCCAGCTGGCGAAGGCACCAAGATCCGAAAAGCCCTACTCTGGGATGCCCGCAGGTTAGACCTGCCCGGCCGCCCGGGGAAGCCAGCGTGCGGTACGGCGGCCTGGCCGTTGCCAAATCGAAACCCGGCCGAGTTGCCCGTGACCCCGAATGTCCCAGGTACGGAGGTAGCTTCACAGGAGTGGAGATCGACTGGAACCGGTTGCGGGCCGCGGCCGCGGAGGTGGCGGGACGCGCCTACGCGCCGTACTCGCGGCTGCGGGTAGGCGCGGCCGGCCAGACCACCCAAGGCCGGGTCGTGGTGGGCTGCAACGTGGAGAACGCCTCCTACGGGCTCACCCTGTGCGCCGAATGCGGGCTGGTCAGCGCGTTGCACGCGAGCGGCGGTGGCTCATTCGTCGCAGTG
The DNA here is from genome assembly GCA_036394075.1 of Streptosporangiaceae bacterium. Lineage (GTDB taxonomy): Bacteria > Actinomycetota > Actinomycetes > Streptosporangiales > Streptosporangiaceae > JAWWPY01. The sequence continues at coordinate 3,219 of DASWFT010000550.1, forward strand.
TGCGTGCTGGCCGCCGACGGCGCCCCGCTGCTGCCGTGTGGCCGCTGCCGCCAGCTTCTCCTCGAAACGGCCGGACCTACGTTGCTCATCGACACCGATACCGGGCCGCGTGCGCTAGCCGAACTGCTGCCGTCGGCATTCACCGGTGAAGACCTGTCCGCTCGGCGCGATCATGACGTATGACACCGCGGACCTGATCCGGGCCAAGCGGGACGGGCGGCCGCTCACCGACGCGCAGATCCGCTGGCTGATCGATGCCTATCTCGGCCGCGAGGTCGCCGAGGAGCAGATGTCCGCGCTGCTGATGGCGATCTACTTCCACGGCCTGGACCGGGCCGAGTTGCGCGCGTGGACCGCGGCCATGGTGGACTCGGGGGACCGACTGGACCTCAGCGGGGCCGGGCGGCCCACCGTGGACAAGCACTCCACCGGCGGGGTCGGCGACAAGGTCTCACTGATCCTGGCCCCGCTGGTGGCGAGTTGCGGCGCGGCCGTCCCGCAACTGTCCGGCCGGGGCCTCGGGCACACCGGCGGCACCCTGGACAAGCTCGAGTCCATCCCGGGGTGGCGGGCCGCGCTCTCGCCCGCCGAGATGCTTGCGGTGCTGCGCGAGACCGGCTGCGTGATCTGCGCCGCGGGCCCGGGCCTGGCCCCGGCCGACCGGCGGCTGTACGCCCTGCGCGACGTCACGGGGACCGTCGAGTCGATCCCGCTCATCGCGAGTTCCATCATGTCCAAGAAGATCGCTGAGGGCACGGCAGCGCTCGTGCTGGACGTGAAGGTCGGCAGCGGCGCGTTCATGCGGGACGTGGCCGACGCCGGGCTGCTCGCGCGGACCATGGTGACACTCGGCGAGGAGCACGGGGTGCGTACGTCGGCGCTGCTCACCGGCATGGACACGCCGTTGGGACGTTCGGTAGGAAATGCTCTTGAGGTCGAGGAGGCGGTGGCCACGCTACGTGGCGATGGGCCGCCGGACCTGGTTGAGGTGACCCTCGCCCTGGCCGCGGAGATGCTCCGGCTGGCCGGAATCGACGCGGACCCGGCGGCGGCGCTGGCCGACGGCCGGGCGCTGGCGGCTTACCGGGCGATGATCGCGGCGCAGGGCGGCGATCCGGATGCGCCGCTGCCGCGCGCCGCGCTGCGGCGGCCGGTGCCCGCGGCCGCGGCCGGCTACCTGCGCCGGCTGGATGCGCGGGCGGTCGGGGTCGCGGCCTGGCGGCTTGGCGCGGGGCGGGCGCGCAAGGAGGATCCGGTGAGCGCCACGGCGGGCGTGCGCTGCCTGGCCAAGCCGGGGGAGCGGGTCGCCCGCGGTCAGCCCGTCCTGGAATTGCTGGCGGACGACGAGACCAGGTTCGAGCGGGCGCTTGAGGTGCTGGCGGACGCGATCGAGATCGGCCCGGAGCCGCCCCCGGCGGCCGGCTCTCTCGTCATCGAGCGCCTCATCTGTGACAATGGGTAGCGTGCCACCGACCCTCGATGAGATCAGGGCGGCTCCCAAGGTGCTGCTGCATGATCACCTTGATGGTGGCCTGCGGCCGGCCACCGTGGTCGAACTGGCCCGTGACATCGGCTATGACCGGCTGCCCTCGGCCGACGTCGATGAGGTCGCGCGGTGGCTGCGGCGTGGCGCCAACCGCGGTCATCTCAAGTACTACCTGGACGCGTTCCAGCACACGGTGGCGGTCATGCAGACGCCGGAGGCGCTGACCAGGGTGGCGGCCGAGTGCGCCGAGGACCTGGCCGCCGACGGCGTGGTCTACGCGGAGGTGCGGTTCGCGCCCGAGTTGCACGTGGCCCGGGGCCTCACCCTGGAGCAGGTGGTCGGCGCGGTGCTCGACGGATTCCGGATCGGCAGCGTGGGACGGGGCATCACGGTGTACGGCCTGCTCACCGCGATGCGCACCGCCGCGCGCTCGCTGGAGATCGCCGAGCTCGCGGTCCGGCAC
>DASWFT010000551.1:0-3249 GCA_036394075.1 Streptosporangiaceae bacterium
GCGAGCAGCAGCGATCCGATGCCCACCCGGCGTTCGTACCGTGTTGTCGCCACCCGGTTCAGTCCGTCGAACAAGTCCGGCCCCATCTCGTTGCCCGCCAGGACGGTGGCGGAACGAGTCAGGACTCTGCCCGCAACCTTCGCAACATCGGCGGGGTCGGCGCCGATATCTATGTCAGCGCCGGGGTTCGGCTCGTACAGCGCCCGGCTGCTCGACCGGAGGATCTCGTCGACGGCGCCCCGGACGAGCGACTGCGTGACCGGGTAGCGGTCAGCGGCAACCTTGGACGACAGGTGCGGCGTGTCGTCGAGAACCCACTCCGGGAGCCCTATCGCGGTGAACACGTCGTGCTGTTCCACCGGGGTCGGGAGAGCGACGAAGAACCGCAGGCCGGGCCCGAGTCTCGCCTCTAGCCCCGTTTTCCGCACTACCAGGTGGCATGGGCTTGGCCGCTGGCGGCTGAGCTGTGCGTGCTGCGGGGGCTGGTCTGGGTTTTCTTCTGGTGTCCTGGTTCGTCCGGGTTTCCGCCGACCCGGGAGTGTAGGGCCAAACAGGCTGGATGGCGGATGGCAGGGATGCGTCGAATCACTTGCTTGCTGGTTTCTCCGTGGCGGAGTAACGTAGGACCAAACTCGTCTGGAGGCCGGAGGGGCAGCCCGCAGCCATGTACATCAGGCGGCACAAGGTCCGCAAAGGCGGCAGGAACTACGTCTACCTGCGCCTGGTCGAGGCCTACCGGGACGAGGCCGGCAAGGTCCGGCACCGGCTGGTGGCCACCTTGGGCCGGGAAGACCAGCTGAAGGCGTCGGGCCAACTCGAGCAGCTGGCCGCCTCGTTCGCCCGGCTCGACCCGCCCGCCGCCGGGACCCGGCGCCTGGTCGGCCCGCTGCTGCTGGTGGCGCACTACCTGGACCGGCTGGGCCTGGTCAAGCTGGTCGACTCGCTGGTCCCGGCGCGCGGCCGGGCCTGCCTGACCCACGGGGAGGTGATCGCGGTGCTGGCGGCCAGCCGGCTGTGCTCCCCCTCCCCGCTGTATGACATCGCCGGGTGGGCGTCCTCGGCCGCGGTCGCCGAGCTGCTGGGCGTGCCCGGCATGCTGCTGAATGACGACCGGCTCGGCCGGGCGCTGGAGGCGCTGGCCCCGGTGGCGGAGACGGCCCGCGGGGAGCTGATGCTGGCGGCCATCGGCGGGTTCCCGGCCGTGGCTGATGCCTCCCGGCTGCACCTGGACCTGACCGCGGTCCGGTTCGCCGGCGCGTACGAGGACTCGGCCCTGGTGGCCAAGGGCTGGGCCGCCGACCGGAGCATCGGCCGGCAGGTCAAGGCGCTGCAGGCGGCCACCCCGTCGGGGGTGAGCGTGTACTTCCGCCCGCACAAGGGCTCGGCCTCGGAGCTGCCGGCGTTCATGACCGCGATCGGGGCCCTGGCCGCCGCGCTGCCGCCCGGCCTGGTCATCGTGGCCGACTCCGGCCTGGGCTACCTGGAGAACCTGTGCGCCGCCGACGCCCGCAACGTCAGGTTCGTCGCGCCGCTGCGGGCTGACACCGGATGGGCGGCACGGTTCGACGCCGACGCCGGCCCGCTCGGCGGCCTGGCCGCCCTGCAGGTGCTGGACCACGTCTCGCACCGGGAGCGGCGGCTGCCGGCCAGCCGGCGCACCACCTGGAAGGGCCTGCTGCGCCCGTTCCCGGTCACCAGCAAGGACGGCACCCGCCACGACCTGCGCGCCGCCTACATCTGGTCATCGGAGGAAGCCGCCACCGTGGCCGCCGCCCGCGAGCGCGCCCTGGCCAGGGCCGAGGACGCCCTGACCCGCATCCGCAACGGGCTCGGCGGCCGCTACTACAAGACCAGAAAGCAGGTCGACGCCCGCGTCGCGCAGATCCTCACCCGCCCGGTCGCCGGCCTGCTCACCGTAGCCACCCGGACCAGGGCCGGCAAGCCTGTCATCACCTGGGCACGCGACGATGACGCGATCGCCGCCGCCGCCCGCCTCGACGGGCTGTACGCGCTGGCCACCAACCTGCCCGACCACAGCCAGCACTCACCGCTGACCGCCGTGGACGTGCTGAAGATCTACAAAGACCAGTGGACCGTCGAGCAGCGGCACCGCGACCTGAAGCAGACCCTCAAGGTCCGGCCCGTCTTCCTGCACAACGACGACCGCATCGCCGCCCTCATCGCCGTCATCGGCATCGCGCTGCTCATCTTCGGGCTCATCGAAGCCGAGCTGCGCAACGCACTCGGCCCCGGGACCCCGCTGCCCGGCATCTTGCCCGAAGGCCGCGCCGCCATCCCCACCGCCCGCGCCGCCCTGACCGCCTTCGACGGCCTATCCGCCACCTACACCCCCGGCGGCCTCACCCTCGACCGGCTCACCCCGGCCCAGCGGATGATCCTCGCTTACCTGGACATCCCGCTGCCCTGGCCCGAGAAACCCTGCTAAACCAGGCAAACCATGACACGTGATCATGCGGAAAACGGGTCTAGCAGGCGCAGGTTCTCCTGGGAGATCCGCTCCACCTGCTCCATCGCGGTCAGCCGTTCGGTGATGGCCGCCTGCCGCCTGCGGCCGTGCCACACCATGACCAGGAACATCAGCGCGATCAGCGGGACTTCCGCCAGGTAGTCGACGTCCTGCTGGCCCTTGAGGACTTGCACTGCGATGATGCCGCCGGTGGCCAGCGTCACTGCGGCGAGGGTCAAGATGGTCGGCTGCAGCCGCCACAGGCGGTAGCCGTAGATCACGGTCAGGCTGACCCAGATGGCGAGGAACGGAACAGTCTGCCAGGACGGGAGCAGCCGCATCGCCGCCAGGTTAAGGCCGACGAACACCGCCCAGACGATATCGGCCGACGCCGGCCGGATCCTGGGCAGGCTGTTGCGCAGCGCCCGCACCGCCTGTGCCTCACGCACGGCTCCAAGCTTGCCCGGGTGCCAGACCCAAGGTCAACCGCCTCGGTGGGCGGGCGGCCGGATTGGTACCTAGCGGCGCGGGTTATCGTGAACAGTGTGTTCGACAGCTCCGCGCCGGCCAGCGCACGCTCGGCCAGCCGCACCAGCGCGCCCTCGGCCAGCCGCGCCAGCGCGCCCTCGGCCAGCCGGGCCAGCGCGCCCTCGGCCCGCATCGTGGCGACCGCCGCCCGGTGGATCCATGACGGCAGGCGCCTGGACATGCAAGGCCTGGCCGATGAACTCGGCGTGTCGCGGGTGACCCTGTTCCGCCGCGTCGGCAGCCGTGAGGAGCTG
>DASWFT010000552.1:0-4805 GCA_036394075.1 Streptosporangiaceae bacterium
CGCCTACGACAAGGACAACGCCGCCGCGCTCGCGCAGATGAATGTGCCGGCGTTCGCATGCACCCCCGACGCATTCCCGGACCTGCTGGCCACCGCCATCGCCGGCGGTGACATCGCGGCCTGGGCCCAGCGCCGTGACCCATGAAGCTGTGAGCGAGCCGGAGGGGCGCGGCGTCGCCTGGACTGAGGAGCGGAGCCTGAGCGAGCCGCCGGTTCGGGCGGCGGGCCCGCCGGAGCTTCATCCGGCCACACGGCATCGTAGTGGCTGGCTGCGGCCGGCTCGAACCCACCGGTCGGGCCGCTGCGTGATCACATGCTCACGTGCCGAATCCGGGCCACTGTTCTTCCTGGATACCGGCACAAAATATGACCCGGTTAGGTAGCGCGCGAAGCGTCTCGCCGAAGTATGATCCGGGGTTGAGCGCGGCCGGGGGTCGCACGGGGACGAGGGAGCGATCCTATGGGCATTCTCAATGAGGCCCGCCGCGAGTTCATCGCAGCGCCCGACAACTCGAAGGGCCAGATCGTCTTCAAGTGGCCCGATCACAACATTCGCAAGTTCGCCCGGGCCATCGTCGAGCCCGACGCCGTCGCCGTCTTCATGAACCAGGGACAGGTGATGGGTGTGCTTCCTCCGGGCCAGCACACCCTCGATGCCGACGAACTCCCGTTCCTCGGGATGTTCGTGGACTGGGGCACCGGCGGCAACGCCTTCAAGGCCGAGATCTACTTCGTCGGCGCCCGGGAGTACCCCCACTGCCGCTTCGGCGGCCGGCTGGACGAGGTCCAGGACCCGCAGACTGGCTTGATCGTCACCCTCCGGGCGTTCGGCGAGTACGCCCTGCGCGTGGTCGATCCCACCAAGCTGATCCTCAACCTGGTCGGGACCGTGGACGTGACGAACAACGAGGCGATCACGGGCTGGGTCGCGCAGCAACTGCTGAAGGTTACCCGCACCACGGTGACCACCCAGCTCATGTCGGGCGCCTGGCCGATACTCGGCCTGTCGGTGCACAGCCCCGACATCGAGGTGGCCGCCATGCCGGCCACCAACGAACAACTGGCGGACTACGGGCTGGCCATCGCCCGCTTCGGCAACCTCGACGTCAACCTCGATGACGACGACAACGCGCGGCTGAAGAAACTGGCCGGCGACACCGCGTACAGTCGGCTGGCCGGCGGCTTCCTGCAGGCGGCACAGGCTGAGGCACTCCAGGGCGCGGGCGAGGGGATGGCCCAGGGGGGCGGCGCGGTGACCCCGATGTTCCTTGGCGCCGGCCTCGGCATGGCGAACCAGATGATGCAGCAGCCAGCGCAGCCCCCGCCTGCTCCGCCGCCCGGTCCGGGCTTCGCCGGCGGCGGTCAGGGCTTCGTACAGCCGGCACCGGCCGCTCCTGCCCCCGCCGCCTCTGCACCGGCCGCTCCTGCCCCCGCTGCGACGATCGAGTGCGCCGAGTGCCACAGCCAGGTCCGCGCGGGGGCGAAGTTCTGTGACTCGTGCGGTACGCCCATGCAGAAGCACTGCACCAACTGCAATGCCGACCTGACCGCCGCCGCGAAGTTCTGCGCGGAGTGCGGTACCCCGGCCAACCCTCCGTCCTCATAGCCGGAGCGGCCGACATAGGTCAACCTGCCCTTCCTCAGACGGGAGCGGCCGGACCCCGTCCCGGCTGCCAGTGCATCAACACAGTCGCCGCCGTGGCGGTGTTTCGGGGTCCCAACAAGAAAGGGTTGTCCGGATGGATCGGATCGAATGCCAGTGGTGCAAGGCGCAGAACGAAACGGGCCGCACGAACTGTACGACCTGCGGCGCGCCACTCGACACGAAGGATCTCGTCACCGACTCCGGCTGGGCCGAGGCGCCCCGCCTGCGGGACATGACGGAGTTCCATTTCTCCAGCTCCACCTGCCAGATCGAGGGCGAGATCGTCCCGGTGGCCGAAGTGGCGCTGGCGGCCGGGGACTCGGTGTTCTTCGAGCATCACGTGATGCTCTGGAAGGAGCCCGGTGTGCCGATGTCGGCGCTCAACACCGGCGGCAGCATGAAGCGCATGCTCGGCGGCATGCCGCACATCCTGAGTGTCGCCCACGGGCCAGGTCGCGTCGCGTTCTCCCGTGACGCCGCTGGCGAGGTGGTGGTGCTGCCGCTGCATCCGTCGATGGAACTCGACGTGCGCGAGCACGCGTTCCTCGCGGGGACGCACTCGCTGACCTATTCGTTCGTGCGCATCAAGGGCCTGGCCAACGTGCTGCATGGTGGCGGGGGCATGTACATGGACCGCTTCGTCACCCACCAGGAGCCCGGGCTGCTGCTCCTGCACGGCTACGGGAACGTGTTCCAGAAGACGCTGCTGCCGGGCGAGAAGATCATGGTCGAGCCGGGCGGCTTTCTTTACAAGGACTCGTCGGTGACCATGAACGCGGTCAAGCAGAACGTCAAGACCGGGCTCATCGGCGGGCACAGTATGTACCTGGCCGAGATGACCGGTCCCGGCCGGGTCGGCATCCAGTCCATGTACGTCCACCACGGCTCCGAGTAGGGGACCGACATGTCGATGCCACCTGCCCAAGGCGCCTATACCTGCCCCTACTGCCGCATGGCGAGCGAGGGGACAGGCGGGGCCTGCCCGCATTGCGGCGCGCCGGTCGACGTCCGGCGGCGCGTTACGGATTCTGGATGGGTCGAGCAGCCCCCGATCCGCGACATGGCCCGCATCCGCTTCAGCCGCTCCACCTGCCAGATCAGCGGCACGTACGTGCCCGTGGCCGAGATGGGGCTGCATGACGACGACTGGGTCTACTTCTCCCACCACGTGCTGCTGCACATCGATCCCAAGGTCCGCCTCGGCAACTTGCCCATGAGGGGCGGCTGGAAGCGGATGCGTGCGGGGTTGCCGCTGATCATGATGCGGGCGCAGGGCCCGGGCCACATCGCCTTCAGCGCCGACGAGCCCGGCGAGACCCTGGCCGTGCCGCTCCACCCGGGCCGGGCCATCGACGTGGTCGAGCATCGCTTCCTGGTCGCGACCGGGAACGTCGACTACCAGTGGGCGAACTCCAATGTGTGGTTCACCACGAAGAATGGAGACGAGCAGGAGACGCACTACCCGGTGGGCAAGACGATAGACCGCTTCGCGGCCTCGAGCGGCCCCGGCCTGCTCCTGCTGCACGGCCCGGGCAACACCTTCATCCGCGATCTGGCGCCGGGCGAGCGCATCCTGGTGCAGCCGGGCGGGCTGATCTGGAAGGACCAGACGGTCAGCATGTTCCTGCACTTCGAGTACCCCCGGGGCGCCTACTGGTTCAGTTCGGCGCGCTGGCAGGCCAAGACCGTGTGGCTGACCCTGCAGGGCCCGGGCCGGATAGCGGTCCAGTCGGTGTTCGAACGTCCTGAGATGCAAGGAAGCGTGTACCAGACTTCCGGTGCCACGACGCAGCGCTGGTAAGCAGGCGTTGGCTGGCGGTCCGCATCCCGGGCCGCCAGCCCGTTCTCGGGGAGCACCCCAGCCAGACGTTCAGGCGTAACCGCGTATTTGCGTTCCCTTTGGCCTGATGCCGTCCCGACCCGATAGCCAGGGACCATGCGGTGCACGGCGAATGACCGCGCCCGCGGGGAGGACACTATGCGCACGGGACCCATCCGCCGGGCGGCCGCTGTCGCAGGCAGCGTCGTCGTTCTGGCCAGCGGTACCGCCCTCACGTCGGCCGCGGCCTCGAGCCTCCGCGGTAACGAGCCGGGAGACAGTCATGTCCGCCATGTGCTGCTGATATCCGTCGACGGGCTCCATCAGCAGGATCTCACGTGGTATGTCCACAACTACCCAAGCTCCACGCTGGCCGCGCTGGTCCGCACCGGTGTTGACTACCGCAACGCGATGACCCCCGTCCCTTCCGATTCATCTCCCGGGATGGTCGCCCAGATGACGGGCGGTAATCCGGGGGTCACGGGCATCTACTACGACGACACCTGGAACCGTGACCTCTTCCCGGCAGGGACGACGAACTGCTCGGGCCCCGTGCCGGGCGGTGAGGTCGCCTACCACGAGGCCGTGGACATCAATCAGCATTCCATTGACGCAGGCCAGGGACTTAGCGGCCTCCCGGGAAGCATCCTGCAGATGACCGCCAACCCGCTGGACGTGATCAGCCCAGCGAACCTGCCGGTTGACCCGGCAACCTGCAAGCCCATCTACCCGAACCAGTACCTGCAGGTCAACACGATCTTCGAGATCGCCCGCCAGCACGGCCTGCGCACCGCCTGGTCTGACAAGCACCCCGCCTATCTGACGCTGTCCGGGCCGTCAGGGACGGGCGTCCAGGACTACTTCACCCCTGAGATCAACAGCCAGGCCATCGGCTACCCCGCCGGCCAGGACTGGACGAACGACAACGCCGCGACCATGCAGTACGACTCCTACAAGGTCCAGGCCATCCTCAACGAGATCGACGGCTATAACCACAGCCGGACCAGCCACGTCGGGGTGCCGGGCATCTTCGGCCTGAACTTCCAGACGGTCTCGACGGCCGAGAAGCTGCCGACCTCGGACGGCCTGACGGGCGGCTACCTGCCCGGCGGCACCGTGCCAGGCCCGCTGCTCGTGCGCGCGCTCAACTACATCAATACCGAGGTCGGCGCGATGGTATCCGAGATCCGGGCGCAGGGTCTGGCCGCCAGCACGGCGATCATCATCTCGGCCAAGCACGGGCAATCTCCCACCAACCCCACCGACCTGGCCCGCGTCCCGGACGGGCCCATTATCTCCGCCGTCAACGCGGCCTGGACCGCGGCCCACCCGGGCGCGGGC
>DASWFT010000553.1:0-2169 GCA_036394075.1 Streptosporangiaceae bacterium
GTCCCGGTCGAACGCCGCCACGTCCAGGCCAAGCTGGGCGGCGTACCCGCGCAGGTCGCCGTCCTCGAGCGCCTTTTGCCGGTGGAACAGCAGCTCGTGCATGTCCCAGAACCGGCCCTGCCGCGCGGCGGCCTCAGCCGCGGCCGCCGCGGCGAGGGCGTGCGGGTGGATACCGGTCAGCGGGAAATGCCGGAACGCGAACCGCACGTTCCGCCCAGCTGCTGTTCGGCTCGCTCGATCGCATGGAACGCCTGCCGCGAGTACGGGCACCCGTAATCGCCGTACTCGATGATCAGGCGGCCGGCGGGCGAGCCACGAACATGATCGGCTTTCTCGTCCAGCGGCGCCAGGGCCAGCTCGCGGTCGTCCGGCGTTGCGTTGAGAGTCACGGGCCACCTCCTGGTGGCTGAGGGCAGATCCGGCTGGCTCGGCAGTTTAGAAGCCGATCTGCTGGCGGATAAGGACCACGTGGATGCGGCCGGGCAGCTCCTGGTGGATCTCCAGGATCTTCCCGACCTGGCTGTGCTGCCCGTAGGCGGCCTGCGCGCGGGCGTCTTCCAGCGGCAGGCTGTGCTGATAGATCCGCTCGTGCGCCGCTGCCAGCGTGGGTACCAGCTTCTGCGCGCCGACCACGAAGATGACGTTGGCCGCGCCCCAGGCGTAGGAGGCAAGCTGGCTGCCCGACGCCGACGCGATGACCAGGGTGCCGTCGCGGGTGATGGCGTGCACGCTGCCGAGGGCGTAGTCGGGCTGGCCGCCGATCGCCTTCATCTGTTGCGCCTGGGTCGCGAAGTCCAGCGCGAACATCTTGTTGCGCGCCGACTCCCACCGGCCGGCGCCGTCGTTGATCGCGTCCGCGAGCCCGGTCTGGTCCAGCGTCACCGAGGTGTTGGTCATCACCGACGAGCCCTCCGGTATGCGGGCCAGCACCGCCTGGCGCGCGGCATCGAGATTACCGACGACCTCGACGCTGAACCCGTGCTCCTCCAGCGCCGTCACGGTCGTCTGCAGCGCGGGCTCATCCGGCAGCGTGGTGAAACGGTCAGGGATGGCAGTCGTGCTCACTGCTGGTCCTCCTTGATGCAGATCGCGCCCGGGAACCCGGGTCCCCGGTAACTGGCTAGGTAATCGAGTGCGCCCGAAGCTACCGGCCATCGAGGTAAGCGGCTGCCACCCGATTCCGGTGATATTGCGGGCCAGCAGCCGCGGCCGCCAGGCAAGGATGGGCGGCCAGGCCCGCGTGATGTGACCCAGCCTCAAGATCTTCGCCGCGGCCGTCACCTCCTACATCACCGCGCACCTTGCCACGGCCCGGCTGATCGGCCGCCAGGCCCTGACCGGCCTGGCCCTGGCGCACGGCTACGACACCGCGTTCTGGTGGATCGCCGGCATCTTCGCCGGCGGCGCGGCCATCGGTGGCACCCCTGCTCCGCCCCGGGCCACTGGGCCAGAAGCGGACCCCGCCCCGGCACCTGGCAGAGTAACAACGGCACAAGCCGACGCCAGCCGGGAACGGGCCCAGTGACCGGGGATTCCGGCCGTGCCGGGTGGCTGGCGCAGGCGCGGTCCTACCTGCGCGGCGCCGATCCGGTGTTGGCCCGGCTGATCGATGAGCGACTCGATTCGATCCGCGGGCGTGGCTGGCTCAGCTGCCGCCGATGGACCGCTACAGTGCGCTGCTGTCCAGGTCGTCGGGCAGCAGCTTTCCGTGGCGGCGACCCGCCGGACCCTGGCCCGCATCGAGGATCTATTCGGCGGCCATCTCCCTGCACCCATCGAATTACTGAGCCAGGCGGCACCGCACATGCAGCAGCAGGGCTCAGGGACGATCGTGCACGTAACCGCCCGCCCAGGCGCGCTGTCACCGGCACGCGTACTAGCGCAATCCAAGGTGACACAAAAGCGGCTGCAACCAGCACATTCACGCCTGTCTATGGAAGATCGGGTCTGCGGTGCCCCGGTCGCGCGAATCACCGTGATCAGGTGACGCCTCCTCACCTGCCTGGCGGCAAGCCTGACAGTGGCCCGCCTCCCGGCAGGAAATTTCAGCAGCGGATTGACATGGGCGAGTCCCCCTGGGGGCGCTGCCGAACCGACCCCAACCGAAGGGAGATCCTCCGTGAGCACCGAGCAGCGAGAGAACCTCGACGCAGTCCTGCGGCAGTCAGC
>DASWFT010000554.1:0-2025 GCA_036394075.1 Streptosporangiaceae bacterium
CGAGGTGATCCTCGGCGATCCCCCCGGTCGTCCACGCACGTACGCAGCAGCCCGCCTCAGCGTCGTGGGGCGGGTCGTTCAGGATTGCGAGCTTCTTCATGCTCTTCACTACGCTCCGACGGCGACGGGCAGGCCCGCTAGGCGCCATTCAGGCATCCCGTCAGCCAGGCGCCGGAATCTGTCAAGTCAAATGAGACATTTACGGTAAGTTTATTAGAGTTGGATGTTGTTCTGGCTGGTTGATCCAGAACTGGGGCGGCATGACCGGCGGACGTGGCCGGCGGCCGAACCGCTCGGGGTGGTTGTGGTAGGCGGCGGTGAGCGTGTTCTGCCGGGCCTGGTCGACCGCGCCGGAGGTACCGAAGTGGACCGAGGCCGGGGTGTGCCAGGCGATCCCGGAATGCCGGTGAATGTAGTTGTACTCGTGGAAGAAACCGGCGCAGAACTGGCGGGCGTGGGCCAGCGAGGCGAAGGATGCCGGGAACTCCGGCAGGTACTTCAGGGTCTTGAACTGCGCCTCGGAGAACGGGTTGTCATTGCTCACCCGGGGCCGGGAGTGCGAGCGGGTGACGCCCAGGTCGGTCAGCAGCGCCGACACGGGCTTGGACGTCATCGACGTGCCGCGGTCGGCGTGCACGGTGTGCGGGGCGGTGCCGTTACGCTCGATGGCCTCGTCGATGAAGTCCTTCGCCAGCTGGGAGTCCTCAACCGGGGAGATGATCCAGGACGGGTTGAACCGGGAGTAGATGTCGATCAGGACATACAGCTGGTAGAAGATTCCCCTGGCCGGGCCGCGGAGCTTGGTGATATCCCAGGTCCAGACCTGCGACGGCCCGGCCGCCAGCAGCTCGGGCTTGGTCTTGGCCGGGTGGGTGGCCTGGCGGCGGCGTTCCCTGCTCTGCCCTGCGGCCCGGGCGATCCGGTACATGGCGGAGGCCGAGCACAGGTAGTTGCCGGCGTCCAGTTCGCGGGCCCAGATCTGGCCGACCGACAGGTCCGCGTACGCCTCGGAATTGATCAGCGCCAGCACCGATTCCCGCTCCGCGGCCGACAGCGCCTGCCCGTTGCCCGGCACCGCGCGGGCCGCCCGCGGCCCGTGCGCCGGCCCGCGGGCGTGACGGTAGTGGGTAGCCCGGGCCCGCCCGGTCAGCGCGCAGGCCCGCGTGACCGGCATCCCCGCCTCGCGCAACTCAGCGAAGGCAGTGCTCACCGCGTCGCCGCTGGCGGCGGCGTGCCCGTGCTCTCGGAGATGGTCTCCAAGAGCCCTTGCAGTTTTCCCATGATCTCCACCACCGCCTGCGATCTGGCCAGCTCGCGGGTCAGCCGCTGGTTCTCCGCGCGCAGCCGGCCAGGATCATCCTTCCTGCCGGAGGCAGGCCTGGCCCGGTGCGGCCGCCGGGGCGCAGGCGCTCCCCGGCCCAGCTCATCACGAGCAGCCGCCCATTCCCGGATCTGGGACTGATACAGGCCCTCCCGCCGCAGCACCGCGGCCTTCTGCCCGTGCGGGGCCGCCTCGTACTCGGCGACCACCCGCGCCCGGTACTCCGCGGTGAACGACCGGCGGACCGGACGCGCCGCCGGATCGATCACATCGCCGGCCGCCGGATCTGGTGAACCTTGAAGGGCCGAGACGCCACTACTCACGAGACTGTTCTCCTGTCACGCCCTACACGGTGGACCCGGGGCACCCGGGTGTCTCACGACAGCCTGACAGGTAGGGCCAAGAGCTTCCGGACCAGACACCCCCAAACGTCGTCGTGGCTGCCCTTCATAGCCGCCAGATTCGCGAAACACCATCGCGGCATTCGCTCACCCTCGGTGATGGCCACTCGTGAGTTCCCGACCTAGCGATCCGACCGGAGCACACGATCCCGGGAGCCGCCGACTTGGCCTGTCCAAAGCCGCCAGCCATGCGCTGGCCAGACTCGGATCAAAGAATGGCTTGCGCCCTTGCTATGTGACTGGGATCAGAGCGGCGACAGTCTCGGCTGCGGCGCGGGCCAGGCGGACAGGACGGTGGTATGC
>DASWFT010000555.1:0-6101 GCA_036394075.1 Streptosporangiaceae bacterium
TGCGAGGCGGCGGGTGCCGCCGAGGGTCAGGAACTGTCTGCTGTTGCCCCGGCGAGAACCGGTGCCGCGCTGGCCGGTTCTGGATCGGCGACGTAATTGCCGGGCTGAGTTTCATCGGTCCCGGCCGGCAGCCGCAATGCCCGGAAGATCAAGGTCAGCACAACGGTGACCGCCAGGTTGATGACGAACGCCGTGACCGCGATGTACATGGTGTGCCCGATCAGCGGCACCGTGTCGGTAGACCCACCGAAATGCGAGCCCGGTGTGCCCGGTGTGGGGACCCGGTAGGCCGCGATCGTGCCGAACACCATGGCCGTGGCCCAGCCAAGGACCAGGGCCCACCGGTGGAACCACCGGGTGTACAGGCCGACCACGATGGCCGGGAAGGTCTGCAGGATCCAGATCCCGCCCAGCAGCTGGAGGTTGATCGAGAATGTCTTGGGCAGGGCGAAAACGAAGGCTAGGGCGCCCGCCTTGATCAGCAGCGAGACGAACTGGGAGACCCGGGTCTGGTTGGCCGGGCTGGCACCGCGGTTGAAGAACTCCATGTAGATGTTGCGGGTGAACAGGTTCGCGGCCGCGATCGACATGATCGCCGCCGGGACGAGGGCGCCGATGACGATCGCCGAGAAGCCGACGCCCGCGAACCAGCTCGGGAACATCTGCTGGAACAGGAACGGCACCGACAGCTGGGCGTTCGCACCGTGGGCCTTGACCGCCGCCGGCACGCCCGGCGCGGCGAGCGCCATGTAGCCGAGCAGCGCGACGAGGCCGAGCACCAGCGAGTAGGCGGGCATGAGCGCCATGTTCCGCCTGATCACGTTGCGCTTCCTGGCGGCGAAGACGCCAGTGATCGCGTGCGGGTACATGAACAGGGCCAGGGCGGAACCCAGTGCCAGCGTGGCGTAGGCCCACTCGCCGGCGGAGGGCAGGATGAGGCTGCCGAACGGCTTGCCCGTCTTGGGGTTGGTCTTGGCCAGGTGCGTGCCAGCGGCGTTGAAGATGTGGTTCCAGCCGCCGAGCCGGATCGGGATGTAGATGACCGCGACGATGATCATCACGTAGACCAGGGTGTCCTTGAAGAACGCGATCAGCGCCGGAGCCCGCAACCCGGATACGAAGGTGTAGCCGGCCAGGATGATGAACGCGATCAGCAGCGGCAGGTCCTTGATGAAGGTATTCGACGACGTGCCGCCTACCCCCATCACCGTGAGCACCGCCTGCATGCCGACCAGCTGGAGCGCGATGTACGGCATGGTGGCGAGGATGCCGGTGAGCGCGACGGCCAGCGCCAGCCCGCGCGAGCCGTACCGGCCGCGCACGAAGTCAGCCGGCGTTATGTAGTTGTGCACCCGGGATACGGACCACAGCCGCGGGGCGAAGACGAACACGATCGGGAAGACCATGATCGTGTAGGACAGCGCGAAGAACCCAGCCGCGCCGGTGGCGTACACCAGCGCTGGCACGGCAATGAAGGTGTACGCGGTGTACAGGTCGCCGCCGAGCACGAACCAGCTGACGAAGGTGCCGAAGCCACGCCCGCCGAGGCCCCACTCGTTCAGGTGCAGCAGGCTCTCGGCCCGGCGCCAGCGGGCGGCCGCGAAGCCGACGACGGTGACGATTACGAACAAGACGACGAGGATGGTGAACGAGACCGCGTTGACGTGAGTCACAGCGCCCCCCCAGCGTCGTCCGGCCGGGTGCCAGGGGCGGCGGCCTGCGGCCCGCCCGCAGCGGAGCTGGCGGATCCGGCGTCGGAGGACCTGACCAGCAGGTAGGCGATCCAGGACAAGATCCCGACGAGGGGCACCCAGAGAAGCTGGTACCAGTAGAAGAAGGGGAAGTCGCCGAGTTTCGGAGTGCTGCGTGCGTAGATCGGCACCACGAGGGTTCCGGCCACCGCGATGACTAACAGGATCGAGACGAAGACCCAGGCTACGAGGTGCCTACGGGGCGAACTTTGGTGCGCCATTGCGTCCTCTCCCACGGGTGACGGCGCGCGCACCTGCCTGGCAACTGCGCGGGCGGGGGGCGCGCGGGTGACGTATGTCACGTTGCTGCCGTCCATGGTGCGACGGAATCCCGCGCACTGCAATGGTTTGCTGTAGTCGGTGTACTGGATACAGCCGCTGAGTGGGCGCCGTAGACCCTGGGTCACACGGCGACAGGCAGGTCAGAGCGTGGCTGACAGTGCCTTGATGGGCATTTGGAGACGGTTGAGCATGTCGAGGTCCTGATGTGCTGGACGGCCCAGTGTGGTGAGGTAGTTGCCGACGATGATGGCATTGATGCCGCCCAGCATCCCGGCCTCCGTGCCCAGGTCCCCGAGGGTGAGTTCACGTCCCCCGGCGTACCGCAGCACGGTGCGTGGCAGGGCCAGCCGGAAGGCCGCGATAGTCCGCAGTGCCTCGGGGCCGGCGACCAGGGGACGGTCGCCCAGCGGGGTGCCGGGGCGGGGGTTCAGGAAGTTGAGCGGCACCTCGTCCGGCCCCAGCGAGGCGAGTTCCGCGGCCAGTTCCGCGCGCTGCTGCACCGTCTCGCCCATGCCAATGATCCCGCCGCAGCACAGTTCCATCCCGGCCGCGGAGATCAGCTCGCAGGTGGCGTACCGGTCCTCCCAGCCGTGCGTGGTGACCACGTGCCCGAAGTACGACCGGGCGGTCTCCAGGTTGTGGTTGTAACGGTGCACGCCGAGCGCGGCCAGCTCGGCCGCCTGGTCGGCGGTGAGGATGCCGAGCGAGCAGGCGACATTCACGGCCACCTCGGCTGTGATCGCCCGGACGGCGGCACCGACCTGGGCCATCAGCCGTTCGTCGGGTCCGCGGACCGCGGCCACGATGCAGAACTCGGTCGCTCCCGTGGCGGCCGTCTCCCGTGCCGCCGCCACCAGCTCAGCGATGTCGAGCCAGACGGAGCGCACCGGGGACTCGAACCGGCCGGACTGCGAGCAGAAATGGCAGTCCTCGGGGCACCCGCCGGTCTTCACCGACACAATCCCCTCAACCTCCACCTCGGGGCCGCACCAGCGCACCCGCACCTCGTGCGCGAGTGACAGCAGGTCGCCGAGGCGCTCGTCGGGCAGCTGGAGGCAGCGTAGGACCTGGCGGGTGTCAAGCCCGCGGCCGTCTTCGAGGACCTGGCCGCGTGCCTGGTCCAGGATGTCGTCGGTCACACCAGCTCCTTCGGCCATGCGTTGGTCTCCCGGAATAGGGCCGGATCGAAGCAGCCACCGAGCACGGGGGCCAGGCCGCTGCGGGCCAGGCTGAGGAACGCGGCCTGGCCGAGTCCCCCCGCGCCCGCTTTGAGCACGCCATATATTCGCCGGCGGGTGAGGAATTCGAGGTCAGTGAGGTTGTTTCGTTCTGCTAATCCTGGCTTTTCCGGCCATGATCCCAGGACGAGCCCGGCGAGCGTTATACCCCTGGAGGCCAGTGCTTCGAGTGTCAGCGCGGTGTGGTTCAGCGTGCCGAGACCGGGCGCGGCCACCACCAGAACCGGCGCGCCGAGAGCCAGCGCCAGGTCGGCGACGGTACCGCCCGCCGGATCATAACGGACAAGCAGCCCGCCAGCGCCCTCGACGAACACGCGCTGCCGGCTGGCCGCCAGTCCCCGCACGGCATCGGCGGCGGCGGCCAGGTCCAGCGGTGGCAGGCCGGCGACCCGGGCCGCGGCCTCGGGGGAGAGCGGGTCGGGGAACCGGGCCAGCTCATGGGTGTCGGTGATCCCGGCCAGACGGGACACGTCGGCCAGATCGCCGTCGGCTCCGGTGGGCAGGCCGGTCTGCGCGGGCTTGACAACGGCCACGCTCTCGCCGCGGGCCCGGGCCAGCGCGGCCAGGGCCGCCGTGACCACCGTCTTGCCCACGCCGGTGCCCGTGCCGCTGACGATGACGACGGTGATGGCGCTACCTACCTCAGGTCCGCGGGGCGGCCGCCCGGGCGTGGGTCGGCCCCGTGCTGGTCAGCCCGGGGTTGGTCAGCCCGGTGCAGCCGGGTCACCAGCTTGTACCTGTCGCCACGGTACCTGGACTGGGCCCACTCCACCGGCGTGCCCGAGACGTCGAACGCCTGCCTGGACAGCAGCAGGAGCGGCAGGCCCACGTCGACTCCGAGCAGCCGGGCCTCCCTGGGATCGGCGAGCACCGTCTCGATGGTCTCTATTGCCTCGGCCAGCTGGATCCCGTACGCGGTGGCCAGCGCCTCGTAGAGGGAGGCGTGCCGGTCGAGGTTGCGGCGCAGTCCCGGAAAGCGCCTGGCGGGCAGGTGCGAGACGTCGGTGGACATCGGCTCGCCGTCGGCGAGCCGCAGCCGGTGGATGCGCAGCACGCGGCTGCCCGGCCGGATGCCGAGAAGTTCGGCCAGCTGGTCGTCGGCCGGGACGTAGCCGGTGTCCAGGATCCTGGTCTGCGGATGCAGGCCGTGCGCCCGCATGCCCTGGGTATAGCTAGCCAGCTCGAGGAGCTGAGCGACCTTCGGCTTGGCCACGAACGTGCCCTTGCCCTGCATGCGCAGTAGCCGCCCCTCGACGACGAGCTCGGCCAGGGCCTGGCGCACGGTGGTCCGCGACGTGCCGTACTGGTGGGCGAGCTCCCGCTCGGGCGGGACCGGGCTGCCCGGGGCCATCGCCTCGGTCAGCTCCAGAAGCTGCCGCTTGACCGCGTAGTACTTGGGGATCCTGGGGACTTGTTCGCCCGGCAGGGGGCCGTCGGCCTCACTCATCGCTGGGGAAGCGATCACGTCAGTTCCTTCCCGCCGGGCCGGCCATCCGGACATGATCCCGCAGCGTGGCCAGCGCCTGCCCCACGGTGGCGAAGTCCGCCTCGGACAGGCTCGCCCTGGCCGTGAGCCGCAGGCAGGAGCGCCCAGGAGGGACGGAGGGCGGCCGGAAGCAGCCGACCCGTATGCGGCGGGCAGCGAAGATCTGCTGCGCGGCCACGGCTGTCTCCGCCGCGCCGAGCAGTACGCTGACCACCGCGGCGGCCGGCCGTGACGCCTGCAGGCCCTGCCGTTGCGCCATGTCCGCGAGCCGCCTGGCTTTCTGGGCCGCGTCACGGGCGATCTCCGGGCGCTCCGTGAGCACGCGGAGGGCGGCCAGCGCTGCGCCCGCGGCTGGCGGCGCAAGGCCAGTATCGAAGATGAACGATCGTCCGGTGCTGATCAACGTCTCGATCACCTCGGCCGCGCCGAGCACCGCGCCACCCTGGGCCGCCAGTGCCTTCGACAGGGTGACGGTGCGGACGACGTCCGGCTCACCCGCGATGCCCTCGCCATAGGCCGCTCCCCGGCCGCCCGGGCCGAGCACGCCGAAGGCGTGCGCCTCGTCGATCACCAGCACCGCGCCGTGGGCCCGGGCCGCCGCGTGCAGCGCGGTGACGGGGGCCAGGTCGCCGTGCACCGAGAAGACCGACTCGGTGACGACAAGGGCCGCCGGCTCAGTCCGGCCGGCGAGGGCACGGTCGACCGCGGCCACGTCCCCGTGCCCGACGATCGCGACGCGCGCGGCCGACAACCGGCAGGCATCGATCAGGGATGCGTGATTGGCCTCGTCCGACACCACCAGGGTTCCCCCGGGGTCCAGGGCTGTCCCGGGATCCAGGGCTGTCGCGAGCGCCGTCACGACCGCGAGGTTGGCCAGGTATCCGGAGGAGAACACCAGTGCCGCCGCCGCCCCGGCAAACCCGGCCAGAGCCTGCTCAAGCGTGGCGTGCAATCCAGTGCTCCCGGTGACCAGGCGTGACCCGGTCGCGCCCGCGCCCCATTGCTGTGCGGCGGACACCGCCCCCTCGACCACCTGGGGGTCCTGGCCCAGCCCCAGGTAGTCGTTGGAGGCCAGGTCGATGATGCCGTCGGGTCCAGGATCACGGGGCCGCAGCGAACGTCCCAGGCCCGCGGCGTCCCGGGCGGCAGCAGCCGCTCGGAGCGGGAGCAGCGGATCGCGAACGTCGCGCATGGGGGAATACTGCCAGCCAGCCGACAGGGGCGCGGGCAGCGGCCCCGGCCGGGCCTCGTATGGGCCGCCGGTGTGAGGTTCATGGGCTGTCGGTGTGAGGTTCATGGGCTGTCGGTGTGAGGTTCGTGGGCCTTCGACGAGCGGTCTGGTGG
>DASWFT010000556.1:0-18563 GCA_036394075.1 Streptosporangiaceae bacterium
ACGCGCGCCGCCGCGGAGGTCGGGGCGATCGTCGGGGCGAAGGCCCTGGTGGCCTTCACGATGACGGGCGAGACGGCACGGCGGCTGGCCAGGTACCGCTCGCCGATCCCGCTGCTCGCCTTCACCCCCCTGCCCAGCGCCCGCAGCCAGCTCGCGCTGACCTGGGGCGTGGAGACCTTCATCGTGCCGCCTGTGACGCACACCGACGACATGGTGCACCAGGTGGACAACGCGCTGTTCGGCATCGGGCGCTGCGACAAGGGCGACCTGGTGGTCATCGTCGCGGGCACCCCGCCGGGCAGCCCGGGCACCACCAATGCGCTGCGCGTGCACCGCATCGGCGACGTCGTCGGTCCCGATGCGGGGGTTTCTGGCCTCCCGCCCTCGTAACCGGGCGGCCGCACCGGGCTTCCCGGCTAACGAAAGCCTCAAGCCGTACACTTCGGGCGGCCGACGCCCGCGGCTGACGGGTGCCCCGGGTGGGATTCGAACCCACACTGCATGGTGTTTGAGACCATGGACTCTGCCAGTTGGTCTACCGGGGCCTGGCCTGCCGCCATAGGGACGGTCGGCCGAACGACAATCTACCCGGTACGGGTACGCTCGTGCCCGTGAGCCAGACCCCATTGCGTGTTGTAATCGCCGAAGACGAGGCGCTAATCCGGCTTGACCTCAAGGAGATGCTTGAAGAGGAAGGGTACGTGGTGGCCGGGGAGGCCGCCGACGGCGAAGCCGCCGTCGAGCTCGCTACAAAGCTCCGACCTGATCTCGTCATCCTCGATGTCAAGATGCCGATTCTGGACGGGATCTCCGCGGCCGAGCGGATCGCCGCGGATCACATCGCTCCGGTAGTCATCCTCACCGCGTTCTCCCAGCGGGAACTCGTGGAGCGGGCACGGGACGCGGGGGCCATGGCCTACCTGGTGAAGCCGTTCACCAAGGCGGATCTTGTCCCCGCGATCGAGATCGCGGCCAGCCGCTTCCAGGAGACGTCCGTGCTGGAGGCCGAGGTCGCCACCTTGAAGGACCGGCTCGAGGTGCGCAAGATCCTCGACCGGGCGAAGGGGAAGCTCCAGGCCGAGCACGGGCTCACCGAGCCGGAGGCGTTCCGCTGGATCCAGAAGACGTCGATGGACCAGCGACTGGCCATGCGGGCGGTCGCCGAGAGGCTGCTGGACGGCGCCATGGCGCCGGACTCCGGTAAGGCGGCGGACACGGCTAAGACAGCGGACTCCGCTAAGACGGCGGACTCCGGCAAGGCACCGGTTCCCGGACCGGTCGGCGGCCAGCAGGCGCCGGATGGCAAGCCCGCCGACGCCAAGCCGGCCGCAGACGGCTAGCAGGCGGTCGGCGGGGAGGCGAAGCCGCCAAGGAGTTGAAGGTTTTCATGATTACTACGGAACATTCGCGTCATATGCGACCCCGAATGTCCCGTGATCATGGATTGACCGGGCTACGCGGGGCCGCAGCCGCGCGGTGGCCGCGAGACGGGCTCAAGGGCCCAGGCTGTTCAAGGGCCCGGGACACACCTTTGGTGCCGTGTCGGCCTTCCCCGGGTCGACATGTTCTCTACTCGGCTGCCCCGGGCCCTCCCCTCCACGGTAGCGAGGTGCGCCGGTGCGGCGCAAAGGACCCGTCATTCCCCCGAGGGTTTGCGGCAAACGTCCGGTAGCTCGCCGTTCTCCAGGTGGCGCCGTGGATCCAGCGCATTACGACAGGTGATGAGCTGGCCGGTCGCAGGCCTCGCGGCCAAGACCGTCATCAGCTGGCCGGGGAGGTCACAGCGTCGGGGGCGGCCATGGGCCGGCCACCGCCAGGCACCCGGTCGCTGATCACGCAGGTAAGCCGCGCGGTGCATACCCGCCGGCCACGGTCATCGCTGATCACGGTCTCGTAGGTGGCGACCGTACGGCCTCCGTGCAATTTCGTGGCGACCCCGGTTACCCTCCCGGCAGCAGCGGCACGGTGATGCGTCGCGCTGATCTCGATGCCGACGGTGAACCGGTCCGGCCCGGCGTGCAGTGCCGCGCCGAGCGAGCCAAGGGTCTCCGCGAGCACGCACGAGGCGCCACCGTGCAGCAGGCCGTAGGGCTGCGTGTTGCCGTCGACCGGCATGGTGCCCACCACCCGGTCGGCCGTGGCCTCGAGGATGGCGATGCCCATGCGGCCGACCAGCTTGTCCCGGCTGGCATTCGTGAAATCAGCGATGATCTGCCGTGAGCTGTCCTGCTCCACCCGCACCTCCGACGATGTGACGGACGCCTCCGCGCCGCAGGAGAAGCCTAGGGGTGTCGTGCCCCGGGCCCGGTCGGCACGGCGCGGCGCCGCACGCGCGAGGCGGCGCGGCGCGGCGCGCGCGGAGTGGCGTGGTGCGGGGAGATGCCCGGCTGCGGGTCGTCCGCCTCGAACATCGTCTTTGGCCATCAGCGCGCACTAAAGCACGGACGTGGGCCCGTGCCCCACCTGCACAGAAGACCGGCGGGTATCGCACTGGCCCCACAGGCCACCACAAGATCGAACAGAAAAGATCAGAAGTTCTTGGCCGAAAGGCTAGCGCTGGCTGTGGTGAGCGTTAACAATTCCCCGGGGGGGCGGTCTCGCTCCAGCCCCCGGGAAACCCAATGAAGGGAGTCTCCATGCGTCCAGTGTTCAGACGAAGAATGATCAGAGCGACCATCGGGGGGGCTGCGGCCGTCTCGCTTGCGAGTGCCGGGGCGCTCGGCATGACCCAGGCGTTCGCATCGCCGGCCAGCGTGCAGGCCGCCCATGGCCAGCTGTCCGTGACCAGCGAGCCGTTCGGTACCGCTCCCGCCGGGCCGTACAACCCGGCCGAGACCGTCTTCCGCTACACGCTGACCAACGAAGACGGTGTGCAGGTCAGGATCCTGACCTACGGCGGCATCGTGCAGTCGGTCAACGTCCCGGACCGGCGGGGACACAGCGCCGATGTCGTGCTCGGATTCAAGACCCTGCAGGAGTACGTCAACGAGGTCAGCCCGCCGCCGCCCGCCGGTGGTGGCCCGTACTTCGGCGAGACCATCGGCCGCTACGGCAACCGCATCGCGAACGGCAAGTTCACGCTGCACGGCATCACATACACGCTGCCGAAGAACAACAACGGGAACACCCTGCACGGCGGTTTCGTCGGCTTCGGGAACCGGGTCTGGTCGGCCACCAAGGTCACCGGCAACGGCCAGGTCGGCGTGGAGTTGACGCTGGTCAGCCCGAACGGTGACGAAGGCTCGACGTTCGAGCCGAGCTGCGCCTGCACCGGCTTCCCCGGAAATGTCACCGTGCACGTGACCTACACCCTGGACAACAGCGGTGCCCTCAAGATCCACTACACGGCGACCACCGACGCGCCCACGGTGCTCAACCTGACCAACCACAGTTACTTCAACCTCGCTGGGGAGAGCACCCTCTCGGCCATGGGCCAGAAGGTGTACATGAACGCCGACAAGATCACGACGGTCAACTCCCTGCTGATCCCCGACGGCAAGTTCGCGTCGGTGTCCGGCACGCCGTTCGACTTCACCAACAAGGACGGGACGGCGGTCGGAGCCCGGATCAACGACGGCACCAACCAGCAGCTGCTGTTCGGGCCGGGTTACGACCACAACTGGGTGATCAACAACACCGGTCCCAAGCTGGACGGGTTTCTCCTGGACGCCCGCGCCACCGATCCCGCCAGCGGCCGTGAGCTGACCGTCTGGAGCGACCAGCCGGGCGTGCAGTTCTACGCGGGCAACTTCCTCACCGGCAACCTGGTGGGCATAGGCAACCACACCTACCGGCAGGGCGCTGGGTACACCTTCGAGACCCAGCACTTCCCGGACTCGCCCAACCAGCCGGCCTTCCCGTCCACCGAGGTGGACCCAGGCCATCCCTACGACACGACGACCATCTTCAAGTTCGCCAGCTAACCTGGCATCCCACCGTGCCCGGCCGCCAGCGCACGCTGGCGGCCGGGCACCTCCAGCTCAGCGGGGGGTGGGTCAGATTCGCGGGGCACAGTCTGTCGGACCAGGGGACTAGGATCGCCTCGTGGCGACGAAGGAAAAAGCGGCCGGGGGGGCAGCCGCGCCGGGCGGCCACCGCGACCGGCTGCTCCTGCTCGACGGCCACTCCCTGGCCTACCGGGCGTTCTTCGCGCTGCCCGCGGAGAACTTCTCCACCACGACCGGGCAGCCGACCAACGCGGTGTACGGCTTCACGGCCATGCTCATCAACGTCCTGCGAGACGAGCAGCCGACCCACGTCGCGGTGGCCTTCGACCGCAGCGAGCCAACCTTCCGGCACGAGCAGTGGGTCGAGTACAAGGCGAACCGCCGGGAGACGCCCGCGGATTTCCGTGGCCAGCTGAGCCTGATCTTCGAAGTGCTCGACGCGCTCGGCATCCCCCGGCTGTCGATGGCCGGCTACGAGGCAGACGACATCATCGCCACGCTGGCGACCCTGGCCACGGCCGCTGGGATGGAGGTGCTGATCGTCACCGGCGACCGGGACGCCTTGCAGCTGGTCGACGACGACGTCACGGTGCTGATGACGCGGCGCGGGATCAGCGACATGACCCGCTTCACGCCGCAGGAGGTCACCGCCAAGTACGGCCTGACCCCCGTCCAGTACCCGGACTTCGCCGCGATCCGCGGCGACCCGAGCGACAACCTGCCCAACATCCCGGGTGTCGGCGAGAAGACGGCAGCCAAGTGGGTCGCTGAGTTCGGCTCGCTGACCGAGATCGTCGACCGGGTCGGCGAGATCAAGGGCAAGGCGGGTGACGCCCTCCGCGAGCGCCTCGGGGACGTGCTGCGCAACCGGCGGCTCACCGAGCTCGCCAGGGACGTCCCGCTGGATGCCGGCCCGCATGACCTGCGGCCCGTCCCCTGGGACCGGGACCAGATCCACCAGCTGTTCGACACCCTGCAGTTCCGCGTCCTGAGGGACCGTCTTTACACCACCCTCCCGAACGGAATTGACTGGGCTGCTGCCGTCCCCGAGCCGGCCGCCGGCGAGGGAACTGGCCAGGCGTTCGATGTCGACGTCTCGCTGCCGGGCCCTGGGGAGCTGGCCGGCTGGCTCGAGGAGCACGCCAGCGGCGAGGGCTGGGTCGGCCTGGCGGCCAGCGGAAGCTGGCGCCGCGGCACCGGAGTGCTGGACGGGCTGGCGCTGGCCACCCCGGACGGCGCGGGGGCCTTCCTCGACCCGGTCACCCTGACCGAGGAGGATGAGGGCGCGCTGGCGGCCTGGCTGGCCGACCCGGCCCGGCCCAAGGCCATGCACGACGCCAAGGGCCCGATGCACGCGCTCGCGGCCCGCGGCCTGGAGCTGGCCGGCCTCGGCACGGACACCGCCCTGGCCGCCTACCTGGCCCTGCCTGGCCAGCGCTCCTTCGACTTGGCCGACCGGGTCCTGCACTACCTGCATAAGGAACTGCGCGACAACGCCGCCACGACCGGGCAGTTGACCCTGGACCTGTCCGGCGAGGACGATGATTCGGCGGTGCAAGCCGCCACCGCCTTGGTGGTGCGGGCCCAGGCCACCGCGGAACTCGCCGACGCGCTCGACGGCGACCTGGCCCGGCGCGGCGCGACCGAGCTGCTCAGGGACGTGGAACTGCCGCTGGTGGAGGTGCTCGCCCGGATGGAACGGGCCGGGATCGCGGCGGACACGGATCACTTCGCGGACATGTCGGCCACCCTGGGCGGCGACGTGAAAGCCTCGGAGCAGGCCGCGTTCTCGATCATCGGGCACGAGTTCAACCTCGGCTCCCCCAAGCAGCTCCAGGAAGTGCTGTTCACCGAGCTGGGCCTGCCGAAGACCAAACGGATCAAGACGGGGTACACCACAGACTCCGAGGCGCTCACCGGGCTGCTCGCGCAGACCGGCCACCCCGTCCTTGAGCACCTGCTCCGGCACCGGGACGTGGCCCGGCTCAAGAGCATCGTGGACTCGCTGATCCCGATGGCGGACGAGGACGGCCGGATCCACACCACCTACAACCAGATGATCGCCGCCACCGGACGGCTCTCCTCGACCGACCCCAACCTGCAGAACATCCCGATCCGTACCGAGGAAGGCCGGCGGATCCGGCAGGGCTTCATCGTCGGCGCCGGGTATGACTGCCTGCTCACGGCCGACTACAGCCAGATCGAGTTGCGCATCATGGCGCACTTGTCGGGGGATGAGGCGCTGGAGGAAGCGTTCAGCACGGGCCGTGATTTTCATGCCGAGACGGCGTCCCGGGTGTTTAGCCTGCCGCCTGAGGCGATCACCGGCGAGCTGCGGAGCAAGATCAAGGCGATGAACTACGGGCTCGCCTACGGCCTGTCCGCGTACGGGCTGTCCCAGCAGCTGCGTATCACACCGGATGAGGCGCGGGTGCTGATGGATGAGTATTTCCAGCAGTTCGGCGGCGTCCGGGACTACCTGAACGAGGTGGTCGCGCAGGCCCGCAAGGACGGCTACACGCAGACCATCCTCGGCCGCCGCCGGTACCTGCCCGACCTGACCTCCGACAACAGGCAGCGCAGGGAGATGGCCGAGCGGATGGCGCTCAACGCGCCGATCCAGGGATCGGCGGCCGACATCATCAAGGTGGCGATGCTCAGCGTGGACCGCGAGCTGCGCGATCAGGGGCTCGGCTCACGGATGCTGCTGCAGGTGCACGACGAACTCGTTTTTGAGGTGGCCCCCGGCGAGCTGGCCGCCCTGAGTGAGCTGGTCACGCAGACCATGGGCGCCGCCTTCGACCTGCACGTGCCGCTCAGCGTCTCGCTCGGCACCGGCCGAAGCTGGGCTGAAGCGGGGCATTGAACAGGGTTCCGTGGGGTGTGGCCCGGGGGCGGGGCGGCCTGCGCTTCGCCTTCGGCTCTTTACGCGCCGGCCGCCCCGCCCCCGGGCCACGCTGGGCCGGGCCAGCAGTGCCCGACGCGGGGGGTGGCACGGGGGTGGCGGCCGGCCACGCCGGGGCGGGCCAGCGGTGGTCGGCGTGGGGGGGTGGCGAGGTCACAGGTTGGCGGCTTAGATTGACCGGTTGCCGTTGCTCTGCATATCCTGAGCGCTGCGCCGTGTTCTGGTGCAGTCCCGCCGTGGCCAGGCACAGTTGCGGGCGGCCGAGAGGCTATCCGTCGCTGGT
This sequence comes from Streptosporangiaceae bacterium, assembly GCA_036394075.1. Taxonomy (GTDB): domain Bacteria; phylum Actinomycetota; class Actinomycetes; order Streptosporangiales; family Streptosporangiaceae; genus JAWWPY01. The sequence continues at coordinate 7,136 of DASWFT010000556.1, forward strand.
CAGGTCGGCCAGGCAAATCCAGTTCACCTGTAGCCCCGCCTGACGGGCTGACGGTCCAAGCGCGTCCAAACCACTTTTGTCCGCCGGAGCCAACCTACACATGACGAGCAGCACGCAGGCCCACCCGACCCCCAAGGTAGCGGTCAACGACATCGGGTCCGAGGAGGCCTTCCTCGCCGCGATCGACGAGACCATCAAGTATTTCAATGACGGCGACATCGTTGAAGGAACCGTCGTCAAGGTCGATCGAGACGAGGTCTTGCTCGACATCGGCTACAAGACGGAGGGGGTCATCCCCTCTCGCGAGCTGTCGATCAAGCACGATGTCGACCCGCATGATGTGGTCAAGACCGGCGAGCACATCGAGGCCCTTGTCCTGCAGAAGGAAGACAAAGAGGGCCGCCTCATCCTGTCCAAGAAGCGCGCGCAGTACGAGCGCGCCTGGGGCACGATCGAGAAGATCAAGGAGGAGGACGGGGTCGTCAACGGCACGGTGATCGAGGTGGTCAAGGGCGGCCTGATCCTGGACATCGGGCTGCGCGGCTTCCTTCCCGCCTCGCTGGTGGAGATGCGCCGCGTCCGCGACCTGCAGCCGTATGTGGGCCGGGAGATCGAAGCGAAGATCATCGAGCTGGACAAGAACCGCAACAACGTGGTGCTGTCCCGCCGGGCGTGGCTGGAGCAGACCCAGTCCGAAGTGCGCCAGAACTTCCTCAACACGCTGCAGAAGGGCCAGATCCGCAAGGGCGTGGTCTCCTCCATCGTCAACTTCGGCGCGTTCGTGGACCTGGGCGGCGTGGACGGCCTCGTGCACGTGTCCGAACTGTCCTGGAAGCACATCGACCACCCGGGCGAGGTGGTCGAGGTCGGCCAGGAGGTCACCGTCGAGGTGCTCGACGTGGACATGGATCGCGAGCGCGTCTCGCTGTCGCTGAAGTCCACCCAGGAGGATCCGTGGCAGCAGTTCGCCCGGACCCACCAGATCGGCCAGGTCGTTCCTGGGCGGGTCACCAAGCTTGTTCCGTTCGGTGCCTTTGTGCGGGTTGAAGAGGGTATCGAGGGCCTGGTGCATATCTCCGAGCTCGCGGACCGGCATGTCGAGATCCCCGAGCAGGTGGTGCAGGTCGGCGACGAGATCTTCGTCAAGATCATCGACATCGACCTGGACCGGCGGCGCATCTCGCTGTCGCTGAAGCAGGCGAACGAGGGCACGATCGGCGAGGCGGTCGGCGACGACTTCGACCCGACGCTCTACGGCATGCCCGCCACCTACGACGAGCAGGGCAACTACGTCTACCCGGAGGGCTTCGACTCCGAGTCGGGCGAGTGGCTCGAGGGCTACGACACCCAGCGCGAGGAGTGGGAGCACCAGTACGCGGAGGCGCGCTCCCGGTTCGAGGCACACCGGCGCCAGGTGGCCGAGGCCCGCAAGTCCGAGGACGAGGCCGAGGACGGCACCGAGCAGTCTGGCGGCCCGCGCCGCCCGGCCGGCTCCGGCTCCGGCACGAGTTCCAGCTCGAGTTCCAGCTCCAGCCGGGACAGCGACAGCGGCTCGCCCAGTGGCGCCCTCGCCTCCGACGAGGCACTGGCCGCGCTGCGGGACAAGCTGTCCGGTGGACAAAGCTAAGCAGAGCACAGAGCTGATCTGCCGCCGCCTCGCTTCCGGCGAGGCGGCGGCAGTCCAGTGACGGCTCTGGGATGTGGGAACGCCGATGCCGGTCAACCTGACTGCCCGTAACTTCCTCAAGGAACTGGACTTCACCCCCGAGGAGTGGAAGTTCCTGCTGGATCGGGCCGCCGAGCTGAAACAGGCCAGGCGGGCGGGCACCGAGCAGCCCCGGCTGCGCGGCAAGAACATAGCCCTCGTCTTCGAGAAGACGTCCACCCGCACCCGTTGCTCGTTCGAGGTGGCCGCGTATGACCAGGGCGCGCACGTCACCTACCTCGACCCCGCGGGCTCGCAACTCGGGCACAAGGAGTCGGTCAAGGACACCGCGCGCGTGCTCGGGCGGCTGTACGACGGCATCGAGTACCGCGGCTCGTCCCAGCACAACGTGGAGATCCTCGGGAGCTCCGCGGGAATCCCGGTGTGGAACGGGCTGACCGACGAGTGGCACCCCACCCAGTCCCTCTGCGACATGCTGACGATGTGTGAGCACAGCCAGAAGCGCGATACTCCGATCGCGTTCGCGTTCTGCGGGGACGCCCGCAACAACGTGGGCAACTCGCTGCTGGTCGCGGGGGCGATGATGGGCATGGACGTCCGCATGGTCGCGCCGCGAGCTCTGTGGAACTCAAGCGCGGTGACCCAGGAGGCGCGGCGGATCGGCGAGCAGACCGGTGCGCGGATCTCCTTCACCGAGGACGTCAAGGAAGGGGTGCGCGGCGCCGACTTCCTGTACACAGACGTGTGGGTCTCGCTGGGGGAGCCCGCGGCGCTGTGGGCGGACCGGATCGCGCTGCTCCGCGACTACCAGGTCACCATGGACATGGTGCGCGCGACCGGGAACCCGGACGTGAAGTTCATGCACTGCCTGCCCGCCTTCCACGACCGGAACACGAAGGTCGGCGAGGAGATCTTCGCCGCGACCGGGCTGGATGCGCTCGAGGTCACCGACGAGGTGTTCGAGTCGGATCACTCGATTGTGTTCGAGCAGGCTGAGAACCGGATGCACGCCATCAAGTCGATCATGCTGGCGACCCTGGGGGCCTGAGCGCTGCGCCCTGCATCCCATGCCCGTTAAGCTGACTGATGTGCGATCTCTCATGGTCGGGCTCACAGGCGGGATCGCGTCGGGCAAGAGCGAGGTGGCGCGCAGGCTCGCAGCGCAGGGCGCTGTGATCATAGACGCGGACATCATCGCCAGGGAGGTCGTCGAGCCCGGGACTGAAGGGCTGGCCGAGGTCATCGGCGTGTTCGGCTCCAAGGTCCTGGCGCGTGACGGCACGCTGGACCGGAATCTGCTGGGCGAGATCGTGTTCTCCGATGACGCGCTGCGGACGAAGCTGAACGCGATCGTCCATCCTCGCGTGGGGGAGCGTATACGCGAGCTGGAGAGGGCGGCGCCCGCTGGGGCGATCGTGGTCGAGGACATCCCGCTGATCGCCGAGAGCGACATGGCCGACTTCTACGACCTGATCGTGGTCGTCGACGTACCGCCCCGCGTCCAAGCCGAGCGGCTGCTGCGCGAGCGCGGCATGACCGAGGAACAGACCACGGCCCGGATGGCGGCGCAGGCGAGCCGGGAGCAGCGGCTGGCCATCGCCACCATCGTCGTGGACAACTCGGGGTCCCTGGCGGAGCTCGATCGTCAGGTCGGGGAACTCTGGGCCGAACTCCGGCACCGCGCGCTCGCCTTGCAGAAGTGATCCGCGCGGGCCGGGGAGGGCGGGCCTGCGCTTCGCCTTCGGCTCTTTGACGCGCTGGCCCGCCCTCCCCAGCCCACGCTCCAGGCCGGAATGTCGGAGGCGGGAAATACAGTGGGCAGATGGCGGAGTTGAACCCTGCGGTGTCTAAGCAAGCGGTGGGTCACGGGTATGTGCGCCGGGTAGTTGGCGGCGGGGGAGGAGTGGTGTCATGCGCCCTGTAAGTGACCTGCAGCGCAGTGTGGCTCCGTTCGAGGTGATCACGGACATGGTGCCGTCGGGCGACCAGCCGCGGGCCATCGCCGAGATCGAGCGCCGGATTACCGGCGGGGCGAAGGACACCGTGCTGCTGGGTGCCACCGGCACGGGCAAGACCGCCACGGTCGCCTGGCTGACCGAACGGCTGCAGCGGCCGGCCCTCGTCATGCTGCCCAACAAGACCCTGGCCGCGCAGTTCGCGAACGAACTGCGCGAGATGCTGCCGCACAACGCGGTCGAGTACTTCGTCTCGTACTACGACTACTACCAGCCCGAGGCGTACATCCCGCAGACCGACACCTACATCGAGAAGGACTCCTCGATCAACGACGAGGTGGAGCGGCTGCGGCATTCCGCGACCAACTCGCTGCTCACCCGCAGGGACACGATCGTCGTGGCGTCGGTCTCCTGCATCTACGGCCTGGGCACGCCGCAGGAGTACGTGGACCGGATGGTCAGGCTGCGGATCGGCAGCGTCATCGAGCGCGACGCCCTGCTCCGCCAGCTGGTGGGCATGCAGTACACGAGGAACGACCTGGCCTTCACCCGGGGCACGTTCCGGGTGCGCGGCGACACCATCGAGATCATCCCGGTGTACGAGGAGCTGGCCGTCCGGATCGAGATGTTCGGCGACGAGGTCGAGCGGCTGATGACGTTGCATCCGCTCACCGGCGAGGTGGTCAGCGAGGACCAGGAGCTGTACATCTTCCCGGCCTCGCATTACGTGGCCGGGCCGGAGCGGATGGAACGGGCGATCGCTGGCATCGAGGCCGAGCTGGCCGGGCGGCTCGCCGAACTGGAGCGGGCGGGCAGCCTGCTTGAGGCGCAGCGGCTGCGCATGCGGACCACCTACGACGTCGAGATGATGCGCCAGGTGGGCAGTTGCTCGGGGATCGAGAACTACTCGCGGCACATCGACGGCCGCGAGCCGGGCAGCCCGCCGAACACGCTCCTCGACTACTTCCCCGAGGATTTCCTGCTCGTCATCGACGAGTCGCACAACACAGTGCCGCAGATCGGCTCCATGTACGAGGGCGACGTGTCACGGAAGCGGAACCTGGTCGAGCACGGCTTCCGGCTGCCGAGCGCGATCGACAACCGTCCGCTCACCTGGGATGAGTTCGGCGAGCGGATCGGGCAGACCGTGTACCTGTCCGCCACCCCCGGACCGTACGAGCTGCAGCGGGTCGGCGGCGAAGTTGTCGAGCAGGTGATCAGGCCGACTGGGCTCATCGATCCGCAGGTGGTCATCAAGCAGACCAAGGGGCAGATCGACGACCTGGTGCACGAGATCAGGGAGCGGGCGGATCGCAACGAGCGGGTGCTGGTCACCACGCTCACCAAGAAGATGTCCGAGGATCTCACCGACTACCTGCTTGAGCTGGGCATCCGGGCCCGTTACCTGCACAGCGAGGTTGACACGCTTCGGCGGGTCGAGTTGCTGCGTGAGCTGCGGCTCGGCGAGTACGACGTGCTGGTCGGGATCAACCTGCTCCGAGAGGGACTCGACCTGCCCGAGGTGTCGCTCGTGTCGATCCTGGACGCGGACAAGGAAGGGTTCCTGCGCTCGGGAACCTCGCTGATCCAGACCATTGGGCGGGCCGCGCGCAACGTCTCCGGCCAGGTTCACATGTACGCCGACCAGGTGACGCCGTCCATGAAACGGGCCATCGACGAGACAAACCGCAGGCGGGACAAGCAGATCGCCTACAACACCGAGCACGGGATCGATCCCACGCCGCTGCGCAAGCGGATCGCCGACATCCTCGACCAACTGGTCCGCGAGGACGCGGACACCGCGAAGCTGATCGGCGGCAGCGGGCGTCAGCAGAGCCGGGGCAAGACACCCGTTCCCGGGCTGTCGTCCCGCGCGCGTGCCGCCAGCGCCGCCGCGGGCACGGGCGGCAGTGATGCGCGCGTCGACCTGATCGCCTTGATCCAGGAACTCACCGACCAGATGCACGCCGCGGCGGCCGAACTGCAGTTTGAGGTGGCCGCCAGGTATCGCGATGAGATCAAGGACCTCAAGCACGAACTGCGCGGCATGCAAGCCGCCGGGGTCTGAGGTCGGGCTGGCAGGAGCCGTTGCCCCACCGTCAGCGTCTGCCCGGAGACCGCCAGCGTGTCACGCATCGTGAGCCAGGCGTAGTGTCTGCCAGCACGCGTACCCGCCGTTACGCGCGGCCAACTGTGCATAACGACGTCGACCGCAATAGGCGCAGATCTGGAAAATCTGAACGCCTCACCATCCATGCATCTGGGCGTGGCTAGCGCATTGCCGGCGGGGCGCCCGAAGGCTGGGTCTGCCTTCGTGCGGATCGTTTGCGCGCTGCCACGGCAAGTTCGCCTGCCGTACCAGCCGGCCTCCGGCGCCGACCCGGAGGAGGTCGACGCCCAGCTGGCCAGCGCGTGGCACCTGAAAGCCCTGGCGGCCGCCGCCTGGGGGTTAACCCGCAAGTGGTCATCTACCGGCAGTGTTGCAGCGGCCAGTCGAACCCGGGGATTCGTGCTTGATATCGCGCATTGGCGAACGGCCGGAATGGCTGCCCGCTGCGGCGGGTGCTGTCACAAAAGGGTGACGCTCTTGCCGCGGCCCGCCTGGAAGGTCCAGGCTGGGTAACCGTGACATACAGGCTGAAAGGGGCCGGGACGCATGGCCCTTTTCACGGCAAGGGAGGGTCGATGCGAACACTGAGGTTTGCTGCGGCTGGGACGTCGTTGTTCCTGGTACTGGCCATGGCGGGGACGGCCATGGCCGAACCGGTCGCGGATCCGCCGGCCACGGGCACGCTGGTCACGGTGGGCAGCCCGACGTCTCCATTCTCGCAGAACAAGCAGAACGAGCCGGCCGTGGCGATCGACGCGCATGATCCGTCGTTGGTCGTGGCTGGCTCCAATGACGAAATCGACATGGAGGCGTGCAACGCGGGTGATCCGACGACATGCCCGTTCACGCATGGTGTCGGCGTCTCCGGGGTCTACTTCTCATTCAACGGCGGCCAGTCGTGGACGCAACCGACGTACACGGGGTGGAGCGCGCGGGACTGCCTTGGCCCGGCCGCCTGCGCGGCGCATGCCGGGCCGATCGGCACGCTGCCGCATTACTTCGAGCACGGCCTGGTCGCCGACGGGGACCCGGGTCTCGCGTTCGGGCCGCGCCCGGGCGCGGACGGCACGTTCTCGTGGGCGAACGGCTCCCGGCTGTACTACTCGAACCTGACGTCGAACTTCGCCACCGTCAGCCGTGATGAGACGCTCAAGGGCTTCGAGGGAATCGCCATCTCACGTACCGACAACCCCCAGGCGGCCGCCACGGGGGACGCGTCGGCCTGGATGAACCCGGTGGTGATCTCCAAGCAGAGCAACACGACCTTCTCCGACAAGGAGCAGATCTGGGCGGACAACGCGCAGACCAGCCCGTTCTTCGGCAATGTCTACGTCTGCTGGGCGAGTTTCCGTAGCAACAGCCGCGGCCCGGCCTTCCCGGTCCCGCTGATCGTGGCCCGGTCCGCCGATGGCGGCAGCACCTGGGTGCAGAAGCAGGTCGGCCCGGCGACCAACAACGGCATCAACAGCCAGCCCGACGGCTGCACCGTCCGGACCGACAGCCACGGCAACGTGTACGTGTTCGGCGTGGGCAGCCGGGGCGGGGTGTCGTTCGAGATGATGTACAAGTCGACCGACGGCGCGGCGCATTTCACCGGGCCGACGCTCGTCTCGGCTGCCGTCGATCCCGGGGTCTTCGACCCGGTCATCGGCCGTCCGGTGATGGACGGCATCGCCGGCGCGCGTAACGATCTGGCCTTCGCGCCGAGCGCGGACATCGCCAACGGCGCGCCCGCCGGCGCGGACGCGACCAACCGGATCGTGCTGACCTGGGCGGACGGCAGGCAGGGGCTGAACCACGAGCAGCTGCTGCTGATGACCTCCACCGACGGCGGCGCGTCGTTCAGCGGGCCGAGCGCGGTGCCGCTCACCCCCGGTGACCGGCCGTATTACACCGCACCGGCGATCTCACCCAACGGCACCGACGTGTACATCACCTACAACGCGTTCACCACCCCGTATCAAAACAACACCAGTTCCCCGCGGGGCCTGGTCGGCGTGATCCTGCACGCGGACGTGACCGGCGGGACGATCGGCGCGTTCGGCACCCTGGCCCGGGGTTCGGTCGGTGACCCGCGTGCATCGTCGCAGAACAACCTCCAGGCGGAGTTCCTCGGCGACTACGTGTACACCGCCGCCACCCGCGCGGGCGCGGTCGGGGTGTGGAACGACGTCCGCCGTGCCGCTGACTGTCCAAAGCTGGACGCGTGGCGGCTGTCGCTGCGCACCGGCACGTCGGCTCCCAAGCCCGCCCCGCAGGCGGACTGCCCGGCCACGTTCGGCAACTCGGACATCTTCGGCGCCGCGGTCACCGACCCCACGCCCTGACCCGTCCGCTCGGGCAGGGGCTCCAGCGCACGCCCGGGGCCCCTGCCCGGACGGGAAAGAGAAAAGAGAGACGTCCGCCGCCGCTGGCCACGCCGCCCGGCGTGTTCGGGGACCCAGCCGCGGGCCAGGCTGGCCATCGGCGGCCTGGCCCGGGGTAAGGTTCGCGGGGAGAAACCCCACGGCCCGTTCGGCCAGAAACTGTGGCGGAAGCAGGGCATTCAGAACCAGACGATCTGCATGCGGCGACCGGTGCGGTAGGCACCACTGCCAGCCGCAAATATTCGGCGAGCCAGTCCCGCTGCGTCCCGTTTACAAATTGGTTTACAGAGCCCGCAGAAGCAAGCTGGCCGGCTTCCGCTGCAGCGCTGGCGTCGGCACAATCGGGATTAGCGGGCGCAGGGGGGCGGATGCAAGGTCGGCCGAGGGCGGCACCGGTATTGGTGGGGCGGGACGGCGAGCTGGGTGAGCTGCTGGCCGGGCTCGACGATGCAGCGTCCGGGAGCGGACGGCTGTTTCTCCTTGCCGGAGACCCAGGGATTGGGAAGAGCCGCCTGGCGTATGAGGCGGCGGAACGCGCCAGGGACCGTGGGTTCAAGGTGGCGTGGGGGCGGTGCTGGGAGGCCGGCGGGGCGCCGGTGTACTGGCCGTGGGTGCAGTCGCTGCGGGCATGCGTCCGCGGCCTTGCCGGGGAGGAGCTCCGGTCGCACCTGGGAGCGGGGGCTCCCTTCGTCGCACAGATCGTGGCGGAGGTCGCCGAGATCTTGCCGGATGTCGGCCCGCCCCCGCCGATGGCGGTGAGGTCATCGGGCGGCGAGTGGCGCGCCTGCCGGAGGAGTGCGGCAAGATCCTCGGCCTGGCGTCGGTTTTCGGCCGCGAGTTCTCGCTGCCCCCGCTGGCGCGGCTGAGCGGCGTCCCCGTAGGCGAGTTGCTTGACATCTTGGACGAGAGCATCGCCGCCCGCGTGCTGGCCGAGATTCCCGCCGCGCCCGGCCGGCTGCGGTTCACCCACGCGCTGATCCGCGACGTCGTCTATGAGCGCATCCCGGCCGGGCAGCGCCTTCGTCTGCACCAGCGGGCCGGCGAGGTGCTGGAGGCGTTGTACCGGCATGATCTGGACCCTCACCTGGCTGAGCTGGCGCACCATTTCTTCCAGGCGGCGCCGGGCGGCGACGCCGGCAAGGCGGTCAGCTACACCAGGCGGGCGGGGCAGCGCGCCATCGCGCTGTTGGCCTACGAAGATGCGGCCCGGCTGTTCCGGATGGCCCTCGCCGCGCTCGGCCCCGGCCGGCCACCGGAGGAGGACCGGGCCCGGTGCGGGCTGCTGCTCGCACTGGGCGATGCGCTGACGAGGATGGGCGAGCGCCAGGCGGCGAAGGACGAGCTTCGCCGGGCAGCCAGCATCGCGCGGCATTACGGGATGGCCGAGGAGCTGGGCCAGGCCGCACTTGCCTACACGGGCCGGTTCACGTTCGAGCGCGCCGCCGGTGACCGGGACGTGATCACCCTCCTGGAGGATGCGCGGGCCATGCTCGCGGAGAAAGAAGGCTCCGGGCCCGTCTATGCGCGGGTCCTGGCCCGCCTGGCGGCCGCCCTCCGCGACCAGCCCGACCGCGAGCCACGCGACGCGCTCAGCCGGGAAGCGGTCGCCCTCGCTCGCGTGTTCAACGACCCGTCGACGCTGGCTTACACCCTCGCCTGCCGGGGGGCCGCGCTCTTCGGCCCCGACGATCCGGCCGAACGGCTGGCGATCGCCGAGGAACTGCGGGCGGCAGCACGCGCCGCGCAGGACAAGGAGCTGGAACAGGAAGGCGAGGTGGACCGCGCCCTGGTCTTCCTTGAGACCGGCCGGATCGCGGAGTACCGGGAGGCCCTCGACGCATTGCAGCGCCTGGCCGCCGAGCTGCGGGCGCCGTCGGCGCGCTGGCTCGCCGCTGGCTGTCAGGCAACTCTGGCGTTGCTGGAGGGGCGATTCGCCGATGCCGAGGCACTGATCGAATCGGCGCTTCGAGCCGGTGCCAGCTCCGAGCCGTGGGACGCCGTCATCTATTCTCGGGTGCAGCTGTTCGCCCTCCGCAGCGAGGACGGCCGGCTGGCAGAGCTGGAGCCTGTGATCCGCCGCTCGGCAGAGGAGTTCCCCACCCGCCCGCTGTTCCGCTGCCTGCTCGCCAGGCTGCTCGCGGAACTGGGGGATGAGGACGGCACCCGGTCGGTGTTCGACGCGCTGGCCGCGGGCCGGTTCGCCGTCATCCCGGTGAACAACGACCTGCTGCTGAGCCTGGGCCGGCTGGCGGAGGTCGCCTGGTTCGTCCGCGACGCCGCCCGGGGCGCCGTGCTGCATGACCTGCTGCTCCCCTACCGCCGCCTGGTCGTGGACACGGTGGAATCGAGCCTGGGCGCCGTCGACCGGTATCTCGGGCTTGCCGCGATGACGGCCGGCGACCTCCCAGCGGCTGAACGGCACCTGCGCGATGCCATCGTCCTGAACACCCGGATCGGCGCCCAGCCGTGGACGGCCCGGACCCAGGCCGATCTGGCCAGCCTGCTATCCGCCCGCGACCAGCCAGCTGATCGCGAGCAGGCAATCGAGCTGCTGGAGGCCGCGCTCGGCACGGCCATGCGGCTTGGGATGACGGCCTTCGCGAAACGGGCCGGGGAAGCCCTCACCCACGCCGGCGGGGACGGCCACCCAGCATGGGCGCCGCTCCCAGCGGCCCCGGCTGCGGAAGGCGCTACCTCGTGGTCGGTGTGCCGGCGGGAAGGCGAATACTGGTCGATCGCCTTCGCCGGGGAGGCGTTCCGGCTGAAGGACGTCAAGGGCCTGCACTACCTGGCCCACCTGCTGCGCCATCCGGGCCGGGAATTCCACGTGCTGGACCTCGCGGCGGCCGGGCAGCAGGCCCAGCCGGACGGCCCGCCGATGAGCTTGGCGCGGCACGACAATCTGCATCAGGCCCGGCTGTCAGACACCGGGCCGGTCCTGGACGAGCAGGCGAAGACGGCCTACCGGGCGCGGCTGCGCGAGCTGGAAGACGACCTGGCCGAGGCGACATCGTGGGCAGACCCGGTCCGGGCGGCCAGAGCACGCCAGGAGATGCAGTTCCTGACCGACCAGCTAGCCCGAAGTTCCCCCCTATCAGCCTCTGATGAACCTGCGGTTTGGGCCGTGACCAGGTGAACTGCGCTTCCTGATAGCAGGGTATGTAGTCATGTAAATCACACCGTTGGTGACGATACCGGCGTGTTGGGCTGCTTACATACTGGAGAGGCCGATAATATCGTCGTCATGTACGTGGCTAAGGTGCCGAACCGGGGCTCACCGCCCGCCGTGCTGCTGCGCGAAAGCTACCGGGAAGCGGGCAAAGTCAAGAAC
>DASWFT010000557.1:0-11687 GCA_036394075.1 Streptosporangiaceae bacterium
TGGGCCGCCGGAGTCTGGGCCGCCGGAGTCTGGGCCGCCGGAGTCTGGGCCGCCGGAGTCTGGGCCGCCGGAGTCTGGGCCGCCGCGCGCCGGAAACGCAGCGGCGGGGCCAGGCCCGGCGGCTGGTTACGGCGTCGCTGCCGCGAGCGCGCTCGCCGTCATCACGGAGACCTGCGTCTCCACGCCCGCTGTCGTGGGCTGGAAGGCGCCGTACGGGCCGAACGCGTTGTTGTACTTGTTGTAGTCGAGGCTGCCGCTCGCCCCCTCGTAATTGATCTTCGTCCCGGCCTTCAGGAGCTTCAGGCACGACGAGTACGTGTAGCACGCGGTGCCCGGCAGGTTCGTCACCTTGCTCATGTCGCGGGAGACCGTGGTGCCGTCCGTGGTCTTCGCGTATTGGTCGGTCAGCGCGAGGGAGACGACAGCGTCATAGGCGTAGTTCGCGTTGGCCAGCGGGCCGGCCGACTTCTGGCTGGGGTAGAGCTGGTTGAACTGGTTGGTGAAGGCGGTCGTCGCCTGACTGGAGACGGATGTCCCGTAGATCGAGGTCAGCTCCGCGTGTGCGGTCGGGTAGCCGATCGCCTTGAGGTAGTCGCTGCCGCTGGTGACGTCCGTGCCGACCCATGGGATCGCCTGGCCGCCGAGCTGCTTGAACTCCCGGAACAGGACGGCCGCGGTCGGCGGGTCCTCCTGCGTGAAGATCACCTGCGGGTGGGCGCCGATCGCCGCGCGCACCTGGCTCAGGTACGACGTCTGGTCCGGGGTGACGATGATGGTCTTCAGGATGGTGCCGCCGAGTTTCGTGAAGGTGGTGGAGACCGGCTTCAGGAACGTCTGCGCGGCCGGGTCGGAGTAGAACAGCATGACGGCCCGCGTGTAGCCCTTCAGGTGCGCGTACAGCGCCATGGCCACGCCCAGCTGGGAGTCGGACGGGCTGTCACGGAAGAAGAAGGGATCGGTCTGGTGGTCCCGGGCCGTGTCGCCGCCCTGGAACTCGTCGACGATGTGGTTGGAATCGAGGATCGGCTCCACCCCGTTGATCTCCTGGGTCTCCGGGCCGATCACCCCGCTCACGTTCTTGGTCAGCATCTGATTTGTCGCGGTCACGCCGTCAGCGACGTCGCAGCTGGTGTCACCGGTCGCCAGCTGGACCTTGCGGGTGAGCACTCCGCCTGCCGCATTGATCTCAGCCTGGGCGACCTTGGCCCCCTGGATCATCGCCTGGCCCAGGCTGGCCAGGCGTCCCGAGAAGCAGGAAAGGACGCCATAGGTGACCGGGCCGGACGAGCTGCCGCTGGCTCCGCTCGATCCGCTGCCGGAGGACGCACAAGCGGCCAGCAGGACGGCTGCCGCGCAGGTGCCGACTGACCTGCTGATCGTGGAATGTTTCACGCTGGTTCTCCTCTATTGCGATGCGAGCCGCCGGCATTGCCCGCCGGAAACTCCTGCGGCGTCCCGGCCCTCAGGCTCGCGTTGGTCAACTCATGCGGCCGACGTAAAGCTCCACGACGTTTTCGTCGTGAAGCAGTTCCTGTGCGGGACCGTCCAGCCTGTTGCGCCCGAGCACAAGGATGTAGCCCCAGTGCGCATGGCGAAGAGTCCGCCGGGTGTTCTGCTCGACAACGCAGATCCCGACGCCAGTTGCGGCGATCTTCTCTATCTGCTCCCAGAGCGCTCCCTGGAGCAGGGGGGACAGCCCGGCGCTCGGCTCGTCGAGCAGCATCACGGCGGGCTCGAGCATGAGCGCCCTGGCCATGGCGAGCATGCTGCGCTGACCTCCGCTGAGCATCCCGGCCCGGCGGCGCATTGCCGCGCCGAGGTCGGGGAACAGCTCGCACAGTTCCTGGATGCGCTGGTTCACGCCGCGGCGGCGCGTGTACGCGCCCATTTCCAGGTTCTCCCGGACGGTGAGATCGGGGAAGATGTTGGAGACTTGGGGGACATAACCCAGGCCGCGTTTGACCAGCTTCTCCGGCGGCATGTTGGTCGTCTTCTGGCCGCGGACGTACACCTCGCCGCCCGATGCCCGCAGCACCCCGCTCAGCGCCTTGAGCAGCGTGGACTTGCCGGCGCCGTTCGGCCCGACGATTGCGGTGATCTTCTTCGCGTAGACGGTCAGCGAGACGTCCTCGATGATCGGCGGCCCGCCGTAGCCGGCTGTCACCCCTTCGGCCCGCAGCACGACCTCGGGCGCTGTCTCACTCATGGGTTTGGTCCATTCCGAGGTAGGCGTCGACCACCCTGGGGTTGTCGCGCAGGCCGGAAAATGGTCCCTGCGCGATGATCTCGCCGAGATCCATCACGACCACCCGATCGCAGGTCTTCTCGATGAACGGGAGGTTGTGCTCGACCACGATCACGGCGCGGCCCTCGCCGGCGAACTGCCCCACGGCCTCGCCGATCCGCGCACCCAGCACGGGGTTAACGCCTCCCATCGGCTCGTCGAGGATGATCAGGCGGGGCTCGGCGGCCGCGATGCGCGCGAATTCGAGCAGCCGTTTCTGGCCGCCGCTCAGCCTCACCGCACGCTCGTTCTTCAGCTCGGCCAGCTGGAAGCGCTCCAGGATGGCCCGGACCTCGACCCGGTCCGCCTCCTCCGCGCGGCGGATCCGGCGGGCCTGGGTCATCGAGCGCCAGAGGGACTCGCTGGCGAACCGGCGGCGGGCCAGCAGGACGTTGTCCATCACGGTCAGGTTGCGCCACTCGCGTGGAGTCTGGAATGTCCGGATGAGCCCGAGGCGGGAGATGACGTCGGGACGCTTCCCGATGAGTTGCTCGCCGGCGAACCTGACGCTGCCGGAGTCTGGCTGTCCGAAGCCTGACACCAGATCAACCACCGTGCTCTTGCCTGCGCCATTCGGCCCGATCAGGCCGATCACCTGGCCCTCAGCAGCCGAGAACGTGCATTCCCGCACGGCATGGACGCCGCCGAAGGATTTCGTCAGGCGCTCGATCTCAAGCAGTGCCGGGCTCACTGCCCGCTCCCGTCGTCAGCCGCATGCCCCTCGCGCGCCGAGCCACGGGCCGAAAGGCCCTCCCCAGCGTCTGCGGGTTGCGCGGCTCGGGGCGGTGCTTCGGTGCTGGTGCCAACCGCCACTGCGGGCCCAGCGGTCACGCTGCCTGGGGATGCGGCGGCGGCGGGCGCCCGGAACGGCCCCAGCCGCCATCCCGGCCCTGGCACCCTGTCCACCCCGGGCCGCTCCCTGAAGATCCCTTCGGGCCTGAACCTGAGCATCAGGATGATCAGGAGCCCGATGAGGATCTGCCGCATCGACGGGCCAAACTCGGGCCGCGATGCGGGCGACGGCAGGAACCGGGTCAGCTCGATGAAGCCGATATAGACGACGAACACGCCGACGATGACTCCGCGGGGGTTGCCGCGGCCGCCAACCAGGATCGCCGCGTAGATCACCAGCAGTTCCTGCGGTGTCCAGGCCGACGGGTTGAACGCGCTGATGAAGATCGCGAAAAGCCCGCCGGTCAGGCCGGCGAGCGCGGCGCCGAAGAGGTAGGCACGGTATTTCGCGGTGAACACGGTGCGCCCGTACGCGGCGGCGGCGCGCTCGTCCTCGCGCACCGACCGCAGC
This sequence comes from Streptosporangiaceae bacterium, assembly GCA_036394075.1. Taxonomy (GTDB): domain Bacteria; phylum Actinomycetota; class Actinomycetes; order Streptosporangiales; family Streptosporangiaceae; genus JAWWPY01. The sequence goes on from DASWFT010000557.1 coordinate 3,588, forward strand.
ATCCGGCCGAACGGGCTCCTCGACAGCCGCTGCACGAGGAGATAGGCCAGGAAGAGGATGCCGAGGACGACGAAGAGCAGGACGATGCGGTAGCCGTTGTAGGTGAGGCGCAGCGCCGCCTGCCCCGGGTTGATCAGCCCGTACACGCCGTTGTAGCCGTCGAATAGCGGCGTGTAGTTCTGCACGATGAGGTACAGCGCGCTTACCGCGCCGAGAGTCGTGACGGCGAAGTAGATGTCGCGCAGGTTCCGCAGCGCGATGGCCCCGATGATGGCGGCGAGGGCCACGACGACGATATCGGCCAGCACTATGGCGAGCGGGACGGGGAGATGCCAGCCGATTATGTACTTGACCGGCGCGGTTGGCTTGCCGATCGACAGCACGAAGGTCATGTAGCTGCCGAGGGCGAGGTACCCGTAGAAGGCCAGGTCGAAGTCGCCGCACCAGCCCCAGACGACGTCGAGGCCGAGGGCCAGGATGGCGAAGATGCCCGCCTCGGTGACGATGCTGACCCAGTACATCAGGCACGCACCGCCGTGGCGCTCGGGCGGACGAAGACGCCGTTCGGCCGGAAGAGCATGAGCAGCACGAGAAGCAGGAAGGCGAACACGAGCTCGTAGGCCGAACTGGTGTAGGTGCCGGCGATCTGCAGCACGATCCCGACGATGAGGGCGCCGCCGAAGGTCGCATAAGGCCGCCCGATGCCGCCCGCGACGGTGGCCGTGATGGTGAGCAGCAGGAAGCTGAAGCCCAGCGTCGGGCTGAAGGTTCCTATCGTGTCCGCGAGCACGAAACCCGCGAAGCCAGACACCGCCCCGGCGAGGGCCCAGGTCTGCATGACGATCCGCCGCGCGGGGATCCCGCTCACCTGGGCGAGCGCCCGGTCCTGCGAGACTGCCCTGACCGCCTTGCCGAAACGCGTCCGCTGCAGCAGCAGGTAGATCAGGCCCGCGACGGCCAGCGCCGAGAAGATCACCTCGATGTCCGAGGTGGTCCACAGGAACGGCCCGACGTGGTGCAGGCCGCCCTGCGGGAACGTGTAGGAGACGTTCGCCGCCCCGTACGCGATCACGAGCACGTTCTGCAGGATGAGTGACGCTCCGAGCGTCGCGATGAAGACCGTGATGCCGGTGCGGCCCCGGAACTGCTCGATCAGCCCGGCGTTCAGGACGAGCGCGGCGACCAGGCCCGCGGCCGCGGCGATCAGCGCGGCTGCGGGCACGCTCTGATGGAAGAACGTCTGCCCGCTGTAGGCGGCGTAGGCACCGATGGTGAGGAACTCACCATGCGCGAAGTTGGCGATCCGGCTGACCGCGTACTCGAGCGTGAACGCGACCGCCGACAGCGACAAGATCGCCGCCGTCGCGAGCCCGATGCCGACGGTCACAAGGAAGGTGCCCATGTCATCCCTCGGCGCGACTAGGAGGCAACTGATGGGAGGCAAGTGACAAAGAGAGTCAGTGGCTGATCCAGTAGCCCGAACCATAATGTTAGCTATTCTGGGTGTCAACGGGTCCGGGCTGACTCCCGTTCGTCGGCGACGTGAGCGAGGCTGCCTGCGCAGCGCCGGCCTAGTTGACCAGCGGCAGCCCGGCTAGAGGATTGAGGCGACGAAACGCCATGCGAGCGGGTCAGCGGGCCGGCCGGCCAAGTACCGAGTTCCTCCGTGCTCCCGACCGGCGCCGGCTTTACGAGCAGCTTGCCGCCAGGCTGCTCGACTACGTCGAGGTCACCGGGCTCGGGATTGGTGATCGCCTGCCTTCCGAGCGAGATCTCGCCGAGGCATTGCAGGTGAGCAGGGCATCAGTCCGCCAGGCGACGGTCGCGCTCGAGGTGCGGGGAACGCTGGAAGTGCGGCACGGCGACGGCATCTACCTCAGGTCCCTGCCGAACGACTCCGGCCACCTCATGGAGTTGATGACGCAGCGGCACCGGCTGCCGGAAATCCTCGAGGCCAGGGAGGCGCTGGAGACGCAGCTAGCCGCCCTGGCCGCGGCGCGCCGGACCGAGGCCGATGTCGCGGAGATGGACCGGGCACTCGACGCCATGGCCGTCGACATTGATGCCGACGGCCTCGGCGAGGAGGGGGACAAGCTGTTTCACGAGGCTGTCACCCGGGCGGCCCGCAGCCCGCTGCTCGCGGACTTCATGGCCGCGCTGGCCGTGCCGATCAGCGAGACCCGGCGGAGTTCGCTGGGTGAGCCGGGACGGCCTCCCCGCTCGCTGAAGGCCCACCGCCGGATCCTGGAGGCCATCCGCCGCGGTGACGTGCCGGGAGCACGGCAGGCCATGCGCCGTCACGTGAACATGGTCGCGGATATCGGGCTGCTCAGGTGGTCAGCCGTCGAGCGGGGCGAGGACGGCGCGGGCACGTAGCGCGCCGGGACACGGAGGTGACGGCATGCCGATGGTCGCGGTGGTGGCGCACGCTGGTAAGAGCTTCGGTGGCGGCTTAGGTGAGCTGCGGGAGGTGCTGGCGCGGGAGGGCTTTGCCGATCCATTCTGGTATGAGGTGGCGAAGAGCCGGAAAGCGCCTAAGTACGCCCGCCGTGCGCTGAAGCAGGGCGCTGAGGTGCTGTTCGTCTGGGGCGGCGACGGGACGATACGCAGCCTCGCCCCGTCCTGGCCTCCTACGACGGCGCCGCTGAACTTGAACGCGGCCTCGACATCCTGCTCACCGGCCTGACCGCCACTCTGGTCCTCCCCAGACGAATTGACTGACCCCGCAGACGCAGCCCCACGGCGGGTATCCAGATAGGACAACGGCGGGTATTCGGCGTATTGTCCGAGGTGAATGCCGTTGAATTAGCCGCTGGGTCAAGACCCCGCCTTGCTGCTTAAGCAGGAAGGCGCCCCTAATGTTCAGCGTCGATCTCAGTACCCGCGAATGCGACGGCCACGTTGTCGTCGCATTGCGCGGGGAGCTTGACATAGCAGATGCCGTGAGTGTCGCGGCTGCGCTCGCGGCGGTCGCGGCCCGCGACCTGGAGATCATCGTCGATCTGACCGGCCTGGAGTTCATCGATTCCAGCGGCGTGGCAGCGCTGGCGCGCGGGCGCAAGCATGCCCGGCACGCCGGGGGTGACCTGGTGCTAGCCGCGCCGCAGGAGCAGGTGCTGCGGGTCCTTACCCTCACCCGCCTGATCGAGGTCTTCCCCGTCCATGCGAGCGTGGACGAGGCGGCCGGCCGCGCCGGACGCTCCCAGCGGTCAGCCGCGCCAGTGGCGGGGAGTCCCGTCTTACTCGCCGTGACATGATCCCGGCCGGGTTCCCGGTCACGGCAGCCCCCTTGATCATTCTCGGCGTAATCCTCCTCGACCCCTGCCTTGCTGCCGGGCTGCGTCCTGACCCAGGCCTGTCCAAGGACGGCCAGAAGTGAGAGACTCTGCAGTCGATAGCACGCGCAGCGCTGGCCACGCACCCGGGGGATCTTGTTGCCGTCTTCCTGAGGGGGTGAGCGGGATGGACGGAGAACTGCTGTCGGCGACGTTCGTCGAACTGACCGACACCATGGTCGCCGGCTTCGACGTGATCGACTTCCTGCACGTGCTGACCGACCGCAGCGTGCAGTTGCTGGGCGCCTCCGCCGCCGGGCTGCTGCTGGCTGATCCGCGCGGTGAGCTGCGCGTGGTGGCCGCCTCCAGCGAAGCTGCCCGGCTGCTTGAGCTGTTCCAGCTGCAGAACGACCAGGGTCCCTGCCTGGACTGCTTCCGGGCTGGCCGGCCCGTCGAGGCTGCGGACCTGGTCGCCGCGGCGACCCGCTGGCCGCGGTTCGTGCCCGCCGCCCAGCAGGCCGGCTTCGCCGCCGTGCAGGCCCTGCCGATGCGGCTGCGCGAGCAGGTCATCGGTGCGCTGAACCTCTTCCGCGCCGCTCCGGGAGCCTTCCCTCCCGCAGACATACGCGTCGGCCAGGCTCTTGCCGACGTCGCCACCATCGGCCTGCTGCACGAGCGCGGCATGCGCCACAGCGACACCCTCAACGAGCAACTGCAGACCGCCCTGAATAGCCGGGGCATCATCGAGCAGGCCAAGGGCAAACTGGCCGAGCGCCTCGGCCTGGACATGGACCAGGCCTTCAACCTCCTGCGAGATCAGGCCAGAGCCTGCAACCGCCGCCTATCCGACCTGGCCCTGGAGTTCATCGACGGCTCAGACACCCTCACCCGGACCGTCAGCAAGTCACAGCCGCGGCTACCTTAGTGGTCTGGCCCGTAAGTTCGTCGGGGGTCAGGTCCAGGCTGTTGGGTCGTTGAGGTAGCGGCCGCAGGCGGTATCGAGGGCTTGCTGGCAGGTGCCGATGGGCAGGCCGGTGGGGAAGACCGACTCGTCGTAGTCGCCAGACCGTTCAGCTGGAAGTTCACCCGCACCGACCTCGACGATCTGCTCCATCGCATCGACGCCCACGACAACACCCAGGCCCGCCCTGGCGGCATAATTTCCACCCCGACGAACTTACGGGCGAGACCACTTCGCACGACCACCGGGCCTCGGGCGTGGGAAGCGGTCCGGGTCGCGGTCGCGGCTTCCCGATCTGCGGAGGCGCGGCACCTGATCTGCTGGCTCACTTATCGCCACAGGGCAGGTCGTTGCTGGCTCGAAGCGTGGCGCGAAGCGTCGGCCCCGCTCCCTGCTGTCAGCCCAGTCGTTCATCGTGGCTCGCGCATCTCGGAGCACGGTAGCAATCCCGTGCGTTTCGATCCAGAGGTCCGAATGAGGGTTCGCGGGCGAACGCCTGGCCCGCGTCGCTGACTAGTCGTGCCTGAGCGGGATCGCCAGGGATGGCACGACGAAGGACGCGAGAAAGATCGGCAGAAACCTCTTTTCGCCGCATCGGAAGGCGACGACTTGGCCCTCGGCCGCGTCGAAGGCCGCAGTTCGGCTCGAGTATCGGCCGTAGCGGAGCTGCAGTGTGTGACGTCCGGGTTCGACTGGCGTCTCGATGGTCTCATGCGCGTCGATCGACGCGACGCCCGTGCCGTCGACCAGGACATTGAACTTGCCACGACGGATCTGCACGCCGATGAGGTGTCGGGTCAGCTTGACCGTTGCCGGCATCTCGGGGGCTCCCTTCGCTGGGTTTCGTCGGCTGCTGCAAGGTGAAAGGCTCAGCTCCGCGTACCGGTGATGAGCCGTTCTCGGTCGAACATCGCGGCCACCGCCCGCCATCCGAGGGCATCGACGAGCAGCAGCGCGCCGGCGAGCCCGGGCACGAGTCCGAGGGTCGGCACGATGACGTTGAAGGACATCAGCGCGACGATGACGAGCGGGGGAAGGCTGGCGAGCACGCCGAGCTGCTGGGCGGCTCGGACGTCGGCCGACCGCGCGGAGATGGCGATGCCGGCCCAGATCGACCAGCCAGCGAGCAACGGCGTGAAGAGAAGCTGGACGAGCAGGTGGGAGCCCTCGAACACGGCCGAGGCGGCGCCGGGCTGGGCGAAGATCGCCGCGACGCCGAGGAAGATGCCGAAGACCAGATAGGCGATGCCGAGGGTGGGGACGAGCACCGCCAGGGCCTTGCCGACGAGGAACTCCTCGCGGTGGATGGGGGTAATGAGAACCGGCTCGAGGGTGCCTTGCTCACGTTCGCCGACGACGCAGTACGCGGCGAGGACTGATGGCACCATCGCCGGGATCATGAGCATGTACAGCAGCGAAAGCCCGATATGCGAATCGAGCTTGGCGCTGCTGGTCGAGGCGTTGACAAGCAAGAGCTGAATCGTCGGCAGGATCACGAACAGGAGCGGAAAGAACGCCATGGTGAGGATGACGAACCGGTTGCGCCGGTAGTCCCGCAGCTCCTTGCGGAAGATCGCGCCGACCCGGCCCCAGCTGAAGCTCATCGCCGCTTCGCCTCCACGTCTTCGTCGACGAGCTTGAGGTAGACGTCCTCGAGCGAATGGCGGGACTCGGCGATCGAGAGAATGTCCGCCCCCGCATTCACCAGTGCACGGGCAACGGCAGGGGCAGCGGCATCGGGGTCTGAGACGGCCAGCCGATACGGTCCGGACGGTTCTTGCGCCCAGCTATCGACATCAGGCAGCCCGTTGAACACCCGGCCGGGGTCACCGAGCGCCGCCCTGACGCGTACCTCCAGGTAGCGGGTGAACAGCTGTTCGCGGAGCTCGGCGGGCCGGCCCACGACGCGCAAGGTCGTGTTCAGGATCGCCACCCGGTGGCAGAGCCGTTCGGCCTCCTCCAGCCGGTGCGTAGTCAGGAAGATCGTCACCCCGCGCTCGCGCAACGACGCGATCAGGTCGTGGACCTCGCGCGTTGCCACGGGATCAAGCCCGGAGGTGGGTTCGTCGAGGAAGAGCACCGCCGGGTCATTCAGCAGCGCCCGGGCGAGTGCGACCCGCTGCCGCAGACCCTTGGACAGAGAACCGCACAGGTCATTTGCGCGGTCGGTCAGATTGACCGCCTGCAGCGCCCGATCGATGCGGTACCGGGCATCGGCCAGCTGGTAGAGCCCGGCGAAGCATTTGAGGTTCTCGGCGACAGTCAGACGGAGATACAGCCCGGGAGACTCGGGCATGAGCGAGATCCGGGCACGGATCGCCGGCCCGTTCTTCGCGGTCACCGGAATCCCGGCCACGATCGCCGATCCCGAACTTGGCGCAATCAGCGTGCCCAGGGTCCGCACGGTCGTCGTCTTCCCCGCACCGTTCGGACCCAGGAAGCCGAACACCTCGCCGTAGCCGACCTCGAAGGACACGTCGTCAAAGGCGACGCGATCGCCGAAGCGCTTGGTCAGATGCTCGACCACCAGAGCGGGCTTGCCTTCCGGGCCATCGAGGGGCGGCGTATCAGTGACCGGGTCAGCGCCACCAGCCACCTGCGTTGCCGGCTCCGGCGTGATCTCGAGGTGCTGCCGGAACGCACCGGCGCTCCGCAACGAGCGCATCACGTCATGGCCCGGCCGGCTGGGTGCCCGCCGGGGCATCGCCGCGTCGTCGCCCACCGGCCTGCACCTCTCATCGCGGACGTATGGCGCCAGTTCTGTGGCGCACACACAGCAGAACGTTAGCAGGCCGGCTGGTCAGTCTGCTAATTTTCTGGTCATGCAGCCAGGAGCGGCCGCGGACAAGCCGGAGCGGACCTTCATCGACACTGCCCGGCGGGCGCAGATCGTGGCGGCGGCGATCGATACCATCGCCGAGGCCGGCTATGCGGGAGCGTCCTTCGCCCGCATCGCTGAGAGACTGGGGATCAGCCGGGGCCTCATCAGCTACCACTTCGCCGGCAAGGACGACCTCATCAAGCAGGTCGTCCACCAGGCGGCCGAACAGGCCAAGGCCTACATCCGCCCGCGGATCCTCGCCGCGTCAACCGGCCCGGAAATGCTGCGCGCCTACATCGAAGCGAACCTCACATTCATGGGAGAGCACCGCAACAACGTGATCGCCATGATCGAGATCGCCCGCAGCCCGGAGGGGCGACGCATCTTCTACGGCGACACCGACGTGGTCGACGCGGTCGGCCTCCTCGAGCACGGCCTGTCTGGATTCCAGACAGCCGGCCAATTGCGCCCCGACTTCGACCCCCACGTCATGGCAATCGCCATCCGCGCCGCAATCGAGGCCGCGTCGCCCCGGCTGGCCCTGGACCCGGAGTTCGACATCAGCAACTACGCCAGTGAGATCGCCAACGCATTCCACCTGGCGACCCGCATCGAGGACACACCGTGACCGCTGAACGGCGCCGTCAGCTCCACTGCGTCGACGTTCGCCAGGGTGCTCCGCGATCCACACGACGGTGCGGCTGCCACCCCTGTCGTACGCGGTGTCGTACGAGGCCAAGTCGAGACGCGGCCGGGGTGCTGCGTGACCACCTGGCGAAGCCGTGGACACTCGACTCGCTGGCGAACGAGGCCCATGTCTCTCGCTCCCAGCTCGTGCGGGGGTCCGGCCCGGCTGCGGCGCCCCTGCCGGATGAAGGGTATGCCCGGGGTCCGGCGGTTGTCCCCCGGGCTAGCAGAGTCACGCGATCATGGAAGCCGGCACCGCCACCGGAGGCTAGGCGACGACCCTGACCGCCGAGGAACCGTCCGGCAGGCGGCGCACTTCGAGGCGTTCGGCCACCCGGTCTTTAAGGTCGGCCACA
>DASWFT010000558.1:0-35058 GCA_036394075.1 Streptosporangiaceae bacterium
GGCGCTGCCCGCGAGCGGCTGCGCATAGTGATCCAATGATCAAAGAACGACCCAGCGGCGGCGCTTGCGCGCCGAAGGCGGCTGGGGCCCAGGGGCCGGGAGACGCTGGCCACGCGCTGCGGCCTGGTGAGGGCCAGCCACGCTCCGAGCGGCAGCATGACCACCGCGACGACCAAGGCGAAATCATGCGGCCCCGGCAGCAGCTCAACCCGGCGGCTGTGTACTCAAGCCAGAATCCCCGGCGTCGCAGCCGGGCTAGCTCACCGTGCGGGGTGATCATCGGTCCCTCCGTTTCTGGGGCCTGGCAGCCTGACCCAGCGCGATGGGCCACCAGCACGAGCGCGAGCACCGGGCCACCGTACCCGTCGCGCCTGGCCAGCGTGCTCCCGTACCGGAACTGGCCAACGAGCCATCAGAAGCGAAGCAAGCGACGCGCGAGTCGGGTCCTGAGCCAACCAGGCCAGCGCCTGGCTGGGTCACGCAGTCCTGCGGTCTTATGCATCCCGCCATGGTGGCCGCCGGTCACCACGACCAGCAACATCGCGCAGCGTGCGGCTGCTGCGCTGCCCCGCCGATCTAATCTGCGGCACGGTCCGGCGCGAGCTGGAGCAGCTCCTATGCGAGCGGTTCGCCCTGGATCACACGACATTGCAGGTCGATCACGCCCCCGATGCGATGAGCTGCTGACCGTAGGCGGCGACACGAGGTGACCGATACTGCTAGCGTGCCTGGCGCTGCGCCCGTGCCCGGCCGGGCACGGCGAGCTGGCCTGCGATGATTGACGCCGACCGTGCTCAGCCGTCGCGCTGCGGTCCAGGGCGCGGCCCCGCGCTACCGTAACGCGGCGTCCCTCCGCATGCAGCACCGTCCCGTCCTCGTACAGCACCCTGAATCCGTACACGGCACTGGTGTTGCCGAGCTTGTCGAGCCACAGCTGCGGCTGGACGGTACCGACGCGGGAGGTGCGGTGCCCCCAGGATTTCCTGGGGGCACCGCACCACGGAGGTGGCTAGCTGACCTGGCCGGTACAGCGCCAGGGCGGCAGCTTCTGCGTCAGGCCCTTACGCCCCTGACGGGTTCATCAGGCCGTGGTGGTGGCGGCCGATCCGGTGCCCTCGAACTGGCGGCGCCGTCGCCGGCGTCGTCGCCGGCGTCGTGGGCGGGGCGGCTGTCGCCCCCGGGTTGGTCGCTGTCTGCTGGGTGGTGTTGAAGGTCGCGGCGGTCGCCACGCCGTTGGCGTCGAGGGTGACGGTGACCGGGTTGGTCAGCCCGAAGTTGGCGCAGTTGAGGTTGGTGAAGGACATCAGCTCCCGGTTGGCCAGGAAGGTGAGCAGGTTGGTGCCCACCGCCGGGACCGGCGACGCACCCGTGGCCAGCAGCGCCTGGTTGGCGTTCAGGAACGCGGTCTGGATGTTGGCCATGTTCTGGCAGTAGTTCGCCGGGCTGCTGGCCGCGTCGTTCGCCGCGGAGATGGCCGGCTGGCCGACGTTAGACCGGTACAGGTTGGTTTTGTCCGCGCTGAACGCGTTGTTGACCAGCGTCATCTCATCGTTTTCGGGGACCAGCGCGACGGGCGCCGCCTGGGCCTGAGCCTGGATCTCGTTCAGCGCCTGCGACGGGCCAGCTGCCCCCGCCTGCGACAGGTCCGGCGCCGTGAACGGCGCGCAGCCGAGCGTCGGATCCAGGAACGCGGCGAGCAGCTTGTTGTCGCTCCCGTTGACGATCGTCGTCGCGGCGGGCAGCGCGGCCACGTTGGCCGGGTTGAACTGAGCGGTCTGCCCGGTCGCGGTCAGCAGGTACGTCGTGGTCACGTTGTCGCTTTGATCCTGGTCGATCATCGTGAAGCTGCGCGTCGTGGGACACGGCTGACCGGTCTTCGGTGACACGCCCAGCGCCGGCACCTGGAGCAGGCCCGCGGCTTCGGCTGTGGCAACAGCCTGGAAGAACGCAGCGCCGTTACAGAACGACACCTGCCCGAAAAGCGACCCGTTCAGGTTGTCGGCGCAATTGCCCTGCTGCAGCGCGGCCGGCGTCGCGCCGACCTGGGTCAGGTTGGTGCCGTTGAACCCGAAGTCGATCGTGACCACCGCATTGGCGGGCAGCGCCGGCACAACCGGCGCGGCCGCGGGCGCCGTGCCCTGCGTGATCACCAGGGGCGAGTACACCGACAGGGCCCCGGTAGCCGGATCCAGGATCGTGGCCTGCACGAAGGCCCCGAGGTTCGCCGAGTTGGCCGTGGTACAGCCAGACGCCGCCGCGGACATCCCACCGGCGCCGGTGAGCTGGTACGCAGTAGCCAGCCCCGCCGCGCTCAGCGGATCCGCCGGCACGATAATGTCGCAGCTCACATTCGCCGCCGCCACCGGAGCCGTCGCGGTCGCACTCGGCGTCACGCTCGGGCAAGGCGTGGCCACCGCACTCGTAGTCGGCGTGGCCGACGCAGTCGTAGTGGCGGTCGCAGACACGGTCGGCGAGGCCGTCGGGTGCGGCCTGTGCCCTCTGTGGTGGTGCCTTCTGTGGTGCAACGACAGCCTGGTCGCGGACACCGCCTGCGTGGTCCCGGCCGCAGCGGTCGCAGACGACGTGGCCGACGCCGCCGTAGCGGGCGTGGCCGACGCCACTGTAGAGGGTGTGGCTGTCGTGGCCGCAGCGGGCGTGGCCGACGCGGGCGTGGCCGACGCGGTGGTAGAGGGCGTGGCTGACGTGGCCGTAGATGGCGTGGCCGACGCGGTCGTAGACGACGTGGCCGACGCCGCCGCAGATGGCGTGGCGCAGGCGCCCTGCGCTGAGAGGCTGAGGCTGCCTGGCCCGCCGATCAGCTTCAGGCCCAGGATCAACCCCACCACCAGCGCGAGGGCCACGGGAACCGCGACTTTGGCCGCACGAGCTCTGCGAGGCCGTGCGGACCAGTGCGCTCTGCGCATTCAATCCACCTCCGTGTTTGCTGTGGTGCTCTCAAACGGTCACCGTAGACCTCTCCGGTGCAGATAGAAGGGGGAATTGGATGACAAGCAGAGCCGCTTCAGAAGATCTAGGCAACGTAATATATTGCCAATTTCTAACGTCGCAGGTAACAGGCCTATCTCGGCCGACGGGCGGCCGGTGGCGCCGGCCACGCCATCCGCATCGCCCGCCGGCACGTCATGGCCAGGCCACCACCCACAGCTGAGCAGCCCGGACGCGTCCTGTCCGCAGCCGGGCCGGGCATCGTTCGGTCTATGTATTAGCTGGTGCCGCTGACGGCAGATATTACCAATTCCTAACGTCGCAGCTAGACAAGTGAATTTGCCCGGAGCGTAGCCGGATGGTCGCCTCCCAGCCCCGGGGCGGAGTTCTCAACATGGCGAGACCGATAACGCTCAGGCGTGCTCGTAGCTGTTGCGGAACCCACCTGGTGGCCTGGGACATAGTGGTCCTTGTTTCGATGACCCATTCGCCTCTGACCGGTGCGGCGAGGGCAGTGGCGCCGACGTGGCGCAGCCGTAGCCGTGGGCGCTGAGGTAGTCCTGGACCGGGCCGTTGGCGATCCTGGCCGCCTGGCACGAACGCCAGATCACCCGCCACCTCCAGCAACTCGCCGGCGGCGCTGGCGGGCGGCTCGAAGCAGTGCTCGAGGCCTACGCGCTCATCCAGCATGAGCACCACGGCACCGAACTTGCCGCACTCCTGCACCGGGGTGAACATGTCGCCCGGGCCCAGCAGCAGCTGCACGCCTTCATCGGCGACCTGCTCGCCGAGGGCGCGAAGACCGGCGACCTGCGCGATGACGTCGCGCCTGGCGAGCTGGCCAGCTACTGCCTCCACGCCCTCACCGCAGCCAGCGGTATGCCGTCCACCGCTGCGGTCCGGCGGCTCGTCACCGTCACCATGGCTGCGCTTCGCCCCCCGCGCGTTTCTGAGCAGCCGAAGGCGGCCCCCGGGAGGTAGCGGCGCGTCAGTGGGCGGATTATGCGGCGTTCACCGGTCTGGTGGGATTGGTGCGCGTGTGCCACCACTAGTCACGAACTCGCTGCTATCGAGCTTCCCGGGATCACTGCGATCGCCTCCGTTCCCCGGACCTAGCCAGGGGCCGTCAGGGCGTCCAGTGTGCGACGAAGCCCAGGTACCGCTCGGCGATCTTGCTTTGCGCGTCGGCGGCTGCGATATCACCGTGATCGGATGCCTCGTGCTCGCGCACGATGTCCTCCCAGATGCTGCGTCCGATCGCGAAGCCGACGAACGCAGGTACCTGGCTGGCCACCTCAAGCCAGTGGCCGAGCCGCTCGGCGGGCGCGTCGCGGCCCAGAACGATCAAGTCTGCCAGGCGGCCGCCGGCCTTGGCCTGGCCGGCTACCTGCTGCCCCGCCTCGACCGTCTCCAGGCCTTCGACCTTCCACAGCGCCGGTTCGACGCCGTGCGCCTGGTTGTCGGCGATCACCTTCACCACGAGGCCCGGACGGATGTCGCGGTCGTAGACGTCTGCGTCCTGGCCGGCCAGGCCGGCCTGGCCGGCCTGGCCGAGCTGAGCATCGGTGGCTGGCACGAGCAGTTCGTAGAGCAGCGGCACGCCGACCCTCGCCAGCCCCGCGCTGACCTGCGCGAGCTGGCCGAGTTGCCGCTCACGCCGCGCAGCATTGAAGTCCGGGTTGTCACGGACGAGGACCTTCGCGTAAGCGGGCTTGATCCGCTCAACGTGCTCAAGCCACTGATCGGCCCACTCCAGGGTGAACCAGTCGTGCCCGCTGGCCTCGACCGGCACAGCCAGCACCACCGGCGTCCCGCCAGCGGAAACCTCGTCGATGACCCCCTGGCCGTACCGCTCGTCGACGAGCACCCCGGCGCGGCCGGACGCCAGCATCGGAACCGCTTCCTGCAAACCCTCGAAGATCAGCTGCTTGGCGGATTTCATCGCCGCCAGCTGGGCATCGTCGGGATTGTCGTCCTTGACGTCGAACAGGGTTTTGCCGAACGACTCGCGGTGGTCCATCGCCATGATGAAAAGCGGATCGTCGTGACGCGGCTGCCAAGCCGAACTGCCTGCCATGGCCAGGACGCTACCCACCCCCAGCAGGTGCCGAAACCGCCCGCCAAGCCAGACATGCCGTGGCTTCACACACCTCCACGTGACCTGTGGCCGGCCGGGTCCTGACCGGAGTGACGTCAGACCCGGAGCGACTGTGCGGGGCGGCTGGGGTCAGTGTGCCGTTACCACGACCGTGGCCTGGAGCGGTAGATCGCGGGAGGAAGGCCCGACGTAAATGGTCCGCGGGCCGGTCCCGGTCACCCATGCCTGCTGCGTGGATGACCACGATGACAGGTCATGCGCCGTCACGCGCAGGGTCAGGCTGGCGGACTCGCCGGGGGCCAGGTCAACGCGCCTGAACTGCACGAGCTTGCGCACCGCCTGCTGAATGCCGAAGGGCAGATTGGGCGATGGGCCTGCGTATACCTGGGGGACGTCCGATCCCGCGCGGTCGCCGACATTGGTGATGCGGAAACTTACGTCGATCCCGCCGTCGCGGGATGCCGAGACGTCCAGCCTGGAGTAGGCGAACCGGGTGTAGGACAGGCCGTACCCGAAGGGGAACAGCGGTGTCACATTGTGCTCGTCGTACCAGCGGTAGCCCTCGAAGATGCCATTGACCGCCATCCCGGTGATGGTGCGGAAGCTGGTCGTGGCACCGGCGAGGAACGGGCTCGGACCCGCGACACCTGGGTACAGCGGGCAGTTCCCAGTGGCGGAGGTGTCGGTGCAGTTCGGGTCGTAGCTGGGGAAATGGGTGGCGTCGGCTGGGAATGTGACCGGCAGCTTGCCGCCGGGGTCGGCCTGGCCGAGGAGTATGTCGGCGGTCGCCTGGCCGCCTTGCTGGCCTGGGTACCACATTTCCAGGATCGACCTGACGGCGGGCGCCCACGGCATCAGCACGGGGTCACCGGTGTTGAGCACGACCACCGTGTTCGGGTTGGCCGTGGCCACCGCCTGGATGAGATCGTTCTGGTAGCCCGGCAGCAGCAGCCCGGCGCCCTGGTCGGAGACGCCCCGGTCGCGGCCCTCACTGCCCTCGTCGTAAGCGAAGATGATCACCGTGCGGGCGGTCTTGGCCGCCGCGGCCGCCTGGGCGATCGACTGGGCCTGGTCGTCGGGCGGCACCCAGCGCAGCTGGATCTGGGCGGGCGCTGTCGCGCCGGTCACGAGCCGGAGGTCGAGGTGGACCTGCTGACCGGGATTGAGCGTGGCCGAGAAGGTGGCCTGCTGCAGGGTTTCGTTCGCTGGGTCGTGCGAGCGGGCGCTTTCGGCCAGCGCCGCGTATGACGACGACGGCGCCGCGGGGTACGCGCCGATATTGATGTCACGCGCATTGCTGCTGCCGCCGACGGCAAGCCCGTCGATGAACAGCTGGGCGCTCGCCTGGTTGTTCACGAATACCTTGAGCTGCCAGCCGGTGCCGCCGGGGTTGGCGGGCGCGGTCAGCAGGCCGCTCCACCGCCACGCGGTGCCGGCCGGAAGGGATTTCGTGCCGGTGTAGCCGGCGGCCGGGTCGAGCTGGTCCGGCGCGGCGCCGGGGCCGGTATACAGCACCGGCTGCGCGCCACTCGCGACGGGGTTGGTGGTGGTCTGCTGGCGCAGCAAGCCGGGCTGGCCAGCGAACGCGGCGTCGGCTGGTGTCAGGGTCCAGTTCGGGTAGTTCGCCGGCGGGTCGGGCGCGGACAGCGCAGAGGCGGCGATGACCTGGCCATCAAGGTCGTAGCCCGGCACGTAGGAGAGATCCGCGCGGCGGCCGAGGGCGGCCGACAGGGCATCGTAGGGGCCCTGCGCCGGGTCGTAGGGGGTCACGTGCGCGCTGCCGCCGCCACCGATGTAGGGAGCGACCGCGGTGGGGCCCATCACCACGAGCCCGCCATTGCCGCGTCCCTGGTGGTCACCCCGGGACAGCGGCAGCGCACCGTGGTCGTTCTTGAGCAGCGTCGCGCTTTCCTCGGCGATCGAGCGGGCGGTCGCGAACTCGCCCGGCTGCAGGCTGGCCAGGTCCGGCCGCGCTGGCACGTAGGGGGCGGGCGTCCCGGTGAAGTGGGAACCGTACTGCGTGCCCTCGAGCAGGCCGGCCTTGTTCATCGTGTTGAGGATGTAGAACACGGCAGTGTCAAGCGCGCCCTTCCACTGGCTCGCGCTGATCGCGGGGTAGGCGGGGAAGTCGGCGGTGGCCGCGACCGCCGGCGTGCCATTCGTGACCGCATCCGCCAGCGCGGTTCCGAAGTTGCTCGTCCCCGCGGCGTTGCCGGGCTGCTCGATGTCGGTGCCGTAATACAGGTCGGTGGTCTTGTGCACCGCCCCCCAGTCCGACTGCACGAACCCGGTGAAGGCCAGCTGCTGGCGCATGGAAACGAAGTGTTAACATCTTTCCAGTAACGTTAAAAAACCATTAACGGCTACAACTGAAAGGCATGGCATGACGCGCCAGACCGGGCTGCGGCGCATTCGCGCAACCGTTACGAAGAATGTTTGAGTAGCCTTCGCGCATCAGCTTCCTGTCACGCGGGAATGGAAGATGGCCGATGGGGCACTGGAAGCGCAGCCTCCCCGGCGGTGAGCGAGCGAACTCCCAAGGCGTATGTGGAAGGCGCCCCGTTGCTTTGACCCGGGCGGAGGCCAGGACATGACATGCACTACCTGCCGGGGCGGCCATGACAACCCCGCGCCAGCCGCTGACCTGCGGCTCCGCGGTAAGAGCAAGCGGCCGACCACCACTCCCCCACCTGCGGCCTGTTCCATCACCTCAGGTCACAAGCAGCAGGACCGAGCACAACGAAGCGTGAGGGAGCCTGGCTGAGCAGGGCGGGCTCCTGTCGCAGGCGCACCCGGACGGCCGGGTGGGCCTGCTGTACCGGCGAGCGCCCAGATGCGTCGAAAGGAGGCGAACCAGCTGGGCTGGTGTTCCCCGCACGGGTATGGCAGAAAGTTGCCAGCCAACAAGGCGAACTGGCTGGAGAAGTGAGGTCCTCATGGGGAGCAGGCTGTGGAAATGGCAGTAATCATGATCGCCGGGTTGGAGGTCACGGGGTTAGCCGGTAGAAACGCCAGGTTTGCGTTTCGAGCGGGAGGACTTCCACGCTGCGGAAGCCGGCTTCCTCGGCGTAGCGCCGGAGTGTGGCGGGGCGCATCACCGCCCCGGTGGCCGATGTGTGGGGGTCACCCATGGCTGCCGGCAGGCACGAGACCACACTCCAGCCATAGTGGTAGCGCTCCAAGTCGGAGGCAGGAGCGGTGAACTCGTCGGCGACCAGCTCGCATGATGCTCCAGCCATTCCCGGATATACCGCTCAGCGGTGCCGGTCCGCCCGGCCAGCTCCGAGGAGGTCGCGGGGCCATCCCTGTCGAGCGCCTGATACAGGCCCAGCCGCTCACCCAGGTACACGGTGAAAAGCTCAAGCGCACCGACCATGTCATGAAACAGCCGATCGACCAGCGCTGCCGCCGGATCCTCCGGACGGGGCCGGCCAGCCGGGCTGCTGTCGGTTTCCATGCGGCTCAAGTTACAGCTGTCCGAAAGCGGGGTTAGACGGTGGTGCCGATGCCGCCGTCAACGGGGATAACGGCGCCGGTGACGTAGGCGCCCGCTCGTGAGGCTAGGTAGATCGCAACGCCGGCCATGTCGTCGGGGCGGCCGATCCGCTTCAGCGGAGCCGCATCGGCGATTGCGTCCCCGAACGTCTTGAGGGTCGCGGCCATCATCTTGGACTCAAACGGTCCAGGGGCTACGGCGTTGACGGTGATCCGCCGAGGGCCGAGTTCGCGGGCGAGCACCCGGGTCAGGTGGTGCAGCCCAGCCTTGCTGGCCGAGTAGGGATACGTCGGGAACGGCGGCACCCGGAGCCCGTCGATGCTGCCGATGTTGATGACCCGCGCCGGGTCTTCATGTGTCCCGCCGGCCTCCAGCAGCGGCAGAAACGCCTGGGTCAGGAAGAACGGCGCCTTCAGGTTGAGATCCACGACCTTGTCCCAGGCAGTGGCAGGGAACTCCTCGATCGGCGCACCCCAGGTGGCACCTGCGTTGTTGACCAGTACGTTCAGGGCATGTTCGCGCTGGCCGACCTCACCCGCCAGACGCAGGCATTCTGCCTCCACTGACAGGTCGGCAGGGACAGCAACAACCTTGCCGTACTGGGTGAGTTCCCGCTCGGCGGCGGCGCAGGCATCGGCTTTGCGCGAACTGATGTATACCCGGGCCCCAGCCTCCAGCAGGCCACGCGCGATCATGAGCCCGATCCCGCGGCTGCCCCCGGTGACGACGGCTGTCTTCCCCGACAGGTCAAACAAATCCATGATCTCCCCCATGCAGAACCTGAGCAGGGGCCGACGGCGCCACTGGCCAGAAGGGTACGCCACCGCAACGATCACACACTCGTTGGGAAGAGCACGCAACAGTCCTTTGCGGGCCGTCGAACCCGGCCGGCGACCGGGTGAAGCCACGGGGAAGCAGGGCGCCGGTTTCAGGGCTGTCCCGCGGTGGGCTTCCCGGATCTGGCGTGGCTGGCGAGCAGCTGGCGGTAGGCACCGGCGTACACCGCGGCCGCCGCGCTAGGGGTGAACTGCTGTGCGTAGGCCCGGCCTGGGACCGGGTCGGGGTGCTCGCCGCGCAGGACGCGCGTCAGGGCCCCGGCGAGGGCGTGCGGGTTCTCGGGCGGGACGAGGACGCCGCGGCCGTCGCCCAGGGTGCGCGCCAGGCCATCGATCGCGGTACCGACGACCGGGACACCGAGCCCCAGGGCGAGCACGGCGCTTTGCGACCACGACTCCTCACGTGAGGGCACGACATGCACGCTGGCCCCCGCGATGTAGCCGGCCGGCTCATAGGACCATCCGGGAAGACGCACCACAGCGTCCAGCCCGCGGGCCCGGACCAGCCGGATCAGCGCTACGCGCAGCGGACCGTCGCCGACGAGGTAGGCGGGCGGCGGCTGGTCGAGGAGCGCGAGCGCCTCCACGAGCACATCGGGTCCCTTGTCGCCACGGAGCCGGCCGGCGAAAGTTAGCCGCGGCGAGGGAAGTCCCGGCATCGGCCCCGCGGACAGGCCCTCCACCGACGAACGCCCCTCGCGCAGCCGGCCGTCGCCCAGGCCGATCCGCGCTGCCCAGGCACGGGCCGCGGGCCCGTGGGCGAAGAACATGCCGACACGCCTCGCCGCATCGCGGGCCTGCGGCGTGTAGTCGCCGTCCGGCCAGGACATCTCGTTGTGCTCGCTGGCCACCAGCGGCACGTGCGGCGGCAGCGCTCGTGCCGCCGCCCACCATGCGCCCACCATGTGGGCGTGTACTAGGTCGGCCCGGGCAAGCCGAGGGCCAAGCCAGCGGGCGAACCCGGGCGCGGGCGTCCACTGCAGGCTGTCCGCGGCCAGGACCTCGCTCACCCGGTACGCATCCACGGGCAGGCCATAACGGCCAGCCAGCACCAGCCCCGGCGGGGTCGCGTCACCGGCCAGCAGGGTCGTCACGACCCCGTGCCGGCGCAGCGCCACCGACAGCCGCAGCGCGGACAGCTGCGCCCCGCCGGGTTCCAGCGCGCCCAGGATCCGGACGACCCTCATCCAGCCTCCCGTCCCGGCGCCGCTGGCCGCCCTTCTCCCGCCCGCCGCAGCCCCTGCCCCGTCATGGCGGCGAAGGAAGCCGGGGCAGCGCACCATTCCGGCGCGGACGAGGCCACGAAGCGATACCTGCTGGCCGCGGGAGCGGCCGTCGTTCCGCAACTATCGTGATCTATGGCATCAGCAGCGTCCCACGGCGAACCCGCCGCCCGCATGCCGGCAGGCCGGGTGCCCGCTCCTGACCATCGAGCGCCGCCATCGCAGACGCGGAACGAGCGGGCGGGGCTGCGGCCTTAGCTCATGCCAGGCAAGGGGCGCATCCTTTAGTGTCAGACGGTGACGCACGTGCCGGCCACCGGGGCCCGTGCTGACCTGCCTGCAACGTGAGCTGGCAGCAGGCTGGCGCGGCTCCGGTTGATCGTGCGCGCAGCGAGCGACTGGGGACGACGCGGGCGGGCATACTGGAGGAGTGTCCTCCTTCGCCGCAGAGGCGCTGGCCGGGGGTGTCTGTGCGCTGACGGGGGATCCGGCGCGCGCGGCTGTGTTCCGCGATATCGACGGTACGCCCGCCTCGGTCATCGACCAGGCCCTCGACGCGCTGGTGGCAGACGGCCGACTCGACAGCGCGGTGCGGGCGGGTCTGCGCTCCGAGGAGGAGCCGCGGAACATCGTCATACGCGCCGACCTCCTGACCGGCGGCGTAGAGCGCTTCGCACGCGTGCTCGAGGGCCTGCTCGGAGCAGCTCGGTGAACGGCTTCTCGCTCATCTACGAGGGTTTCGATCCTGCCGAGGAGGGGCTTCGCGAGGCGCTGACCTCGACGGGCAACGGCTACCTGTGCACGCGCGGCACGGCGGAGTGGGAGGACGCCGACGGCGTGCACTACCCGGGCACATACGTGCACGGCGGCTACAACCGCGAGACGACGATCCTAGGCGGCGTGCCCGTGCTCAACGAGGATCTCGTCAACCTGCCCAACTGGCTGGTGCTCAAGCTGCGCATCGAGGGCGAGGATCCGATCCGGCTCGCCGACGTCGAGCTGCTCGGCTACCGGCACGAGCTCGAGATCCGCACCGCGACCGTGATCCGCGAGCTGCGCTTCCGCGACGGCGCTGGCCGTGAGACGGCGCTGCGCAGTCGGCGGTTCGTGAGCATGGCCGACGTCCATCACGCGGGCATCGAGTGGACACTCACACCCGAGAACTGGTCAGGCCGGGTGGAGGTGGTGTCCGGCCTCGACGGGCGCGTGACCAATAGCGGCGTCGCGCGCTACCAGCAGCTCGAGGGCCGCCACCTCGACCCGGTGTCACCGAGGACGTTCGGGCCCGAGGTGATCGCGCTGAAGGTGCAGACGCGCCAGTCGAACCTGTACATCAGCGAGGCGGCGCGCACGCGCATCCTCGACGACCGCGGGGAGCCGCTCGCTGTCGACCGCAGCCTCTACCAGATGGAGGACTACATTCAGCAGGTGCTCGCGTTCGACGTCCGGCAGGGCGCCGCAGTACGGGTCGAGAAGATGGTGGCCTTCTTCACCTCGCGTGACCCCGCGATCAGCGACACGCTGGCGAAGGCTGGGACGTCGGCGCTGCGCTACACCGGCTTTGAGGAGGCGCTCGCGCGGCATGCGTCGGCCTGGGACGAGCTCTGGCGGGTGTGCGACGTCCGCGTGCCGGGCGACGACCGCGTGCAGCTCCTGCTGCGGCTGCACATCTGCCACATCCTCCAGGTCTGCTCGCATCACACCGCCGACCTGGACGCCGGGGTGCCGGCCCGCGGCCTCAACGGCGAGGCTTACCGGGGGCACGTGTTCTGGGACGAGCTCTATGTCTGTCTGTTCCTGAACTTCCGCATGCCGGAGGTCACCCGAGGTCTGTTGATGTATCGCTACCGGCGCCTGGGCGAGGCACGCGCGGCGGCCCGTGAGGCAGGGCTGCGCGGCGCGATGTTCCCGTGGCAGAGCGGCAGTGAAGGCAAGGAGGAGACCCAGCGGGTCCACCTCAACCCGCTCTCGGGCCGCTGGGAGCCCGACCTCAGCCATAACCAGCGGCACGTCAACGCGGCGATCTTCTACAACATCTGGCACTACTTCCAGACCACCGAGGACCTGCCCTTCGTGCGCGACCACGGCGCCGAGATGATGCTGGAGATCGCGCGCTTCTGGGCCTCGATCGCCCACTTCAACCCCGAGCGCGAGCGCTACGAGATCCACGGCGTGATGGGACCGGACGAGTTCCACGAGAAATACCCCGATGCCGCTGAGGGCGGCCTGCGCAACAACGCCTACACCAACGTCATGGTGGCTTGGCTGTGCGACGCCGCCCAGGAGGTCCTCGCGCTCCTCCCCGCGACGCGGGCCGACGCGCTGCGCGGGAAGCTGGGCCTCGGCGACGAGGAGCTGCGCACGTGGGCGGACATGAGCCGCCGGATGTTCATCCCGTTTCACGGCGACGGCATCATCAGCCAGTTCGAGGGATACGAGGATCTTGAGGAGCTCGACTGGGACGCCTACCGCGCCAAGTACGGGAACATCCAGCGGCTCGACCGGATCCTGCGTGCCGAGGGCGATGACCCCAACCGCTACAAGCTCACCAAGCAGGCCGACACGGTGATGCTGTTCCTCCTGTTCTCGCACGACGAGCTGCGACGGCTGTTCGAGCGGCTGGGCTACGGCTACGGCCCGGACACCGCGCGCAAGAACATCGCCTACTACGACGAGCGCACCTCGCACGGCTCCACGCTGAGCTTCGTCGCGCACGGCGGCGTGCTCGCGCGGCTGGACGTCGAGGCCTCGTGGGAGCGGTTCCTCGTCGCGCTGGAGAGCGACGTCAGCGACGTCCAGGGCGGCACCACGAAGGAGGGCATCCACATGGGCGTGATATCTGGGACGCTTGATCTCGTCCAGCGCAGCTACGCCGGCACGGAGATCCGCGGCAATGTCTTGTACTTCGACCCCCGATTGCCCCCACGGCTCGACGGGCTGTCGTTCGCGATGCAGTTCCGGGGGACTCCGATCCTCGTGACGCTCGCCGACCGGAGGCTGACGCTGACCGCCCATCGGGAGGGCGTGCGGCGACCGATCAGCGTCGGGGTCGGCGACGAGGTCCGCGAGCTGCGCGCCGGCGACCAGTGCACGTTCGAGTTCCGGCCGGCCACGCACGTCCAGCACCAGCACGGTCACGACTGACTTAGGAGGACGTGTGCCGGCGTTCCAGGGAGCGATCTTCGACGTCGACGGCGTGCTTGTCGACTCGCCACACGAGAAGGCGTGGCGCGAGTCGCTGCGCGAGCTGATGGAGGGCGAGTGGAGCGACATCCGCGACCGGACGACCTGGTCGCCGGAGGCGTTCACGTCGCAGGTCTACCAGGAGGAGATGTCGGGCAAACCGCGCCTGAGCGGCGCGCGCGCGGCGCTGGAGTACTTCCACGTCCCTAACGACGACGCGCGCCTCGCGGTGTACGCCCAGCGCAAGCAGGAGATGGTGGTGCGGCTCATCGAGGCCGGGGACTTCACCGCGTACCCTGACGCGCTGCGGTTCATCATCGCCGTCAAGGACGCCGGTATCCGGGTCGCGGCGGCGTCGTCATCGAGGAACGCGAAGCTGTTGCTGCGCAAGATCCGGCTCGACACGTTCGCCCAGGACCAGCGGATCACGTCGGCGTCGCTGCGGCCGGGCCTGACGCTACTGGACTTCTTCGACGTCGACGTCTCGGGCCGGGACTTCGCCCACGGAAAGCCGGACCCCGAGATGTTCCTGACCGCGGCCCGGGAACTCGGGGTCGCGCCGGAGCGCGCGATGGTCATGGAAGACGCCGCGGCTGGCGTGGAGGCCGCCAAGGCCGGCTACATGGCCGCGATCGGGATCGCGCGGGCCGACGACGCCGACCTGCTGGCCGAGGCAGGGGCCGACATCGTCGTCACGACGCTCGACGAGGTGGATTTGACCGCCGTGGGCGACGGGCGTCTGGAGCGGACGGCCTCCTGATAGCAGCTCAGCGGCCGGATGCTGAGCAAAGCCGGCCACGAAAACCTTGAGTGACCTGTCCGGGGGCTGGTAACGGAGGCCCGGCCCATCGGCGAGGTCCAGCCGGCCCGGTCGTCACCCGCCGGATGTGCCACCCGCGGCGATCAGCGACACGGCCGCTGCGGCCAGGACGAGCCCGCCGAGCCGGGCGCGGGTCAGCCGCTCACCCAGCAGCGCCCGCGCCAGCACGATGGTGACGACTGGGTACAGCGACGTGATGACCGCTGTCACGGCAAGCAGGCCCTTATGGACCGACAGGAAGTAGAGAATGGCGCCGCCCGCGCCGGTCACACCGGTGATCAGCGCCAGCCTGCGACTGCCTGCCGTTGGCAGCTGGAACGCCCGCCTGGCCGCGGCGAGCGCGGCGAGCACCGCAGCCGCCGCCGCTTCCGAAACTGCCACCGGCCACAGGCCGCTCCTTGCACCTGCCTGGCTCAGCGCGATGAACAGCAGGGCGAACCCGGCCCCGGCGGCTAGCCCCCACCCCACCCCGGCCCACGACCGGGCGGCCCCATGGCTGCGGGTCCCGGCAGGAGCGGCGCTGTAGGACACAGCGGCGATCGCGGGCAGCGCGAACCCGATACCTGCCAGGGCCAGCGGTACGGGCCGCTCACCCAGCAGCACACCGGCCAGCACCGAGAATCCCGCCGCGGCGACCGCGCTCAGCGGCCCGGCCACGCTGAACGGCGCCCGCTGGAACCCCGCATACAGCGCGAGCGCACCCGCCGCCTCGCCCAGACCGCTCGCCGCTCCCCACACCAGCGCCCCGGCTGAGGGCGCCGGGGCATGTGGCCACGGTAGGACGGCCGCTACCGCGGCCAGCACGATAACGGCGCTGGCCGCCTGGGCGAGCAAGGCGACCCGCAGGACATCGGCACCGCGAGATGCCAGCCCGGCAGTAAAATCCGAGCTGCCATAGCCAAGGGCAGCCACGAGAGCCAGCGCGACTGCTAGCACCGGCCGCCCGCCCCGCGGACGGCGACCGCCAGCAGCGGGCCCGCCCGCTCCGGCCGCACCCGAAAACGCGTCGGCTCTACCGTTTCCACCGCACCTGCCTCCTGTTTCCATCCAAAGCATTCCTGCAACACATGAGCGGGCCCGCGATCGAGTGGAAAGAGGGCATCAGCCGCGCCAGGGCATCTGCTGCCGGGCCCGCAGGAAGTTCCCGATCTGCCCCGGCCGCTTCGGGAGTGCCCAGCATCAGCTGGTAGACGTGCGGCAGACCACTCCTTCTGCAGCAGGGCCACTGCCTTCGCCTAGCCCGATCCGGACACCGGGAAGCTGCTGTTGTACCTGCTCTTAGCCGTGCCGCCAGCGACAGCGAGGACGGCCAGCGCGGCGGCCCGCAAGGCAAAGACGGCGAAACGGTGCCGGAAGCACCAGCGGGCTACCGCAGCCACGGTGCCGCCTCTCCAGTCGATGGGTCTGGCCCGGCCCCGGCGGTTGTGGTGCCGCGGTCGTGGTAGCACGAGCATCACCGGGAACGCTTGCCGCCGGGAAGCACAGGACGCGCCAAAACGGTGCCGGATGCGCCAGCAATCCGTGTCACGGCAGGAAAGCACACCGGAAGAATCGGCAGCCGGGGCCTAAGGCGCCTGGTCGCGCCATCGTCGCAGTGTGCGGCTCGCGGACCGGGGATCGGCGTAGCCGAGCTGGCGGGCCAGGCCGGCGATGTCCGCGGTGCCGTTGTGGCGGGCGGCCTGCGCGCGGCGCCGGCGTTCGGCGGCCAGTTCGGCGCGCCAGGTTCGGACTACGCGGCCGGGCTGGCAGCACGCCAGGCGAGCGTGGTGCCGGTAACCGTTCTTGCTGAGGTAACCAGCGTTGTCCTGCTGCTGGCCGTCGTCCCGTTCATCAGCAGCCAGGCCCCTCCTGAGGCGTCACGCGTCCGGCGCGCATGAGCATCGCCGCCAGGAGAATCTTCTGCCGAGCCGGCGGGACAGGCAGCGATGCCTCGCCGGAATCCAGGACCGTCAGGGTGCCGACCGTCGCGTCGCTCGCTACCCCGGAGCCCTGCTGGCTTACACGATGGCGTTGAACCGGCGAGAGCCACCTGTGGGTCATGGGGTGATCTCGCGTGACCTGACCCAGGCGGTGAAGGCCTCGATCGCGCCGACGACGGTGTCGAAGCGGAGGGAGTGGAACCGGTCGAACCCGTGCTGCCCGCCGGGCAGTTCAGCGTAGATGACCGGGTTGGCTGAGGTGGCCGCAGCTTCCCGGCGAACAGGCGGGCGGCTTCGACGGGGATCAGTGTGTCGTGGTCACCGTGGGCGATGAAGAACGGCGGGGCGCCTGTTCCGTCGTAGGCCAGGGGCAGGAAGGGTGACTGCTCTTGCGCGGCGGGATCGCCGTAGTAGCCGTGCAGGCAGATCGCGGCGGTGACCGAGGTGTCCGCGTCCTCGAAACCGGGCTGGTAGGCCGGGTCGCCGGGGGTGAGGGCGGCCAGAGCGGCCAGGTGGCCACCCGAGGAGCTGCCCGCTATGAACACCACCGCGGGGTCGGCGCCGTACCCGTGGCCATGCTCTCGCACCCAGGCGATCACCTTCTTGACGTCGATGAGGTGATCAGGGAACGTGGCGGCCGGGCGCAGCCGGTAGTTCGCGCTGATGCATACCCATCCCTGGCTCGCGAGCGAGTACAGGAGGGGCAGCGCCTCGCGGTTCTTCTTCCCCATGAACAGAAATCCCCCGTGCAGATGCACCAGGACGGGGCCGCCCGGCGGATGGGCGCGGTGGCGGTAGAGATCGAGCAGGTTCTTCCGGCCCGCGTCCCCGTAGCTGATGTTGGCCACTCGCTCGACATCGCGCCGGCGGAAGAAGAACGGCCCGAACACGATGCGGGCCAGCGGGAGGCGGCGGCGCAGCCGGGCTGCCACCCCCGCGTTCTCCAGGTCGGTGCGCCACCCGGCGCCCAGGCCCTCGCTCAGCGCGCGGCCGGCCGCCGGGCCCGCCCGCAGCCCCCGCCACGCGACGACCGCGAGCCCGGCAGTCGCCGCGACAGTCAGGCCAGCCGCCGCCCAGTCGGTGGGCGAGTCCAGACCGCCCGGGCCGATGCCCAGCAGCGTCGAGACGAGGAGCAGGTAGAAAACAAAGAACGGCAGCTCGTTGAGCAGGGAGCTGAGAAACCAGCTCATGACGCCCAGGGCAAACGGCCGGCGCAGCGGCGCCAGGGCCAGCAACGTGCAGCACGCAACGACCGCCGCAGTCACCACGGGTAATCAGCTCCCAGCGGCGTCGAGGTGCTGGTGGAGCCCGGCTGACTCCGCCGCCTCCTCGACGCGCGGCCAGACCTTGCCGCCGTCGCTCAGGAAGTCGTTGAGGGGGTCCGCCAAGACCATGACCGTTTTGCTGCTCTTACACCCGGCCATCGCGATCACACTGCCTTTCCGGTAAATGGTTCGGAACTCATCCGCACGCGGTTATCAGGACTGCCCGCCGTCGGCGATCTCGCCTTGCTCGGCGCTGACGAGCTCGTCGATCGCGTCAAAGAACGCCTTGATGCCCGGAAGGTTGGCTCCCTTCGCGCGGGAGGCGGCGAAATCCTGCGGCGAGCGCCACGTGACGATATCCAGCCGCTGGTCATCGGGCAGGCGGACCAACTGCGCACCGGCGAACCCGGCACGATCCGCGCGGAAGTCCGCCAGCATCCCCGGCCGCGCCGCCAGCAGCGCGCCCGCCCGCTCCGGCCGCACCCGAAACCGCGTCAGCTCCACCGTTGCACCACACCTACCTCCTGTCGGCTGCGCACCCGGGTCTGCAGGAAGTTCCCGATCTGCTCGGTAGCCTCGGCGGCTTCGGGAGTGCCGAGCATGAGCTGGTAGACGTGCGGCAGTCCGTCGCCGACCTGCAAGGTAACGTCCACCCCGGCGTCGGCCGCCGCCGCGGCGAGCCGCTCGGAGTCGCTGAGCAGGAGCTCGGCCGAGCCCACCTGGATCAGCAGCGGCGCAAGCCCGGCCAGCGATGCGAACAGCGGCGAGGCAAGAGGCGTTGTGGGCTCGGCCCCGGACAGGTACTGGGTGGCCAGGAGACGAAACGCCGCAGGGACGAAAATGGGGTCTTCGGCGGCGCGTTCGGTCATCGAGGCCCCGGATGCGGTCAGGTCGGTCCACGGCGACATAACCACCGCCGCCGCAGGCAGCGGCTCCCCCTCGTCACGCAGGGTCACCTGCAGGGCGAGGATCAGTCCCCCGCCTGCCGAGTCTCCGGCCACCGCTATTGATGCGGCGTCCAGGCCCTGATCGGTACGAAGCCAGCGCCATGCTGCCAGCACGTCGTCAAACGCGGCGGGAAACGGGTGCTCGGGCGCGAGGCGGTAGTCGACCGCCAGCACCCGCATTCCGCTGGCCCGTCCCAGACGGGCCGCCAGTTCTCCATGACTGCTCAACGACCCGAGGTCGTAACCTCCCCCGTGCACGAACAAGAGAACCCGGCCGGTGTCGACCCCGGGAGCCACGATCCAGTGCGCCTGCACGCCACCCGCGACCATGTCGGTCACCTGCACGTCGTCGGGAATTGGATAGATCGCACCGCCGGGGGCAAAGTCGGCGCGCCTCTCCGCTAGCGTGCGCGGAGCCTGGCCGGCGCGGTTGTCCCGTGCCTTCCTCAGGCCGGCTATCACATTCTTCATCGCCTGGCTTGGCATGATGTCAGCCTCCTTCTCTCGTCACCCGGCTCGGCTCGCCGCTCTCCCCTCGCGAACTCGAGCAGCTGGAAACGACGATCGTGAAACTCCGGGCCGCCGGCTTGCCGCCCGTGGTATGCCCGGTGAGCGCCCTCTCGCTATCTCAGCCCCGGAGGGCTCTGGGTGGAGCCGTCATCGCTGGACGAGCATCACCCGGAAACGCTTGCCGCGGGAAGCACAGAACGCGCCAGAGCGGTGCAGGATGCGCCAGCAAGCACGGATGCAGAGTTAATGGACTGAATCGGGGGCAACCGGAGCCGGGCGTGCGGTCCTCTTCCCGGAGCCGCATCCAGCGTGAGGCCAAGTGCCGGCGAGATGCCCTTGGCGTGGGTTCTATTCCACCGTCCTCCACCATGACCGTCTTACTAGAACCGGTGACCCCTAGGGCCAGTTCTAGCAGGTCGGTCGAGGTTAGACCATCGGCCAAGACGCCCTCGTGGAAGGCCACCCCGCTCACAGCTATGGGTGGTCTTTTGCGTTGGTAGGACTGCCGGGCGTAGGCCCGCGAGCAATGCTTGAAACCTGTGGATCGGCCGGGAAGGGGGTGTACCTTCCCGGTGATCTAGTCGAGGTCTCAAGCAAGATCGGCGGTGCAACGCCGGTCGGGAAGGTACAACCCGATGCTCACCGTAGTCCCAGACGACTGCCCCGGCCAGCGAGGCGGTAAGGATGGCTCGTCGTCGCTGATCGATGAGATCGTGCGCGAGGGTGCCCGGCGGATGCTGGCCGAGGCGCTGCAGGCCGAGGTGGAGGCCTACATCGCCCAGCTGGCTGGCGAGCGGGATGAAAACGGCCGCCGGCTGGTGGTGCGCAATGGCTATCACCAGAGCCGGGAGGTGCTGACCAGCGCGGGCGCGGTGCAGGTGACCGTGCCGCGGGTCAACGACAAGCGCGCCGACCCCGGCACCGGGGAGCGGATGCGGTTCTCCTCGGCGATCTTGCCCCCGTGGGCGCGCAAGACCCCGAAGGTTACTGAGGTGCTGCCGCTGCTGTACCTGCACGGCCTGTCCTCCGGTGACTTCGTGCCCGCGCTGGGCCAGTTCCCCGGCTCATCAGCGGGCCTGTCCGGCCCGGTGATCACGAAGCTGACCGAGACCTGGCAGGCCGGGCAGCGGGCCTTTGCCGCCCGGGACCTGTCCGCCGTCGGCTATGTCTACTTGTGGGCCGGCGGGATCCACGTGAACATCCGGCTGGAGGAGCACAAGCTCTGCCTGCTGGTGATGATCGGGGTCCGCGCTGACGGCCGCAAGGAGCTCATCGCCCTCGCGGACGGGTACCGCGAGTCGTCGGAGTCATGGTCCGGCCTGCTGCGCGACTGCGCCCGGCGCGGCATGCGCGCACCCATGCTCGCAGCCGGCGACGGGGCGCTGGGATTCTGGGGCGCGCTGCGCGAGGTGTTCCCCGAAGCGAAAGAGCAGCGTTGCTGGTTCCACAAAACGGCAAATGTCCTGTCCGCGCTGCCCAAGTCGGCGCACCCGGCTGCGAAGAAGGCCCTGGCGGAGATCTGGGGCGCTGAGGACAAGGACCACGCCGTCGCCGCGGCGACGGCCTTCGACAAGGCGTACAAGGACAAGTTCCCCAAGGCCGCCGCGAAGATCAGCGATGACCTGGATCAGCTGCTCGCGTTCTACGACTACCCGGCCGAGCACTGGGTGCATCTGCGGACGGCTAACCCGATCGAGTCGACCTTCGCGACAGTCCGGCACCGGACCAAGGTCACCAAGGGCCCGGGGTCGCGGGCGGCGGGCCTGGCCATGGCGTTCAAGCTCATCCAGGCAGCGCAAGACCGCTGGCGGGCCGTGAACGCACCCCACCTCGTTGCCCTGGTCAGGGCCGGGGCACGCTTCGAACGCGGTGTCCTGGTCGAGCGGCCCGAGGCGGCAGCGGCATGACGGAGCAGACCGGCACACCGCCGGAAGAGTCCGTCCGTGAGGGTAAGTACGCCAGGGTCGAGCGGGAGAAACGCTTCTTGCTGGCCGGACCGCCGTCGGCGTCGGCCGTGACCGCCAGCCGCCGGATCACCGACCGGTACCTGCCGGGGACGCGCCTGCGCTTGCGGCGGGTCGACTACTCCGGCAGCGGAGCCTGCGAGCTCAAGCTCACCCAGAAGGTGCCCGCCGGCCGGCCGGGCTACGTGCAGGGACTGATCACCAGCACCTACCTGTCCGCGGCCGAATACGACCTGCTCGCCTCACTCCCAGCAGAGGTGCTGTCCAAGAGGCGGCTCAGCGTCCCGCCGCTGAGCATTGACCTCTTCGATCCGCCGTTGCACGGCCTGGTCCTGGCTGACGCCGAGTTCAGCACAGACGAGGCGGCACAGTCCTTCCTCCAGCCTCGGGCGGCGATCGCCGAGGTCACCGATGACGCCCGGTTCACCGGAGGCAGCCTCGTCCGGACTCGCCGCCATGACCTGCTTGCCTGGCTCGCCGAGTACGGCATCGAACTCCAGCAGACCGAGTGAATTCAACCATCCACAGGTATTGACAATTACTCTGACGCAACCGGTCTTGTGGCCTAAGCACCAGCGGCTGACCAGATCGCCCTGGGTAGTTGCTGACCGCGATAACGGTTCCGCCCCGGCCCGGCACCTGTCCGGGCGGAAGCTGCCGTGACCGTCCGAGCACTAGGCCCGGAACGCTCAGACTCTTACCGAGGGGGACGCCGACCAGCCCGGCTGCTTCGTGCGTGTTGATGCTCACCGGCCACACGGTCAAGGGCCAAGCCCGCGTGAGCAGCCGACGCATCACCAGCCTTGCAGGCACCGACCGCCGCACCACCGCCACCCCCGGCGCGTCGAGTAGCCGAAGCGTCCCACAGGTCCGGCTAAGCAGCGCTCCCGCGCGCCCTGGTGCCGCCTTAACAGCCACTCGGCCAGAGGCTTGCAAGAGCGGCTGAGCATGCTTGACCTTCTCCGCTCGCGCCAGCTCGCGTGCCGGATCATTGGCCGCCCTAGGCTTTGGTGTACGCATGCCCGCGAGTAGCCTATTGGACGTACACCGTTTCATTCGGCCCAAGCTGCCCGAGCGCCCCGAGAAACGCCGCCGTGGCCGCCTCGGCCCGATCGGCCGCGAGCTGATGTGACAGGTGCGTGATCCTTAGCTCGCTCGCCACTCGCCACGCCACCGGCTGACGGTCCACATACTCTGGCGCGTCTTCCAGTCGCAGCCGAGGGAGCACCGCGCGTGTCCCAGCCACGAGGTCGGCCCGGCGCGTCTTCGGCACAAGCAGGTAGTGCGCGATCTGCTCGCTCGTGGCGACGGCTTCCAGCGCCACCGGAACCCGCAAAGACCCAAGCATGCCGAGCCAGGCGCTAACCTCGTCGGCCTTCAGTCCACGCGGGAACCGCAAGCTAAGCGCCACGAGCGACCGCCGCCATGCTCGCGCGTCTAGCCAACGCCAGCCCATCACCACACCGAGGATCACCGCACCGCCGAGCAGGATGCTCAAGACCGCCGCCATCACGAGTCCCTCCCCGTGTTGGCCGTTACCCTCGCCCTCGGCCTGCGTATCTTCCTCCGCCCCGGCTTGCGCTCGGCCAGCTCCCTACCCCAGCGCGATTACCGCCTGCGTCATCAACTCCACGTCGATGCTCCGCCGCTGCTTGCCGCTGATCTTTACCCGCACTCCCTTCTTGGACATCCCTGCACCCTCCTCCGTTAGCTACTTGCGGGGTACGAAACGGGCGGCTCGCCGTGGTCACGAGCCGCCCGAAAAGTAATGACCCCCCTTTCTTCGTTATCCGTCGCATTGATGCGACAGTCAAGACTTTTATTTGCCCTGGCCGCGACGACCAACGAGCGCTATCCACAGCACCGTCAGCGCCACGTTTAGACTCACAAGCAAGGGCACGGCGGGAGCCACGAGCGCCCACGCTATTCGCATTCCTGCCGCTACCAAGAGCAGAAGAAGCACGGCTCGGCGCGCCTGCCCCATCCAGCCTTTGATCGAGTTATCGCTCACGGTGGCCTCCGAAGTCGGTTGGCCGCTCGTGCGGTGACAGGTTGCGCCGGTAGTACGCCTCCAGCCGCTCGACTTCCTGCCGTCCGCGCTCCATGAGCTGATCGACAAAACGACCGTCGTCACGTTGTAGCTCACGGAGTTCGTTCCGGAGCCGAGCAAGCTCGTCGCGTTGCTCCTTCTTATCGGCCGCCATACCCGCGATGACCAACAGCTCGACGATGGCCACGAGCACAAGAATGACGATTACGGTGCCGTTCATTTGCCCGTGTGCTCCATGTAGAAGGCCAGGCCCTCGCACCCGGCCACGAGGAACGTTGCCTCGATCCGATGGTGGAACTGGGCGAGCACCGGGTCATCGCCCCGGCTCGCGGCGTTGTCTTGGTGAAGCTCACTCACCCCATCCGACAGCCGCGCCGCGATGTCCTTGCCCTTCATCACGGTGAACTCAGTGCGGTACGCCAAGTCCTCCTCGATGTGTTCAGTGACCCGGCTCACCGGCAGTGGTGGCAGACGCCGGACGGTCTCGCCGTGGCGTCGCCGCTCGATCTCCCCACTCATGGTGGGTCTCCTTTCTGATCTTGGTCGGTTACTTCGGAATATAGGAAGGGGAGCGGCCACCAGGCCGCTCCCCTTCACGAGCTACACCGTGCGCATCTTCTTTCCAGTGCCAGCACACGCGCCCAGGGGAGAGTCGGCCTCATTGCCCGTCCTTCGGCTCTGGCTTGACCACGGCGGTCCTGCTCATGGCAGGTACCGACTGCCGCGTCGTGTTGCGCGAACAGGTTGATCACCCTCCCTGCGCCTCCATCAAACGAGTGGCCGTAAAGCGAACTACGTCATAGTTGCTCTACGATCTGATAGCTGTCGAGCCACCTGAGTGGACAGCATTGGACAGCTTCTGGACAGGGGGCGGCGGGGGATGGTTCGCGGTGACGAGGACAGCAAAGTTGCTCGGCTCAGCCGTGAGCTAGCCGACGTGAGCGCGGGTCGCGGCCTGCGCGAGGCAGGGCGGCTCAGGGAGTGCCGCCTGCTTATCGAGACTGCCGCCAGAATCTGCCATCCCAAAGGCGAGAAAGGGGAGCCATTGCTCGAAGCCTGGCAGGTCTTGATGGATGCGGTTCGAGAACTCCCCGAGGACTCCATCAGTATTTTTAACAATATGTTCGCGCTTGGTGAGGATAATTGGCCCGAAGACCTTATGGCGCGGCGCTACGATCTGGTAGAGCCGCTCGGCGTCGGTTATAAGACCATCTATCGACGAGGAAAAGAAATTCTGACCACAGTCGCCCTCTCAATCGTTAAGCGCGAGGAGCAAGTAAGATCGGCTGAAACTGACGGTCAATTGAAGGAGTCCGAGGCAACTGGTGCCGAATTGGATATTTCGGTTGATAACATCGGAGCGACTCTGGTGCTCGATAACGATGATAGGCCGATAGGTCGCGAATCCGTCTTTGCCGTGCGTCCCCTTCGCCCGGCAGCCTCAGTAGATGTCTTCGAGTCCAGCGATGATGAATTCGAGGTTAGCGATACAGTAAATTGCACGGCTATAAACCTTGCTTACGACTACGCCGAAACTATACACAGCTTGGAGCAAGCTTCGCAGATTGCTAGAGAGATAGAAGCCGTGCCCATCCCGGAAGATGATCAGCTCCGCCAGCTGAAAATGATTATCCAAGGCATGGATGAGGTATTGAGTGAAGTCCAAACACATATGCAAAGCGCGAGCCAGGAACAAGCTAAGCTAAGCCAATTGGGGTTGGCTTATGTATGGGCAATTGACTTGCCATCATTGAAGGTTGGCGAGCCTCTGGCCTTCTCTTACAACACGTCATACCGACGCCCGATAAGTAAGACTACTCTCATTTCCACTGCATATCTGGGTGATTCCGGCAGCTGCGGGCTAGGCTACATGTCTGAATCTCGCGCGAGGGCGTTTTTCATTGTTTCGTCATCGTCCCTGCCACGAGTCACTCTGCGTATAAGGGCTCAACGACCTTTGAGGGTTATGCCGTTCGTGCAAACGCCCGAAACCGCGCACCTATTGTCCATGCCATTCATACCATTGGGTCTCCTAAACCTCATAGCTCGCGCATCGGATGGCAGCTACAAGCACACTTTCCACGATCTCCCACCGGGTGGCCGCGCGTTCCTAATATGGTTTGAAGAATAATTGGCTCTGCTCGCTAGATAACAACGAAAGTCCCCAACCGGCAGGGGGACTCCCGTCGCCTGTTAGGGACTCGACTTGGAACGCAGCTCTGGCGGAAGCCGCCGCTCCGCCGCTTGCTTTTCGAGTTCGAGGCGTCGCTTATCCTCCTTGGCAGTCGGGCCGTCTTGCTGCTCGTGCGGCAAGCTTTCCCAGCCTTCTGGCCTGTCCTCCGCGCGGAGGATTTCCCGCACCACGACGTCTACCAGCTCGTTCAGGATGCCCTCCAGTTCGTATTGATCCTCCAGCATGCTCCTGACATCTCGATCGCTGGTGTCGAGGTATAGGAACTCGCCGAAGTTCGCCTCTGCGATGTCTCGCAACAGGTCGATGGAGCTGAGTTCGGAGTGTTCGCGCCTCACCACCTCTGCCGCTATCAGGAGGTCATTGGCGTCCGCGAGGGCATTGACGTCAGGGTCATCTGGGTAGTCGTGCGACCAGAACCACTCCCGAACCTCGTTGAGGAACGCGCGCAAACGTGCATTCATGTCAGCCATGACTCTTCACCGCTTTCTAGGAAGAAAGAACAATCGCGTGAATGCGCGCTTTTTATAACGCAAAAGGTCAACAATTGCAAGCATAAGAGTTTAGGGCCACGCTATAAATCAAACTGGACGAGAGGCTTGATAGAAATGTTAGGGAGTAGCCAGCAAGTTATTAGACCCGTAGTTCCGCCCACACCACCTTGCCACCCCACTCCTGCGTGGCGTACCAGTTCCACCTGGTACTCAGTGCGTCTACGAGCATCAGGCCCCGTCCACCGTCTGCGTTCGTGTTAGCGTCCGTGAGAATGGGCAGTTGCATGTTCCCGTCCCACACTTCAATCAGCACCACTGCCCGATCCGAGGACAAGCGCAGCCGGATCGGTGGGATAACCGGGCCAGGTATCAGCTCACTGGCCCGCAGCGCGTTCGTCACCAGCTCCGACACCAATAGTTCGACCGTGTAGCTCAGATGTTCCAGTCCCCACTCATACACCACGTTCTTGGCATGGAGCCGTCCGCATGAGGCCGCAGTCGGCAAAGCGCCCAGCTCCAAGCCGCTCGACAGCGGCCAGTCCACTCCCACCCGCGTGGCCATGACGGGCTATCCCGCTCTCGTGTCGTGGAAGGCAGGACCGACACCGGAGTGACCCTCTGGGGGGCCATATGCGGCCGGTCCTCGTACAGTGCCGGTCCCGCCGCTCGTGGGCGATGGCCACCAGTTGTAATACGAACAAGCAGGACCGGCGCCGGAGCTGTGCTCGACGGACTCTCTTCGTGCGACAGAGGAGCGCCCGCCCCGAACGACGCCGGTCCTGCGTCCCTGTGGCTGGCCCGATGAGCACGGCCTTACGGCTTCAACCTCATCGGTCAGCCATTTCCACCCCCTGAGCTGGCCGCCTGCTGTCTGAACCTCTGGCCCTTGCCCACGATCCACGGCTACACCGCCTCCAGCGCAAAGGCCGCAAGAAGCGCGCGCTCGCAAGGGAAGACGCACCCGCAGATCGCGCACCTCCCTCCCCCACTGCGCTCGGCTCGGTGCTGGTCCAGCTCCTGACGGGCCGTGTCGAGCATCGAGAGCATCACGGCCGGGAGCACGTCCGGTCCGGACGTGGCTGACGCGCGTTCGGTCGAGGCAGTAGCGGCCACGGGGGCCAGCGTCTCTCGTCCCATCCGGATCACTCCACCCGTCCCACGCCGCTATGCTTCCTGGCAGGCCACGAACTCACACCTAGGCAACTTACACCGTGTGACTTGCACAGTGCATGTATCCGAAAGGATCGGGAATGCCTACCCGCCCGTACCGCAGCCCCACCGTCCGCCACAAGCGCCTGACCGCCGAACTCCGCCGTCTGCGGGCCGAGTCCGGGCTGACCCGCGACGATGTGGCCGCCCGGCTCGACTGGCATCCCACCAAGGTCACCCGCATTGAGACCGGCCAGTGGACCCGGCTCAACCTCCGCGACGTGCGCGACCTGCTCGACATCTACGGCCTGACCGACGAAGCCCAGCGTGACGCCCTCGTCCAGCTCGCCCGCGAGTCCAGGCAAAAGGGCTGGTGGCACTCCTACGGCGACGTGCTGCCCAGCGAGTACGCCCACTTCATCGGCCTGGAGTCAGACGCCACGTCCGTCCGGACGTATCAGCAGGTGCTCGTGCCCGGCCTGCTCCAGACCGAGGGCTACGCCCGTGCCGTCATCCAGGCCTTCCGGCCCCACGACACAGCCGCCGACATCGACCGCCGCGTGACCGTTCGCCACGAGCGACAGCGGCGCGTCACCGAAGACCGCTCGCTCCAGCTCTGGGCCATCCTGGGCGAAGGCGTCATCCGCCAGGTCGTCGGCGACCGAGAGGTGACGGCCGACCAACTCCGCTTCCTGGCTGAAGTTGCCGCTCTCCCCAATGTCGTCATCCAGGTCTTGCCCTATGCCGCTGGCGCGCACAGCGCCATGGTCGGCGCGTTCGAGATCCTCGGCTTCCCCGAGCCCATCGACCCCGACGTGGTCTACCTGGAGAACATGTCGAGCGCCCTGTTCCTGGAGGAGCCAGACGACATCACCCGCTACGTACAGGTGTTCGACTACCTCCGTGCTACCGCCCTCAGTCCGCAGGCAACAAGGGATATGCTGGGAGCCGCGACAGAGGAGTTAGCATGACCAACACGAGAGAGGAGCGCGGGACACCGGACATCGACCTGTCTCGCGCCGTGTGGCGAAAGAGCACCCGAAGCGGCGGTAATGGGAGCTGTGTTGAGGTAGCTGAACTCGGCACCCTAGTGGCCGTCCGTGACTCCAAGGACCCGGAAGGTCCGAAGCTCCAGTTCACCCCTGGCAACTGGCATACTTTCCTCCGGAGCGTGAAGGCCGGGATTTACGAGCTGTAAACATGTAAACCGCTAGGCCGCTGGCAGCGCAGTAGCTCATTGACCGGTCTGTTGCCCGCTACGCAGAGACAACCTTCCTGTACGAAAGCTCCCGCCTTCCATTACGATGGTTTCGTCTTAGTTCTGAGGTAGAATCAGGTCATGTTTCCAAAGCTGCGAAGAGTCACACTTACCTCAGGCGAATCCATTGAGATATCGAATGGCGTGACGGCCATTGTTGGACCAAACAACGCGGGGAAGAGTCTACTCCTCGCAGAAGTTAATAGATGGTTCTCGCTCCCGCAGGGCTTCCAGCTAAGTCCTCCGAACCGCGTACTGCGAGAACTGTCGGTTTCGGAGTCTGCGCCTATGACCGAGCTTCTTGAGTGGCTTGGCACAAGGTACCCCCATAGAGGGCCTGGCACATATCCGCAGGGCGAAATACTTCAGCCTCACCTTGTGCTACCAAATAACAACTACATCCCTGATATGCAAGTCCATCAGCACATCAACACCTCAGGCCGCTTTGGTCCTCTCGGCAGCATCTATGCGCTACATGTCGTCCCCGGTGGTGCGCGTGATATCGCTAGTGCTAGCGGTACCTTCAATACACTGACTGAGCAGCCGCAGACTCCCGTGCAGCGACTTTGGGCCAGTAGGGATCAAGAGGAGCAGATAAGCGCGCTCGTCAAGCGCGCGTTCAATGTACGCCTCACTGTAAATCGACATGGCGGCAATCAAATCACGGTCCATCTTGGAGCCGTATCTACCCCTGCGCCACCAATGCCACCCACGCAAGAGTATCTGGAAGAAATCAGGTCGCTTCCTCAGGTACAGGACCAAGGTGATGGAGTTAAAGCATTCGTCGGCATGCTGCTATCAATTATGACCGCCGACTACCCGCTGCTACTTATCGATGAACCCGAGACGTTTCTTCATCCACCGCAAGCCTACTTGCTCGGGCAGATTCTAGCGGAACAGCATGATCGAGATGGTCAAGTCGTGCTAGCGACGCATAGCGCTGACGTTATCCGTGGGTTGACTTCAACCAAAGCCAGCAGTGGTGCGGTCAGCATTGTTCGACTAACGCGCAACGATAGCATTAATCACGCCGCGCAGCTCTCAACCGCTACGATGCGCGGCCTGTATGACGACCCCCTCATTAGGTATTACAACATACTAGACGGCCTGTTCTTCCACGGTACTGTGCTTTGCGAGGCTGATTCTGACTGCACCTACTACCGCGCGGTTCTTGATTCAAATGAATCGCTCGACGATGGGACTCCGATAGCTTCTATTAGTCTTCATTTCACTCATTGTGCCGGTAAGGCGCGTCTGGCCAAGGCAATCATGGCGCTTCGGGCCGCAAAAGTTCCGGTAGCCTGCGTTGTTGATATCGACGTCCTACATAATGACTGGGAGTTCAAGGATATAGTAGAAGCGTGCGGCGGCAATCCCGAAGATTACATGGCGCTCCGCAACAACGTGGTCAGTGCAATTAGCTCAAGAGATGCGAAGTTGGACAGAACGAAAACGGAGCATGAGCTTACCCAGCTTCTCAATAGTAAGAAGAGCGACGACCTCAGTTCAGCCGAGGTAAATAAGCTAACCGCCGTGCTCAAGCCTAAAAGTGGGTGGAAGGAATTTAAGCGTGCTGGCCATCATCTTCTGTCAGGTGACGTGCGGGCATCATTTGACGATTTGAACGCCAAGCTCCGTCAACTCGGAATCTTCATAGTGGAGATAGGTGAGCTAGAACGCTTTCATCCGAATGTCTCCGGTGGCGATAATAAGGCTGACTGGTTGCGCATTGTGCTTGAGCAGAGACTGTATGAGAAGTCAGATGAAGCGAGTAAGTTTGTTACGGCTATCGCATCAAATATTCTTGGCCGACAGTAGGAGCGTAGGGAACGGCAATCCGCCACAAAGTAAATGCCCCGGCCCGAAGATCGGGCCGGGGCAGCAGGAGCCGAAGCTTGATGCCTCAGCCCTGATCTTTACGTCTGGCGCAGTGCTCTCGGAGCACCGACTTGACACTACTGTGGCTAATCTTGAACTCCTCGGCCAGAACTCGGCCGCTTGTTCCAGTCCTGTAGCGCTCGATGAGCTGACAAACATCGGCGTCCGTCAGTCGTTCCCGAACCCGCCAAACGCCGGAAGATCGACCTCTTGCAGTATCTTCGTGCGGCTCGTCCACTAGGTCGGTCTGCTGATCTGCCCTCAGGTACGCCTGTTGAAGCCGCTCTTGCAGGTCAGAGCGGTTCGAGTAGCGCCTGACAAGCTCCACCGAACGGTGCGGACAGTCTTCGCCAGCCCGCCCTCGGAAAATGCATGCCGGCATCGACCCGGCCCAGCCAGCCAGCGCCGGCCAGGACCATCCATATCAGTGCAGCCAGCACCCGCCCGTGTTGCCTGACGTTATGGGCGGATTCATCGGGTGGCGGGCGGGCGCCGGGAGCGCCGGCCGTAAATCCGAAACCCGGGAAGGCCGTGGCTGCCGCCGTCTGGCTCGTGCCGGCCACGCGGGCATCGGTTGCCCGCCGCGCCATGCTCACTGGCGGCGTGGTCGCGGCCGTCGGTGTGATGATCGCCTTGCTTTTCATGCCCAGCCGGTAAAAGCAAGGAGCGAGCGGCCCAGGAGGCGGGTGCATGAGCCGGGTAACGAAAGCGGATCTCCCCAGCACGGCAGCCCTATTGGCGTCGTCGCTTTCGCAGACCGCGCGTCGGTGTCCTCCCTCACGTACCCGGCCCATTGGTGGGTTCCCGTCAGCTAGTCGTGTCGGAGCCTCACCGTTAGCCTTCAAGGGAGTGCAATATCGGCCTGTTCTGTGTGAAATAGCGCATATTTCATCGAGTGGGAATACGCGTTGCCAAGGTGATCATCAGCGAACAAGGTCGCAGCGGGTCACACGCACGAAGCAGTTGAGGGAAATGACAGACCGGCAACGAACACTGGGCGCCCAGTAGGTGCGGCCAGCCAGGCGGTGCGGCGGTTGTCTCTGGGTGGCGTGGCTGGGTTGATGCTCAGAGTTCGCCGCGGAGTAGGTCGCCGATTGCGGCGATGCCCCAGCGGATGGTGTTCTCGGTGAGGTTCCCGAAGCCAATGACCAGCTCTGGCGGGTCGGCCGCCCCGCTGAAGCGCCATTGGCTCATGCCGTGCAGGCCGATGGAGCGTTCCCGCGCAGCGGCCACGACCGCCTGCTCTGTGGCCGTGTCGGGCAAAGGGGCTACTGCTTGGAGCCCCGCGGCCAGCCCGCTCAGCGCTAGGCCGGGGACCTGCCGGGCGAGGGCATCGGCAAGCGCGGAACGCCGGGTGGCGTAGACGGCGCGCATCCGGCGCAAATGCCGGTCATAGCGCCCCGACTCGATCAGCTTGGCCAGTGCCAGCTGGTCAAGGCCTGGCGACCCGCGGTCGGCGATCTGCTTCTCGCGGGCGACCGCCTCGGCCAGCTGCGGAGGGCAGATGATCCATCCGAGCCGCAGGAAAGGCGCCAGGGACTTGCTGACCGTGCCCACCGCGGCGACCCGGTCCGGGGCCAGGCCCTGCAATGACCCGACCGGCTGGCGGTCGTAGCGGAACTCGGCGTCATAGTCGTCCTCGATGATCACGCCGTCTGCGCCTGCGGCCCAGGCGATGAGTGCCTGCCGGCGATCTGGTGCCAGCACAACTCCGGTCGGTGCCTGGTGGGCAGGGGTGAGAACCACTGCCCGCGCGCCGCTCGCCGCGAGCGCCCCGACGTCGACGCCGCGGTCGTCCACCGGAACCGGGACGGCCCGCAGCCCGGCCCGCTCGGCGACCGTGTCGTTGTCCCGGTCACCGGGATCCTCGATAGCCACCCGGTCCACCCCGCGGCGGGCGAGGGCGCGCAGCAAGATGTTGATCCCTTGCGTGAACCCGGCGCAGATCACCGTGTACTCGGGATCGGCTGCGGCGCCCCACACCCGGGAGTGGTAGGCAGCCAGGACCTCCCGCAGCTCTGCGCTGCCGCGCGGGTCGCCGTAGTCCGCCGCCGCCGCCGGCGCCCGGCGGCCGGCCTCCCCCAGCGCCCACAGCCAGTCCCGCATCGGAAAGCTCGCCAGGTCGGGCACGGACGGGCGGAAGTCAGCCGCGAGCCGCCCAGGCGGCGCAGCACGCCGGGCCGGAGCCAGGAGCCTGACCTGGGCGGCCGCCACCCGCGTAGCCGAGCCCGCCCGGGTGCTCAGGTATCCCTCGGCCTCGAGCTGCCCGTAGCAGTCCGTGATGAGCCCGCGCGAGATACACAGGCTGCGCGCGAGCACCCGCGAGGAGGGCAGCCGCTCGCCCTCGCTCAGGCGTCCGGAGCGGATCGCATCCCGCAGCGCACGCCGCAACTGTGCCCAAGCGGCTCGCTGAGCTGCCGATCGAGCCGCAGCAGCACCTCCGGCCCTGAACCGGTCCACTCAACTGGCACGGAACTGGACCATACCACCAGACCAAACGCGCCCTACCATCGTGCCGACAAGCGCCGCGGGCCGCATAACACATTGGGACACGGGAGCCACAGCTGATGCCGAGCAGATCGAAGGTCTGGTTCATCACCGGAACGTCCAGGGGCTTCGGCCGCATATGGGCAACGGCCGCGCTCAAGCGCGGGGACACGGTCGCAGCAACCGCCCGCAACACTTCCACGCTCACCGACCTGGCGGAAACCTACGGCGGCAGCCTGTTGCCAATCGAGCTGGACGTAACCGACAAACCTGCAGTCGACGCGGCAGTCGGTCGGGCCCGCGATCATTTCGGCAGGCTGGACGTGGTGATCAACAACGCCGGATACGGCGTGTTCGGTATGATCGGGGAGGTCAGCGAGCAGCATGCGCACGCGCGGCGTTCACACTCGCGCCGCAACCGCGAAACTTCTCCGCACAGCCGCCGTCCACCGCCGTCTGGCCTCGGCGCTGCCACGAGCCCGGTGGGCACCCACGGAGCGCACGCCTCGCCGGCGACATCATGACCGAGGCGCCCATCGACCCGGGACTGGCTGACGGGGGGAATAGTGCTTTCCCTGGCCCTCACGATTCCGTGGTGGTGGCACGGTTCCTGCTCCGCGCGGCGGCGCGCGGCGGCGGCGATGCCCGGCAACTGGCCCGGGATGCGCGGCTGCCGGGATGGGCACTTGCTGCCGGCCAGGCGATGATCCCATCCCGGCACACCACGCGGCTGTGGGAGCTGATCGAGCACTCGCTTGAGGATCCGCACGCTCCGCTGGCCATCGCCCGCCGTCACCGAGCCGGCGAGCTAGACCTCTTCGACTACCTGTTCACCACTGCCGCTACGGTCAGGGCGGCGCGGCAGTCCGCCCAGGACTTCATGTACCTGGTGAGCACCAACTACCAGCTGCGCGTCGAGGCCGAGACCGACTGTGACGTCACCTACTCCCACCGGGACGCCGAACCTGGCGGCCGCGGCGAGGCACTCGCTCATCAGTTTGCCATCGCGCTATCCTGCGCCCGCGCACAGGCAGCCGCGCACCGCCGGATCATCCCTGCTCACGTCGCATTCGCCCACCAGGCGCCCCCGTCTCATCGCGTGCTGGCGGAGACACTGGGCACCCGCAGGATCGACTTCGGTGCGCCCGTTACCACGATTACCTTCCGCTCCCGCGACCTTGACCTCCCGTTGCGGAGCGCGGATCCGGCGCTGTCCCGCATCATGCATCGGTTCGCGGCGACGCTGTCTGCGCCACCGATCGCGACCTGGCATAGCCAATTCCGGCGCCTGCTGGCCGAGACCATCGATGAGGGCGCCCCGTCCCTGGATGTGCTCGCCCGGCGCCTGGCGGTCAGCCGCCGGACCCTGCAGCGGAAACTAGCCGAGCACGGTACTTCATGGCGTGCCGAACTGGCCGCGGAACGCCGACGCCGCGCTGAGGCCGCCCGCCAGAACGGCACCGCGGACATAGCCCGCCTGGCCCGCCAGCTCGGCTACGCCGATCCCCGGTCCGCGAGCCGCACGCTGCGACGATGGCACGACCAGGCGCCGTAGGCCGCGCGGGCTGCCGATCTTTCCGGTGCGCTTTCCTGCCGTAGCGCGGGCTGCTGGCGCATTCAGCACCGTTTTGGCGCGTCCTGTGCTTCCCCGGCGGGGCGCGTTCCCAGTGATGCTCGTGCTGCGACGACCGCAGCGCGCCTAAAAGGAGGTACAACAGCAGCTTCTCGGTGCCCGGATCGGGCTCGGCGAAGGCAGTGGCCCTGCTGCCGTAGGAGCGGTCTGCCGCACGTCTGACAGCTGATGCCGGGCACTCCAGAAGCGGTCGAAGCTTCCGAGCGGATCGGGAAATTCCTGCGGGCCCGGCAGCAGATGCCCGGGCGCGAACTGGTGTCCTCGTACCACCTTCAATCGCGAACCCACTCATGTGCCGCTGCCGCGCCATCGGTACTCGGCGCGGTGGGCCTCCATGAGGGCAAGTCGTTCCTGCTCGTTGCCGGGCCCGGCGGATACGAGCTGGGCGTAGCGCCGGATGGTCTTGATGGGCATGCCGGTGGCCCGTAGCCTGGTGCAGACGGTGATCCAGTACAGGTCTTGCTGCTGGTAGCGCCGCCGGCCGCCGGCAGTGCGGTCGACGGCGGTGACGACCAGGCCGGCGCGTTCGTAGTAGCGCAGGGTGTGCACGCTGACCCCGGTGCGGCGGGCGGCCTCGGCGATGCTCAGGCCCGCCTGAGGGTCGGAGCGAGCGGACCCGGGGACCTGCCGCGGCTTGACTTCGAGCATGCTCTAAATCCTAACGTTGAGGCATGACAGCAACACTGATCACTGGAGCAAACAAGGGTCTCG
>DASWFT010000559.1:0-3481 GCA_036394075.1 Streptosporangiaceae bacterium
GTCGTCGTCGGCGGGAGCCGCCACACCCAGGTGGAGCCTGACGGTCCGGGCAGCCTGGCGAGCCGGGCGATCAAGGATCAGGCCCTCCAGATCCGCGCCGGGCCCGCCGGTGAGGCTCCCCAGAGGCGCCTGGGCGGCCGCCCGGCGACCAGCTCCTCACCGACGGCAAGCGCCTGCGAGCGCACCAGCATCACCTCCAGCGCACGTCCGGCCAGCGCCGGAACACCACCTCGCCAGGCCCGGACGCAGGGCGTGCAAGCCAGCGGCCTAGCCGTTGGCAGCGCCGCACGGACAGCGGCAGGAAGACCGCCACGAGCACCAGCGGCCACACGGTGGCCATCAGCAGCGGGTTGTGACGACGACCTTCAGCGACCCCATGCCACCGCCACCTGCGCTGGTTGGGTTCGACGGTACGGCGATTTGTGGAGGACCGGGCGTTATCAGGAAATGGGCTATCAGTGGCACCTGCAGTAGCTGATGGCCTTGCCCCCAGGCGCCCAGGTGTACCTTTGCCCCGGCAGCCTCCGGGGCGGCGGCGTTCCGTACTGGGCGCAGTCATAGGGGTAGCTCCAGGGGTTGGAGCGGGCCATCTACCGAGATGACGGTCGCGGCGGGGCTGAGAGGAACGCTGGGCGTTGCCGCTTGCAAAGAGTATGCTCCCGCTCAGATCTCCACGAGGAGAGGAGCCAACGATGGTCCGTCGCTCCGCCGTTCTTGTGGCGGTATTCGCCATAACCGCGGCCCTTGCCGTCCCCGCGCTCGCCGGTGCAGCGTCCACCGAGAGCAAGGTGACGGTGGGCAGCCCCGCCACCCCGTACCTGCCCAACGGCTCCAACGAGCCTGCGCTCGCCATGGACGCGAACCATCCGGCGGTGCTGGCCTCCGGTGCCAACGATCTGGTCGACAACTCGCCGTGCAAGGGCAGCAATTGCAACCTCACCCCCGACATCGGCATTTCCGGGGTTTACTTCTCCTTCGATAGCGGCGCGACGTGGACGCAGCCGACCTATACCGGCCTGACGGCACAGAACGGCACCACCCACGTTGGCCCGATCCACACCTTGCCCAACTACGTCGAGCACGGGATGTCCTCCCACGGCGACCCGGCGCTGGCGTTCGGGCCGAAGCCCGGCCCGAACGGGTTCTCGTGGGCGAACGGGTCCCGCCTGTACTACGCCAACCTGGCGTTCCCGCTCAGCACCGCGCCTGGCTTTGCGGGCTTCTCCGCGGCCGCCGTGTCGCGCACCGACAACCTGCAGGCTGCCGCCGCCGGCAACCAGAGTGCCTGGATGGACCCGGTGATCGTCAGCCGCCAGAACGCCGCGCTGCTGACCGACAAGGAAGACATCTGGGCTGACAACGCGTCCTCGAGCCGGTTCTTCGGCAACGTCTACCTCTGCAACGTCGCCTTCCGCGGCACGAACTCCCTCCCCGAGCCCGTGATGGTCGCCTCCTCCACTGATGGTGGCAGCACCTGGCGCCAGCGCCAGATCAGCGCCGCCACCAACAACGCCCAGACCAACGGACGCCAGGGCTGCGCCATCCGGACCGACAGCGCGGGCGTGGTCTACGTCGTCTGGGAAGGCACTGACATCAAGACCCGCCACAGCGTCTTCTTCCTGGCCCGCTCGTTCGACGGCGGCGTCAACTTCGAGAAGCCCCGGGTGATCGCCACCGTGCACGACGTCGGGGTGTTCGACCCGGTGT
The DNA here is from genome assembly GCA_036394075.1 of Streptosporangiaceae bacterium. Lineage (GTDB taxonomy): Bacteria > Actinomycetota > Actinomycetes > Streptosporangiales > Streptosporangiaceae > JAWWPY01. The sequence continues at coordinate 1,708 of DASWFT010000559.1, forward strand.
CGGGACGAATCGTGTTCGACGGGTTCGCCGGGACCCGCACCGACAGCTTCCCCAGCCTCGGCATCGCCAACGGCGCGCCAACCGGCGCCGACGCCACTAACAGGATCGTGCTCACCTGGCCCGACGGTGCGCTCAACCACGAACAGGCGCTCGTGCAGACCTCGGTCGACCACGGCCTGACCTGGTCGGCCCCGGTCAACGCCGCCCAGGCGGGCGACCGGCCGGACAACCCTGCCGTGGCGATCTCGCCCAATGGCACCGACCTGTACCTCGTCTACAATGCCTATCTGGACCCGTTCCAGACGACCACGGCCAACCCGCGCCGAATGCAGGGAGTCACCCGGCACGCCGACGTTGGAGCGGGCGGTGCGGTCGGGAGCTTCACGACGCTGCACCGGGCGGCGGTCGGCGACGCCAGGGGCACGACCAGGACGCTCAACCGCGAGCTGATCTACGACTACCAGTACGCCGCGGCCTCGCGTGACTACGGGGCGGTGATCTGGATGGACGCGCGCGATGCGACCGACTGCCCGGCGGTGGACGCCTACCGGCAGTCCTTGATCGACGGGACCCCCATAGCCGCACCGTCCCCGCTGACCGACTGCCCGCCCGACTTCGGGAACCTCGACAACTACAGCGGCTCCTTCCCCGACCCTACGCCCTGACGACACAGGGCTGAGCTGGCGCCGCGGCCGTCCCAGGGACCATGCCCTGGACGGCCGCGGCAGCTTTCTTGTCCGTGTGCGGCCGAGCGGCTTCGCGTGTCACCCGAGCGGATGTGATCTTCGGCCTGGATGCCGCAACACGGTGGATGTGATGGATGCGCCGAGGCGTCAGAAGGACCTGTTATGCATGTCGATCCTGGGCTGTGACGGAGGGGTGCTAGTCGCCCAGGCGGCTCGGAGTGCGCCTGGCGTTGGGAAGCTGATTACGGAACGCGACGCGCGTGACCTTCCAGTGGTCGTGCATCACTCGTTGCCGGTTTCGTGCGTGCGCGCTGGCTTTGGCTCTTCCGTGCTGGTGGCGCCGGGCGTAGCGTCGTGGGTCTGGGGGGAGGAAGAAGGGCCGGCCATGTATCGCTCCCGGTTTCTTATTGTGGTTGCCGCCGTGCTGACGGGTGCCGGGGTGACAGCCGCGCCGGTCACGCTGGCGTTCGGGGCAGCGGGGCCGGGCAGTGCCGCTGCTAGCGGCTCGGGCTGGACGTCGAGCGTTCCGTTCACCAATCAGGTGGCGAGTTCGCCGACGGCCGGGGGCGGCTATCCGGTGCCGCCGGGGCAGACGTTCCCGAACCCTGGCACGTGCCGGGCTGGCACGCTGGACTCCAACCATTCCGAGTCGTGGATCGCGGTCAAGCCGGGCACCGAGGACCTCGTTGGCAACTCGAAGTTCTTCTTCGACAAGTACTCGAAGTTCTACGACTTCTACCTGGGCTCCTACCGCATCCTCGGCGGCACGCCGGTCGACAACAACCAGGTGCAGGGGTATGACTGCATCTCGACCGGAACCCAGGCGATGCCGCCGAGCTGGACGAACCTGACCGACCCGAACGTCGCGTTCGACACCAAGGGGCGCGTCTACCAGACGACGCTGCCGTTCAACGCGTTCTGGGGTGGTTCGACGCTGCACCCGGACGGCGAGATCGACGTGTCTTATAGCGACGACATTGGCCGCCACTGGGTGAAGGGCAACGGCGGCGTGCCGCTGGAACCGCCGAACAACGCCTCAGCCCTGCAGCTCGGCCACGTCGAGGACAAGCAGTGGATCGCGGTCAACG
>DASWFT010000560.1:0-17648 GCA_036394075.1 Streptosporangiaceae bacterium
CGCCGCTGTTGGTGCTGACGTAGAAGGTGCCGCCGGAGAAGCCGTAGAACTTGGCCGGGGTGACCCGGTCGGAGGCCACCAGTGCACCTGTGGGCAGCCCGGTGGACGCCGTCCACGAGCCGCCGTAGCTGGTGGAGTAGAACACCCCCGCGCCCCCCGTGCTCCAGACGGTGGCACTGGCATCGGCGGCCTCGGCAGCGGTGCCGCCGCCGGTGACCCCCGGAGGCTCCTGGCCCTGGAACCAGTTCGTCCCGTCGTTGGTGGAGAAGGCGATCCGGTTGACGTTGGGGTTGTTGGTCTTGTTGACGTCACCGGTCCTGATGATGACGCTCGGGTTGAGCTCCGCGTAGTCCATGCTGGCGGCGGCGAAGCTGGGCGAGGAGTACATCGCGGCGGGCACGGCGGTCAGGCTGGTGTGCACGAAGCCGTTGATGTCGCCGAGCCCGGACAGCAGCGGGGCGCCGGACGGCGGGCTGATCAGGGAGAGGACGGCGGTCTCCTCGATGCCGTTGACCATCGGGGTGATGGTGATGGTCCCGCCGGAGTCCCAGTTCGTCAGGTTGTTGGTGCCGTACAGGGTGGCCCCGGTGCCGTACATCATCCGGTTGGAGTTGAACGGGTCGATCGCCAGCACCTCGGTCATCCAGCCCAGCAGGGGCGTGACCACCGGCGGGGAGGGGTTCCCGTTGAAGGTCAGCCACGGCACGGAGGAGATGTTCTGGGTGTAGCTGAAGCTGCGGCTCGGGTAACTGGTCCAGTTCCAGATCTGGTTCCACGTGGAACCTCCGTTGGTACTGCGCCAGATAATGGTGTCCGGCCACCACGAACTGTAGGCGGTCACCATGATCGTGCTTGGATGCTCGGGGTCGATGGCCAGGCCGCTGTAGCCGAAGTAGTTGCCGCTGGTGTTGGAAGACGGCACCGGGCTGATCTGCGTCCAGACGCCGGTGGCGATGGCGTACTTCCAGACGTCGCCGTGGGCGCCGTCGTACGGGCCGCCGGTGTTGCTCGTCGCGATGTACAGGATGCCGTTGGCGGAATCGACGACTCCGTGGTGGGCGATGAAACCGGTCGGCTGACCCGCCACCCTGGTCCATGCGGAACCGCCGTCGGTGCTCTCGTACACGGTGTTCTGCAGGTCCGCGACCCCGGCGAAAATGGTCTGGGTCGCGCTGCCCGCGGTGCCGGTGGCCTTGTCGAAGCTGATCCAGGGGATGCCTTCGGTCGCGCTGCTGTAGCCGCTGGTGTCGGTCGGGTCGGGCGCGTAGTTGCCTACGTTCGGGAAGCTGGTCACCTTCGACCACGTCACGCCGCCGTCGGTGCTGCGCCACAGGCCGTTCCCGTTCGGGGCGCCCAGGTACAGGATGTTGTCGTTATTGGGGTCAACGGCCAGCCGCTCGCCCATGCCGCGGCCGGGCATGTTCCCGCCGAGCTTGAACGGCAGCGGCGTCGCCTGCCAGGTGGCGCCCTGGTCCGAGGAGCGCAGGATGGCGCCGTTGTTCGGGTCAAAGCTGTTGGTGTACATGCCAACCGCGGCCCACACTTTGTTCGCGTTGAGCGGGTCAGGCGCGAGGCTGGCTACGCCATTCCAGCCCCAGTTGCTCTGGCCGACCCAGTCCAGCAGGGGCGTCCAGGTACTGGTCGACTGGTTCCAGCGGTAGGCCCCGCCGATGTCGGTGTGCGCGTAGAGCAGGTTCTGCTGAGCAGGGCTGAACTCGATACCGTCGATGAAGCCGCCGCCGCCGATCTTGACGTTCTGCCAGGTATACGGCTGCGTGGCGGTGGCTGCGGACGCTGTGGGCGCAGCGGTCACGGCCGCGGTCATGGCCACGATCGGCACCGAGGTGGCCACGACCGTGGCGAGCGTCGTGAGGGCGACGCTGAGGGGGTTTCTTCGCATCGGCGGGTTTCCTCTCTCGGCGGCGGACCGCGGGGAATGGACGGCTGTCGCGCGGGACTGGGGTCCCGGGCACGCTTCGGCCCTGCGGGCGCCGACCGCCAGCGGAAATGCCTGGCCGCGGGCTGTCGAAGCGCTTCGCTGATCGCTGCGTGAGCCGGAGCGTAAGCCCGCCTGCCGGGGTCCGTCGACGGCCCTGCGCCGACGCCTGCCTGCCGACTGCTCGCCGACCGGCAAAAGGCCTGCTCGGCAGCGTTCTCGCTGGTGGCCGGCCCGCCACGGCGGCATGAAACTCACATGACAGGCGGTCGTGGACGCGGGCCGCGTTTCCTCGCCGCGTGGTCGACTCCCGGTGGAACCAGGCTCGGCGCGTCAGCTATCACGCCGCCGGGAAATACCGTCGCCGGGAAATACTGTTGCCGCCCCGGACGTTGCTCCGTACAGTTGTCAGTAGGCAATGAGGAAGGAATCACCGTGAATCCCTGGTCACCCATCCGGTGCAAGCGAGACGAAAGGCATGCCAGCATGCCCGCGTCTGCGCGCTTGCAGCCGGGGACGCTGGCGGCCTGGGAGGCTTCTGGATAGGGCAACAACACGCTCAACCAGAAGCCGCTCGCCGGGAAGCACCCAGCGGGCGGTTTTTCAATTGCATAGGGATGTGGCGCAACGGTAGCGCGGCGGCCTCCAAAACCGCTGGTTGTGGGTTCGATTCCTGCCATCCCTGCGGAGCACCACCCTCCGGGGTGAACGTGCCTGGCTGTACTTGATAACTGCACAGCGGAACACCATGAACGACGCAGGCTGCCCGAGACGGAACGGCGTGAGCCCGGATACGGCCTGCGAGGTTGACGGGTGCCCTCGCCTGCGAGGGCACCCTCATGGGCTGCTAGCTCCAACTGGAAGAGCGCCTGGCCTGCACCCAGGAGGTTTCTCGGTTCGAATCCGAGGCGGTCCACGTGAACGGGTTGTAGCGCAGCTTGGTAGCGCGCACGCTTCGGGAGCGTGAGGCCCCCAGTTCAAATCTGGGCAGCCCGACTGACTGGCTATGGCGCAGTAGGCAGCGCGCCTGCTTTGGGAGCAGGAGGCCGCAGGTTCGAGCCCTGCTAGCCAGACCGGGATGTAGCTCAGCTTGGTTAGAGCGCTGGTCTGGGGGACCAGAGGGCGCCCGTTCAAATCGGGCCATTCCGACCATGCCTCCTTAGCTCAGGATGGTAAGAGCGCCCGGTCGAAACCCGGGAGGTCGCTGGTTCGACTCCAGCAGGTGGCACTATGCCTCACAAGCATTGTGGTGATGCGTCACCCTTCCAAGGTGATGAGCGGGGTTCAATTCCCCGGTGGGGCTCTGCGCGCCGTTAGCTCAGAGGCAGAGCACCGGACTCTTAATCCGGGTGGCGAGATATCGTAATTCTCACGGCGCACCAACTCACCAACTCACGAGCGGGCGTGGTGGAACGGTATACACAGCAGTCTCAAAAGCTGCCGGGCCGCGAGGCTCATGCGGGTTCGGGTCCCGCCGCCCGTACTTGATGCCGGGTCGTCTAATGGCAAGACGCCAGCCTCTGGAGCTGGTTATTGAGGTTCGAGTCCTTGCCCGGCAGCCACGCCTCTGTAGCTCATCCGGCAGAGCGTCGCTCTCGTAAAGCGAAGGCAACTGGTTCGAGGCCAGTCAGAGGCTCCACGCCCTCGTAGCCCAAATGGCAGAGGCCCCAGGTCGAGAGCCTGGGTAGGTGCGCGTTCAAGTCGCGCCGAGGGCACCACGCCTCCGTGGCGCAACTGGAAGCGCAGCGGCCCTGTAAGCCGAAGGTTGCCGGTTCGGATCCGGCCGGGGGCTCTGGTGGGCGGTAGGGGAATCAGGCAAACCCGCTCGGCTTTGACCCGAGAGATTCCAGGTTCGAGCCCTGGGCGCCCAGCACGTTTCATGCCTTCGTAGCTCCAGCGGTAGAGCGTCCCCCCGGTACGGGGAAGGCCGCCAGTTCGAATCTGGCCGAAGGCTCCGTGTGGATGTGGTGTAGAGGTAGCACCGCACCGTGCCAAGGTGCGAGCGCCGGTTCGATCCCGGTCATCCACTCTGTGCCGTGTCAACGTTCTTCGGGAATGTGCCCCGGACCCAGTTTCAAATGTTGGGACAAACGCTAGCGCCTAGCGGGCGCCTGAGTGGCACGGCACCAAGCGCTGGTGGCGGAATGGCAGACGCGCACGGCTCAGATCCGTGTGTCCGAGTGACGTGAGAGTTCGAATCTCTCCCGGCGCACGATGGAGAGTGAATCAGCCAGGGTGCTGGGCCTCGTTGCTACCGAGTGCGTGCCTGCGGGCATGGCTTTCGATTAGTCCGCTCTCCGCTCATGGGAAGGTACCGCACAGGGTGCAAAACGGTCCCGAAAACCGTGGTGGGTTAAACGCCCAAGGGTTCGATTCCTTTACCTTCCTCCAAGGGCCTCTAGCTCCAACTGGTCAGAGCACTCGCCTGATGAGCGAGGGGGTCGTGGTTCAAATCCACGGGGGCCTACTGCGCCGCGATAGCTCAGCTGGCAGAGCGTTCCCTTCATACGGGAAAGGTCGGGGGGTCGGTGCCCTCTCGCGGTACCCAGGGGCGGTGGCCAAAAGGTGAAGGCAGCCGGCTTATATCCGGGAGATGTGCAGGTTCGACCCCTGCTCGCCCCACGACATCAGGAGGCAGTAATGGAGTACAAACAGCCCGTGGCATAGCGATCACGGGCCGCTAACTCAACTGGCAGAGTACCGGACTTTTAATCCGGGCGTTCAGGGTTCGAATCCCTGGCGGCTCACGCAAGCACCGCGAGTTCGATGGATGAGCAGCTGCCTTCTAAATTGCTGATATGATTAGAAGCGTGAAGCATTGTACGGGGTGTGACCTCGATCTACCTCTTGATCAGTTCGCGTGGCGCAACAAGAGCAAGGGCACCCGGCAGAGTCGTTGTCGCGGATGCCAGAAAACGGTCAGCGACTCCTGGTACGCGGAGAACGCCAGTCGGCAGAAGGTAAGCGTGGCTCGCAACAGCGCCAGGTACCGGGCCGAGCAGACAGAGACGGTTCGGGCCGCCAAGAGCGTTCCGTGTACTGACTGCGGCAGGCGGTTCCCGCCGTGTGCGATGGACTTCGATCATGTTCGAGGGAAGAAGTTCTTCAACATCGGGAGGACGGTAGCCAAGAGCCGTCTCTCAACCGCGAGGATCATGGCCGAGATAGCCAAGTGCGAGGTGGTGTGTGCAGTCTGCCACCGGATCCGCACGGCCGAACGGCTCGGGTCTGATGCAGCAGTATTGATCGGATGAGCACCGCGAGCTCAGTGGATAGAGCGGCTCCCTTCTAAGGAGACGGACACCGGGTTCGACCCCCGGGCGGTGCGCGCTCCGTTGGAGTAAACGGATATCTCGCCACCCTCTCAAGGTGGAGAATGCGAGTTCGATCCTCGCACGGAGCACTCTGCCGCTGTCACCCTGATGGCACGGGTAGCCGGTCTTTCAAATCGGCCATCGCGGGTTCAATTCCCGCCAGCGGTACGGTACGGGTGGTGACGCGGGATGGAGGAGTTCGGTACCTCGCTGGGCTCATAACCCAGAAACCTCAGTTCAAATCTGAGTCCCGCAACGAAGGCTGGCCACGCGCCAGGACCGGAACAGACGGCAAAGCGTGGCATCTCTCATTCCGGTGTAGTTCAAGGGCAGAATGACGGGCTGTTAACTCGTTGACGCTGGTTCGACCCCAGCCGCCGGAGCCAAGGTGATGTAGCTCAATCGGGAGAGCGCCACCCTGTCAAGGTGGAGGCAGCGGGATCGAAACCCGTCATCGCCGCCATACCCGCATAGCTCAGTGGTAAGAGCGTCGCCATGACAAGGCGAAGGCCCCAGGTTCGGTTCCTGGTGCGGGTACCAAGCCCTCGTAGGCTAACGGACAGACCACCAGGCTACGAACCTGACAGTCCGAGTTCGAATCTCGGCGAGGGTGCCAGACGATCAGTAGCTCAGATGGCCAGAGCGCCGGTCCCACATACCGGAGGCCGCAGGTTCGATCCCTGCCTGATCGACCGTGGTGGGTATAGCTCAACAGGCGGAGCGCCGCGTTGTGAGCGCGGAGGTCGTCAGTTCGAACCTGACTACTCACCCCATGCGTCGGTGGCAGAGCGGGAATGCAGCGGACTGTAAATCCGCCGTCTACGGACATCGGTGGTTCGAATCCATCCCGGCGCACCAGGCTTCCATGGTCCAGTGGATAGGACGCCGGCCCCCGAAGCCGGTAGCGCAGGTTCGAGTCCTGCTGGAAGCGCTCGCATTGGCAAGACACGTACAACAGCAAGGCCGCATGCCCGAGTGGCTAGGGGTCCGCCTGCAAAGCGGAGCACGCCGGTTCGATCCCGGCTGCGGCTTCGAGGTAACGGCGGGGAAGGAAGGAATCCCGAACCGGCCCGCGTCTCTGATCGGCCCGCAGCACGATGGACGTGCGACTGCTTCCTAAGCAGATGGTTGCCAGTTCGATTCTGGCCGGGTCGGCTTCGGTGTTCCGCTGTGGAGCGATCAGGTTGGCCTGGTTGCCCGGCGAGTCCGTTCCGGTACCGGCATAGCAGCGACCGGTTCAGGTGCGAGTGCCTACCGTCGGCAGGACGGGGGGTTGCCGGTGCTTCCACACGTCGGTCGCGCGACCTGCCATCTGCTGGCTGAGCCGGGGGCCGAAGACGAGACGGGAGGCCAACGCCACCGCCAGCACGACCAGCAGAACCGATAGGACTTCTACGAATACGATGATCATGGAGTAACCCTGCCAGGAAGGCGTCCGGGCTGGTTCAGCTCAACGGGTGAGCGTGCCTATGCCGAATATGGGAGGAACTCGCCACAGGCCGCGTCGCGGCTGTCCCAGTGGGCTGGCTGGCGAGTCTCTGTCAGGGGAAGAGGGGCGCGCCGAAGTCGGTCTGGCGAAGCTGGGCCTTCAGGACCTTGCCGTTCGGATTCCGCGGCAGGGGATCGTTGCGGACGGCGACGAACTGCGGCACCTTGAAGTCCGCGAGGTGCTCTCGCGCGTACGCCACGACGGCCGGGGGGTGCACGGTCGCGCCCGGCAGCGGGACGATCACGGCGCCCACCTTCTCGCCCATCATGGCGTCAGGAACGCCGACCACCGCGACCTCGCCGACTCCAGGCGCGCCGATCAGGCCGTTCTCGACCTCGACGCAATAGACGTTCTCACCACCACGGTTGATCATGTCCTTGATCCGGTCCAGTACGTGCACGAGTCCCTCGGTGTTGACGCGGCCGATGTCGCCCGTGTGCAGCCAGTGGTCGCGGAACGCCTGGGCGGTGGCGTCTGGCTTGTCCCAGTAACCAGCGCAGACGCTCTGGCCGCGGATGAGGATCTCGCCGACGCCAGTCTCCGGATCGGCGGCACCGATCGCTACTTCCGTGTGGGGCGCCGCGAAACCGACCGAGTCGGCGTGCTCAGCCGCCCATTCGTGCGGCAGGAAGGTCGAGATCGATGTCGATTCTGTCAGCCCGAAGCCGTTGCCGACACGAGCGTTCGGGAACCGTTCAGCAATCTTGCGCACGAGCGCGGGTGCGATCGGCGCGCCGCCGTATGACGCCCAGCGCACGCAAGCGACCCTCGCGGGCGCGAAACCGGGCTGGTTGAGGATGTGATAGAAGATCGCGGGCACCGCCGTACAGCCGGTGATGTGCTCCCGCTCGATGGTCTCGATCATGCGCCGGCCGTCGAAGGCCGCGTCGATCACGACCGCGCCGCCGGCTCGCAACGCCGGCAGAAGCTGGCTGTGGCAGCCCGTGACATGGAACAGCGGCACAACGACAAGCGTGCGGAACTCCCTGCCGATGTCCCGGGGCACGTCAACTACGCGAAAAGCGGTTTCGATGTTCGCGAGCACGTTCTCGTGCGTGTGCATCGCGCCCTTCGGGAACCCCGTCGTGCCGCTGGTGTAGAAGATCGCCGCCACGTCCGTTCTCCTTGCGCCCTCATGGACATGCGGGCTGCCATCGGGCAGCGCCTTCTCCGGCTCGAACACCTGCGAGCTGCCGGAGTCATCCACGACGTAGGCCGCTTCGCGCTCCGTGAAGCGCGTATTGACGGGCACCACGACCGCCCCCGCCATCAGGCCGCCGACAGATGCGAGTACCCAGTCGATCGAGTTGGGGAGCCTGATCGCGACGCGGTCACCGGGCCGGATCCCGTCCGCGCGGAGACCACCGGCCACGCGCGCCGCGCGATCCCACAGCTCTCGGTAGCTGATCCGCTCGCCACCGACCTCGACCAGAGCTTCGGCCTGCGGGTCGGCGTCGACGCTTTCGCGAAGCATCCCCACGATCGAGTCGTGCAGGTCCGCGTAGCGCCGGATGCCATTCTCGTCCGGCCGCACGCCGGACGAGTCGAACGGATTCGCGCCCCTGCGTGGAGCCGCGAGCGTCATCGCCCGCCCCCTTCGGAGCCGTGCGTCTCTTGCCGCGCGAAGAAGTCGCGCGGGTTGCGCACCAGGATCTGCTCGATCTGGTCATCCGATACGCCGCGGTCGCGAAGGCCCGGCAGGACCCCGCTGTGTATATAGGTGTACTGCCAGTTGGGCAGGAACGCGTCGGTCTCGGCAGCCGTGAACCAGTCGATGAACGACGCCTTGTCGTGAGAGAGCATCAGGCGGCTGGCGTAGCCACGCTTGCAGAGCTCACCCAGTGTGTCCAGCTGATCGGCGAGTGGCACGGCGACGTTCAGGCCGCAGCGGTCCCAGCCCACATAGGAGCCGTTGTCGATCAACCGCTCGAGGTAGCCGAGATCGGTTGTCTCGTTGGAGTGCCCGATCATCACCCGGCCCAGGTCGACGCCGCGCTCAGCGAAGATCCGCTGCTGCTCAAGCCCGCGCTGGGTCAGCGCGTGCGCGTGGGTACAGATCACGGTGCCCGTGCGCACGCTGACGTTCGCGATCGCGCGGGTCAGCCGCTCGACATCCTCCGTCATCCCCTGCTGGTCGGTCACGACTTTGAGCACAGCGGCCCTGATGCCCGACTCGCCGATCCCGACGGTCACATCCCGCTCGAACAACGACTCGAGGACGTGGTCGTCGTTGTCGAGTACCTTGCCCGGCCCGCGATAGTGGAAGGGGAACGGCAGGTTGTCGTAGGTGTAGTACCCAGTCGCCAACATCACTTTCAGCCCGGTGCCTTCGACCGCGCGGGCGACAAGGACCGGATCGCGCCCCAGACCGGGGACCGTCATGTCCAGCACCGTGTCGACGCCGGTCCGCTTGAGCAGGCTAAGCCGCTCGCGGGCGGCCGCCACCTCCGTCTCCTCGTCCCAGCCGCTGAAACCAGGCCAGCCCCAGTGCAGCGGTTCGGTGCGGATGAAGACATGCTCATGCATCAGCACGACGCCGAGGTCCTCGACATCGATCTCGCCTGCGGTGGTAGGGACGGTGGCCACCATCCTGTGACCTCCTGAGTAGTTGGTTACCCTCATGACAACATGGCCGGATGCGAGTTGTGCGCACCCCCGAGGATCGTTTCGCGGACGTGCCGGATTTTGCCTACGTGCCGCGCTATGCCGACGTCGGCGGCCTGCGGGTCGCCTATGTGGAAGCCGGGCCGTCGGACGGTGAACCGGTGCTGCTCCTGCATGGCGAGCCGAGCTGGTCGTTTCTGTACCGCACGGTAATGGCGGTGCTCGCCGACGCCGGGCTGCGCGCGATCGCGGCTGATCTGATCGGTTTCGGGCGGTCGGACAAGCCGGCTGACATCGGCGATCACAGCTACAAGCGGCATGTGGAGTGGATCCGGGCCTTCGCGTTCGACCGGCTTGATCTGCGCGGGCTGACTCTCGTCGGACAGGACTGGGGAGGACTGATCGGGCTGCGGCTGGTGGCCGAGCATCCGGACCGGTTTGCCCGGGTGGTGGCGGCCAACACCGGGCTGCCCACCGGTGACCAGCCGATGCCCGAGGTCTGGCTGCGGTTTCGCGAGGTCGTGCGCACCGCGCCGACGCTGAGCGTATCCCGGCTGGTGCAGTCCGGCTGCCAGACCACGTTGTCCGAGGCGGTGCTCGGCGCGTATGACGCGCCGTTCCCCGAGGAGATCTTCACCGCCGGGGTACGGGCGATGCCGGGCCTGGTGCCGACGTCCCCGGATGATCCGGCGACGCAGGCTAACCGGGCGGCTTGGCGCCAGCTGTCCGCGTGGGACAAGCCATTCCTCGTGGCGTTCAGTGACCGCGACCCGATCACAGGCGGCATGGCGCCGGTCCTGAAACGCGCCATACCAGGTGCCGCGTCCATCGAGCACCCGGTCATCGAGGGTGCGGGTCACTTCCTGCAGGAGGACGCGGGCGAACGGTTCGGTGCCGTGATCGCCGACTTCGTGCGTTCCCACCCGCCAGACAGCTGACTAGCCGGCTCAAAAAGGCGGGGGCCGTGGCCTCGATCGCCCTCTGATGGTGTTCATCGGGTGCCTCGGTCAGAACACTAGGGTGGGAGCGTGCGCACCACACTGCTCCGGGTCGAAGTCAACGGGAGCATGGCGACCGCCGGCCTGCTGCAGCATCTTGCGCTCGTCAACTACGGCCATTTTACGGCCATGCAGGTCCGGGGCGGGCGCACTCGCGGGCTCGATCTGCACCTCAGAAGACTGGACGTCGCCACCCGGGAACTCTTCGGCACCGGACTGGACGCTGACCGGATCCGCGGCTACGTCCGCCACGCCCTCGCTGATGTCCGGGACGCATCAGTGCGGGTCATCGTCTTCTGGCCGGAAACAGACGACACCCCGACCGTCATGGTCACCGTCCGCCCGCCCGCCGAGATGCCGGCCGGCCCGCTGAGCCTGAAGTCTGTCCCGTACCAGCGCCCTGTCCCGCATATCAAGCACATCGGGGGCTTCGCCCAGATCTACTACAGGCGCCTTGCGGCGGCCGACGGCTTCGACGACGCTGTGCTGGCCGGGCCCGGCGGCGTCATCTCCGAAGGTGCCATCAGCAACATCGCCTTCTTCGACGGAACGACGGTGACCTGGCCCGACGCGCCATGCCTGGCCGGCATCACCATGCAACTCCTGGAGCCGAGGCTCGCCGACGGGGACCTTCCCACCCGCCGCGGCCCGGTCCGCCTCGCTGACTTCCCGGCCGTCACCGCAGCGTTTGTCACCAACTCGCGCGGCATCGCAGCGGTCGGGCGAATCGACGCCACCACCATCCCAGCCAGCCCCGCGCTCATGAAGACCCTGAGCGGAATCTACGACTCCGTCCCCTGGGACCCGATCTAACGCCCGAACGGCGCTGGCCGGTTCTTGGAGGGAGTGTGCGTGTCGGTGCCGCCGGCCATGAGCAGCCCGGAAATGGTGAGGGGCCTGCTCGCCGCGCTGGCCGGCTGGGCTGGTGCACACGCAGCCGACCGCATGTATCTCCAGGTAGAGCGCGACAACATCCCGGCTCTACGGCTGTACGAGCGGACGGGTTTCAGCGAAATATGCGGTTACCACTACCGCACCGCAGGGTGAGCCTCAGGGGCGATATATGAATGGTCGTCGTCCATATGGTTACCGGCTTGCGGACGCAGGCCTGCATCCGGACCAGGCTGCGTGTGCTGTCTGGGATCTCGAGGGTTCGTCAGATGTTTCTCGAACCAGTGGTGGGCGTATGGCTCCTCGTTGAACGCGGGGACCTCGGCGTACCCGGCGGACCGGTACAGGTGGATCGCCTCGGTCAGCCGTCGGTTGGTTTCCAGGCGCACTACGGTTGCGCCTCGCCGGCGGGCGTGGTGCTCGAGTTCGGCCAGGATGCGCCGTCCGACACCGAGCCCTCGGGCGCTGGCGGCGACCCACATCCGTTTGAGTTCGGCCGGCTCGGCACCGTGGAACTTCAGGGCCCCGCACCCGACCGGTTCGCCGTGGATCTGGGCCAGGAGCAGGAGACCGGCGGGGTCGACAAGCTCGGAGGCGGCGGCCGGGATACTCGCATCGGGGTCGAACCCGGCGTCGAAGCGCGAGTCAAGCTCGGCGAAGTAGGACTGCAGGCAGAACAGGGCGGCGCTGCTGGCGGGGTCCTCGACCGTGATCTCGACCAGGCCGGCGGTGAGCAGTCGCTCGACCGTCGCCATCGCTTCGACGAGCCGGGCCCGTTGCTGGTCGTTCAGGGGGGCGAGAAGCGACCGGGCGAGGTCATCGCTGCGCCTGTCCAGCTCCAGCCGCTCCGTCCGGCCCGTGTCGGTCAGCCGAACGACGCGTACCCGGTGATCGTCGTGAGCCGAGTGCACCCGGATCAGGCGGTCAGCCTCGAGCCTGCGCAGCAGCCGGCTCAGATACCCGGAGTCGAGATCGAGCCGGGCCCGGATCGCCTTGACGTCGGCGCCGCCGTCTCCGATCTCCCACAGCACCCGCGATGCTCCCAGGGGACGCGACCGGCTCAGGTACTCCTCGTTGAGTGCACCGATCCGTTGGGTGACAGTTCGATTGAAGCTCCGGACCGATCCGATGAGGTCTCCTCGCATATTCTCTGACTCTAGTCAGAGAATATTCCGGACTCAAGATCACGACTGGGGAGTGCGGCCCAGGAAGGCGGCGAGCCGGTCGCTGGGGCCGGCCGTCAGGGCCACGATGACCGGCGCCGCGAACAGGGGGTATCGGCCGGCGTCGGGAACCAGCAGTGGGGCCATCGCGAGGAGGTCGGTGGCGAGGGCGTGCGGGATCGGCTGGCGATGCCCGCACGCCCGGGACACGTCCCACCCGTGGACGGCGATCTCGAGGGCGCCCGCACCCGCCATGATGCTCGCCGGCAGCGAGCAGTCGGCGATGTCGATAACCTGGTGCTCGTGGCCCGGGCCGGTCCATGCGGCCAGGAGTCGGCAGGCACGATCGCGGAAGGCCCGGACGGGGTCCATGGCCAGGTCACCGTCATCAACCGTGGGGTCCAGACCAACGCATCCGGCGTCGATGCCCTCGTGGAGTGCGGCCAGGGACTCGTTGGTGTGCCTGAGCAGCATCCGCAGGTCCCATCCCCGGCAGGGCGTCGGGCGCGACAGGAACTCCGGCGTGACGGCCCGGACCGCGGCGAGCGCGTAGCTGATCGCTGGTTCCAGCAGCCCGGTCCCGTCGGCCGGCCAGGCCGTCGCGCCTGCCGGGGTCATCGGCGTGACGCCGGCGCCGCGGTCGGCGAGGCGGGGAGGGCCTGCGGCAGGCCGAATATCGCGAACAGGCCCGGGTCGTTGAACGAGACGATTCGTGTGACGCGCGATGCGGCGATGGTGAGCACCTTTATCCCGTGTCCATGGTGCACGCCGTCGTGACCGCGCATGTAGGTGGCGAGCGCAGGCTGGCCGTTGGCGGCCGTGGGAATCATCCGGATGTCGCCGGGCTGGCCGAGGACCCGGGCCTGGAGGAAGCGCCCGATCACCTCACGGCCGGTGAACCAGGTAGGTACTGGCGGCATCTCGAACACGGCGTCATCGCGCAGCAATTGCATGAGGGCCGTGACATCGGCGTTCTCGAACGCCGCGGCGTACCGGCCGAGCAGGGCCCGGTCGCCGGGGTCCGCAGGCTCGTGAATCTCGTCCTCGGCGGGGGCTACCCGCTCGAGATGCGCCCGGGCGCGCTGCAGCACGCCGTTCACCGCGGCGGTCGAGACGCCGAGCAACTCAGCGACCTCTGCTGCCCGCCATCGCAGCACGTCGCGCAGGATCAGCACGGCGCGCTGCCGGGCGGGCAGGTACTGCAAGGCGGCGATCAAGGCGAGCCGCATGCTCATCCGCGACGTGACGATCGAGGCGGGATCGGCGGGTTCGGCGCCGAACAGCGCGTCCGGGATGGGCTGGAGCCACGGAACCTCGGGCCGCCTGGTGGCCAGCGGTGCTTCCGGGTTCTCGCTCGGGTCGCCCAGGCCGGACGGCAACGGTCGGCGGCTGCTGTTCTCCAGCGCCCGCAGGCAGGCATTCGTCGCGATCCGGTACAGCCAGGTCCGCAGCGACGCGCGCCCCTCGAATTCGCCGTAGGACCGCCAGGCGCGGATCAGGGTCTCCTGGACCTGGTCCTCGGCATCGTGGACCGAGCCGAGCATGCGGTAGCAGTACGCCAGCAACTCATCCCGGAACGGGTCGGTCAGCCGCGCGAAATCCTCGCTGCCCGGCGGCCCGCTGCCCGGCGGGCCGCTGCCCGGCTGTGCCCTGGCCGTGGCTGACATCGCTGCTCCTTTGGTCTGACCGCGGATGCTTCCCGCGCGTATGCCGTCACTTGTACAGATCCGGTGCAGGAGGAAAAGTAACCGGCCGATCCGGTGGCGCGGGCCAGTGAGTTTTGGCGACCGCCCGGATCTGTACGGATGAACGCGCAAAAGACGCAGCTTCACGTCGCTTGACACTCACTCATCAAGGAGCCCAGCATGCCATCGCAAGAAATCTCAGGAACCACAGCGCTCGTCACCGGCGCCAGCCGGGGGTTTGGCCGCGGCATCGCGACCGCGCTGGCCCAGGCCGGCGCGAACGTCGTCGGCGTCGCCCGTGACCGCGCCCGGCTCGACGAACTACGCGCACAGCTCGGCGACACCTTCATACCCGTCGCCGCCGACGCGGCAGATCCCGTCGTCGCCGGCCAGTTGCTCGATGAGTACCGTCCCCGGACGCTCGTGCTCAACGCGGGGGCGGCACCCTTGCCGCGGCCGATTCACCAGCAGACCTGGCAGACGTTCAGCCGCAACTGGGATGTCGACGTGCAGCACGTGTTCGGATGGACACGCGAAGCGCTGCTGCTTCCCCTGGATCCCGGCAGCGTGGTCATCGCGTTCTCCAGCGGGGCGGCGCTGCGGGGTTCGCCGCTGTCGGGCGGCTACGCCGGAGCCAAGGCCACCATCCGGTTCATTGCCGCTTATGCCGCCGAGGAGTCCGGCCGGGAATCGCTCGGCATCAAGTTCACCTCCGTGCTCCCGCAGCTGACGCCGGCCACCGACCTGGGCGCCGCCGCGGTCGCCGCCTACGCCGCCCGGGCGGGCATCGACATCCCCGCCCAGCTGGAACGCCTCGGCCCCGCCCTCACCCCCGAGCAGGCCGGCCAGGCTGTCATCGACCTCGCCACCGACCGCGGCCGCGACCAGGACGCCTACCTGCTCACCGCCGCCGGCCTCAGCCCGGTGACGTGATGCCCGCCCGCGTCGCCGCACGATCCGTGACTCCCGGTCCCGCAGGGACCGGACGCCAGGCAAGCCACATAGAACGGAGAAACTGACATGTCCCAGACATCTGCTGCCCCGGTCACCGGCCGCGGTCGCGGCCAGCCCGCGGGCGGCTCCGGGAACGGCAAGGCCCGCGTCACCGCCGGGCGGTCCCGCACCGGCTGGACGCTCGCGCTGGCCTCGGTCGGGGCCTTCATGGCCGCCCTGGACGTAGTCGTCGTGGCTACGGCGCTGCCGACGCTGCGGGCGCACCTGGGGGCGAGCCTGTCGGATCTTGAGTGGACGATCAACGCCTACAACCTTGTCTTCGCCTGCCTGATGCTGACCGGCGCCGCGCTGGGGGACCGGTTCGGCCGGCGCCGCATGTTCGTGACCGGCCTGCTCGTGTTCGTGGCCGGCTCGGTCCTGGCCGCGCTGTCGGCCAGCGCCGGGCTGCTCATCGCGGCGCGCGTGCTGCAGGGCGCGGGCGGGGCCGTGCTGGTGCCGCTCACCCTGACCCTGATCAGTGACGCGTTCCCGGCCGAGAAGCGAGGGACAGCGATCGGGATCTGGGGCGGAATCACCGGCCTGGGGGTGGCCGCCGGACCGATCGTCGGCGGCGCGATCGTCCAGGGACTCTCCTGGCAGTGGATCTTCTGGCTCAACGTCCCCATCGGGCTCGCCGCCGCGGCGCTGTCCGCGTCACGGCTGCGCGAGAGCCGCGGCCCCCGGCCGCAGTTGGACATCATTGGCCTGATCCTGGCCGGGGCCGGGCTGTTCGCGCTGACCTGGGCACCGGTCCGGGCACCGTCGGCCGGCTGGGGCAGCGCCGAGGTGACCGGGGCGCTCGCGGCCGGGGTGCTGCTCGTGGCCGGGTTCCTGGCCTGGGAACGGCGGGCACGGTACCCGATGCTGCCGCTGGCCTACTTCCGCCGGCGCGCCTTCTCCACCGCCAACGCAGTGATTTTCTTCCAGTTCATTTCGCTGATCGGTTCGCTGTTCTTCATCACCCAGCTGTTCCAGATCGGGCTCGGCTACTCCCCGCTGGGCGCCGGCCTGCGGATCCTGGTCTGGATGGCCATGCCCATGCTGGTGGCGCCGGTCGCCGGCGCGCTCGCCGACAAGATCGGCAACAAGCCGTTCATGTTCTTCGGCCTGGTCCTGCAGGCGGCCGGGCTGGGCTGGCTGGCGTTCGTCACCGAGCCCGGGGTGAGCTACGGCACCCTGGTCGCGCCGCTGGTCATCGCCGGTGTCGGCATCGCGATGTGCTTCCCCACCGTGGCCAACGCCGTGACCGCCTCCGTCCCGGCCGCCGACGTCGGCGTGGCCGCCGGCACCAATAACGCGCTGAACGCGCTGGGTGGCGTGTTCGGCGTCGCGATCCTCGCCGCCATATTCGCGCACTACGGCAGCTACACCACACCCGCAACCTTTATCAGCGGGTTCAAGCCCGCCGAATGGACCGCCGCGGCAGTGGCCGCCACCGGAATGATAGCAGCCGCGCTCGCCCCGTCCAAGTCAGCGGTCACGCACCCGAAAGAAGGGAATTGAAATGTTGCCGGAGAACACGAACGGCGCGGCTGCTCTCGTGGTGACGGGCGGTGGGCGCGGAATCGGGGCGCAGATCGCGCTGCGAGCCGCGCGGGCCGGCGCACCGGTCGCGCTGATCTATCGGTCGCGATCGGACGATGCCTCACGCGTGGTCGGCGAGATCGAAAAGGCGGGCGGACGGGCGATCGCGATCGCGGCGGATATCGGCCACGAGGCCGACGTGCGGCGGGCCTTCCAGGCTGTTGACGACACGTTCGGCAGCCTGGGTGGCCTGGTCAACAACGCTGTCTTCGCCGGCGAGCCCGCCAGGCTGGCCGAGTTGCGAATCGAAGAGCTTGAGTCGGTATTCCGCACCAATGTCTTCGGCGCATTTCTCTGCTCGCGTGAGGCGGTAAATCGGCTCTCGACTAAAAACGGCGGCAGCGGCGGCGGAATCGTTATGCTCTCATCGGTAGTAGCTATTAAGACCGGAGCTCCCGGTACCTGGGTGCACTTCTCCGCTAGCAAAGGAGCGGTGGAGACGCTGTCGCTCGGCCTCGCCAAGGAGGTGGCAGCGGAGGGCATTCGCGTCAATATCGTGCGCTGCGGCGTCATCGCGACCGAAACCCGTCTCACCCAGGACCAGGACTACCTGAGCCGGGCTTTTGGCCCAGGTTCCGATGGGACGGATGGGGGACCCGGCCGAGGTCGCCGCCACCGTGCTCTGGCTGTTGTCGGCGGACTCGTCGTACGTGACCGGAGCCACGATCGACGTCGCGGGAGGGCTGTAGATAAGGGGAGCCTCCGTCGGGTCCTGACCGGCATACTCGCCCCAGAGTCGCCATCCGCATGACCACAGCCATCCCCATGCGGATCTCTCGAGACCTGAGGGGCGATTAGATGCCTGGTGAGAACGCGGCCCGGCCGCGCAGGTGCGCGGTGGTAGGCGCCGGGGTGCTCGGTGCGTGCGTGGCGGCCCGGCTGGCTGAGGCGGGTATCGGGGTGACGCTCTTGGAGCGGGCCCAGCCTGGCCACGCCGCCACCCGGTCGAGCTTTGCGTGGCTGAACGCCAACGACAAGGCACCTCGTGCCT
>DASWFT010000561.1:0-3382 GCA_036394075.1 Streptosporangiaceae bacterium
GTTTGCCTCTGCCCTGGGTGCGGCCGACGCGGGTCCAGTTGGCGGCGCGGTAGCTGGCGGCGGTGAACCGGGATGTCTCGACGAAGGTCTCGGCCAGGACGGGGGCGTAGCCGTAGCGGGCGTGCCAGTCGGCGGGCAGCCGGCGGGTGACGGCGGCGAGCAGCCAGGAGGCGAGGTTCGGGACCGCCACGTCGGGGCGGATGAGGAACCGGGCGTTGCCGCAGATCAGGTTCAGGTTGGCGCTGCGGGTGGCGGGGTCCCAGCCGATCCAGGTGTCGCGCGGGGCGCATTTCCAGGCGCTGGCGGCGAAGGCGAGCGCGGCGATCTGGCCGGCCGCGGGGGCGGCGGCGAGGTAGCGGATCTGGGCGCCGGCCAGCGGGGTGTAGCCGAGGTAGTGGTGGTCGCGGATCAGCTGGTTCCACTGGCGGGAGGCGGCGCGGCCGTCGACGACGCTGATGGTGACCGGGCCGAGATCGGCCAGGGTGGCGGCGGGGCAGGGCGGCAGCGGCAGGGCGAGCTGGCCGCCGCCGTCCACGTGGCGGGCGTGGCGGCCGTTGCCGTTGCCGTGACGCGGGGGCGGCAGGGTGATCAGGGTGTCGGCGGCCATCTTGTTCAGGGCGACGCGGGCGGTCATGTCCTTGCGCCGCCCGCCGGGGGCGTGCCAGCCGAGGGCGTCGCAGACGGCGCGGGAGATCTCGGCGCGGCTGGGCAGCGTCGCCGCGAGCTGGACGATGACCGCCAGCTCGGCGGGGGTGAAGTCCCGGCCGCAGTAGCGGGCCGGGCCGGCGTGGCGCGGGGTGCCGGCGGCGGTCACGGTGGCCTGCCGGTCGTGTTCCCTGGCGTGGCGGGCTCGCCGGGCAGGGTGATGTTCCATGGCAGCAGGGCTGCCCGGTGGGGGGCTTGCCGCCGTTCGCGGCGCAGGCTTCCAGGTAGATGCTCAGGTAGGCGCGGGGGTTGTGCCCGGCGATCCGGGCCGTGCCCAGGATGGTCCAGGCGCGGCCGGCCAGGTCCGCGGCCCACCGCGCGCCGGATCCGCTGTAGTTCTTGCGGCCCGCGACCGGGGTGCGGATGGCCCGCTCGGCGGTGTTGTTGTCCAGCGGCAGGCCGGGGAACTCACGGTGGCGGGCCAGCCCGTCCCATTCGCGGTCCAAGGTGGCCAGCACCTTCGCCGCGGCCGGGTGCAGCAGGTCCGGGCGGCGCCCCTGAATGCGGCGGTGAGCGTCGATGTCCTCCAGCGCCGCCTCGAACGCGGCAGCCGCGCGGGCATGCCCGGGAGTGCCTTCCGGGGCGGCGGCCAGCTGCCGGTGCGCCGCGTACAGCGTCCCGATCCGGGCGGTCCAGGCATCGGCCCAGGCGCCCAGCTCCTTGCGGTGGGCGTCGCCGGCCCGGATGAACCGCCTGCGGATGTGGGCAAAGCACCACAGCGGCGTGACGCCGTCGAGCTCGGAAAACGACCGGTACACCGAGTAGAAATCCGAGCTGATGACCAGCGGGCCGCGGCCTTCGGGCAGCTGGCCGCCGGTCACGCCGTAGTGGCCTTCCAGGACCTTCAGCGACCTCGACGGCGCGATCTGGTACACCACCGTGTCCGGGCCGGTGAACACCCAGAGCCACCAGCGGTCCCCGCCGCAGTCGGCGGGCTGCCCGAACACCCGCCAGGACGTCTCATCCACGTGCGCGTGCCCGGACGCGGCGTTCCGGGCGGCGATCGCGCCGGCCAGCGGCGCCAGCAGGATATCCAGCCGCCTGGCCACCCCGGCCAGCGTGCCCGGCGCCACCTCCAGCCCCTGAAACGACAGCATCGCGATCACCCGGTTAAACGGCAGCCCGAGCGCGTACTTAGCGACCAGCAGGTTCACGCAGAACTCCGTCGTGAACAGGCCCCTGCCGGTCAGCTTCGCCGGGCCGGGCGCGGTCACCACCGCCGGCACCGGGCACCGGCAGGACCGGGCGTACTTACGCCGCCGGTGCACGATACGCCACACCCGGACCCGCCACGAGACCTGCTCGCTGGCATCCTCCCCGAACAGCTCATAGGCGCGGCCGCACCGCGGGCAGCGCCGCTCACCCTCCGGCACATCGTGGACCTGCTCCTCAGCATCCAGATGGTCATGCCGGCGCCGCCCATGCCCCGCCGACCCCGGCCGCTGACCCCGGCGTCCTTCCCCGGCCCCGCCGCCGTCACCCCGGCCATCACCCCCGCCGCCCGGCCCGTCCCCGTCCCCGCCGCCGGCTTCCGGCCTGCCGGGGTCGCCCTTCTCGCTCGAGGTACCGAACAACATCCGGCTCAGCGTCACCACCCGCTGCTTCAGCGCGGCGATCTGCTCCCGCTGCACGGCCACCGTCCCGGCCAGCGTCGTGTTCTCCGCCGCCAGCCGCACGTTCTCCGCCGCCAGAGACCCCGCCCGCTCACGCCAGAACACCGCCTCATCAGCGGCGGAACCGGAACAAACTGGCGCCATCATCGCGCTAAGACTGCACCGTCACCACGGTCTGTGTCCAGCACCGCCCGCACCCGCGTGTCGCGTCAGCCCGACGGGATCACCGAATACTTACCTTTAGTCAATGGGACCGAGGTAGGTCCAGTGTCTGTCTTGCCGGACGAACCTGCTCGTCTCCGCGAGGACGCCACGCTGCCCCTGCTGGACGTACATGGCACGGAACTGCACCGTGCCGGTGGCGTCGAGGAGCCCGCCGTCGCGCGTTTCCAGGATGGCAAGGCGGGTCCACCGCAGTGCCGGGTCGAGGCTGAGGGTCCGCGGGCGGCGTGCCGGGTGCCAGGTGCGCAGGAGGTAGCCGGCGTCCCCGACGGCGAATGCGCTGTAGCGGGAGCGCATCAGCGACTCGGCGGTCGGCGCCGGCGCGCCTGCGTGGAGTCGCCCGCAGCACGGCTCATAGCCGTCTCCGAGGCCGCAGGGGCACGCGAGTTCGTCCATGCGGACATTCTGGCAAGGGCACATCGGTGGCCGGGACAGCAGGTCTCCGGGCGCGGCGGTTCTGAGGTAACCTGCGTCGCGCCGGTTACCGGGGCTGGTGAGGCGTCGAAGGCTTGCCCGGTCAGGCCGGGCGGTTCGGGGATCTCGTCATTGCCGGAGCCGTTTACCGGGCCCCTTACCGTCCCTGACCAGGGAGACGTACACACTGGACCACCGCCAGGCGGCAGCGCAGAGTGATGACGCGTGATTCAGGTAGCAAGCGTGAACCGCCGTTATGTAGGTTTTTCCTGTGCAGGCTCTCCGCGGACGCGGACATGCGTAACAGGTGATCTGTGTCGGAATTCGAAGTAGGCGCGGATATCAGCATCGGTATCGGCGAGGCGTTGCGGGACCGACCGGAGGTGCGGGCGAGCACGCCGCCCGGCCGTAGTGCTCGCTGGCACGTC
>DASWFT010000562.1:0-19782 GCA_036394075.1 Streptosporangiaceae bacterium
CCGGTGTTCAACCGGGACGTGCTCGCGTCGCTGCTCGGCATCGACGAGACCCTGATCCACGTGCATGCCGTGGACGCGGGCGGCGGGTTCGGAGTGCGCGGCGAGTTCTACCCAGAGGACTTCCTGGTGCCCTGGCTGGCCCGCACGCTACGGCGACCGGTCAAGTGGGTGGAGGACCGCGCCGAGCACCTGGTCGCGGCGAACCACTCGCGGCAGCAGTCGCACCGCATCGCGGCCGCCTTCGACTCCGAGGGCCGGATTATGGGCCTGCGTGACGAGGTCGTGCACGACAACGGCGCCTACTGCCGCACCCACGGGATCTTGGTACCGGAGCTGACGGTGGCGATGCTGCCCGGCCCGTACCGGATCCCCGCCTACCGCGGCCGGATCCAGGTTGTGCTCACCAACAAGACGCCGTGCGGCACCTATCGGGCGCCCGGCCGATTCGAGGGAACCACGGCGCGGGAGCAACTGCTCGACGTCGCCGCCGACCAACTCGGAGTGGACCGGGTCGAACTGCGGCGGCGTAACCTGCTCGGCCCCGGCGAGCTGCCCTGCCAGCGCCCGATGAGCACTCTCGGCACCGACGTTGTGCTCGACGCCGGGGACTACCCGGCGCTGCTGGCGGCCGCCGTGGCCGAGGCGGCCCGGCTCGGTTATCCGGCCGAGGTGCGGCGGGGCAGGCAGGCGGGCCGGCTGCGCGGGCTCGGTCTCGCCGCGTTCCTGGAGAAAAGCGGGCTGGGCCCGCAGGAGACCGCGGACGTGATGGTCAGCAACACCGGCGCTGTGCATGTGTTTTCCGGCGGGACGTCGCTGGGCCAGGGCATCGAGACGGCACTCGCGCAGATCGCCGCCGATGCCCTGGGCGTCGACCCGGCTGCCGTGAGCGTCGTCAACGGCGACACGGACCTGCAGCCGTTCGGCGGCGGATCCTGGGCGTCCCGGTCCACCGTGGTGGCCGGCAGCGCGGTCCACGCGGCGGCCTCGGCCGTCCGGGTCCGCGCCATGCAGATCGCCGCCCGGGTACTCGAAGCATCCGAGGACGATCTGGTCGAACTCGATCGAGCTGAGGTCGCCCAGGCTGAGGGTAATCGGGCTGAAGACGATCGGCCCAAAGGTGATCGCGTCGGAGGCGGCCGGGCTGAAGACGGCCGGGCTGAAGACGATCGCGCTGAAGACGATCGAGCTGAAAGTTATCGCGCTGAAGACGATCGAGCTGAGCGCAGCGGCGGCTTCCGCGTCCGGGGCGATCCCACGGCAGCGGTGACGCTCGCCGAGGTCGCCCGCGCCACGGCACCCACCAGCCAGTACCTGCTGCCCGGCGAACCGGCCGGGCTGTCCGCGCGCCGCCGCTTCGAGGTGACGCACATGACCTACCCGTACGGCGTGCACGTCACGGTTGTCGAGATCGACCCCGGCACCGGCCAGGTGCAGGTCCTGCGCTACCTGGTGGCCTACGAAGTGGGGCGGGCGATCAACCCGATGATGGTCGAGGGCCAGTTGCGCGGCGGGGCCGCGCAGGGAATCGGCGGGGCGCTGCTTGAGGAGTTCTGCTATGACGAGGCCGGGCAACCGCAATCGGCCACGTTCATGGACTACCGGATGCCGACGGCGGCCGAGGTGCCGCCCATCGACATCCTGGTGGAGCAGCAGGCGCCCTCGCCAGGCAACCCGCTAGGCGTGAAGGGCGCGGGTGAGGGAGGGGTGAGCGCGGCCGGAGCCGCCGTCGCCAGCGCAGTGCGCGATGCGCTCGGCGTAGCAGGCAGCGTCGGCCGACTGCCGCTGACCCCGGCCCGCGTCCAGGCACTCGCCCAGTCCCCCCGGACAGACCACTAACGCGGGAGGCATCACGTGCAACCTGCCCCGATAGGGCAAGCGCCAGCCACACAGCCGGCACCAGCTCCAACCCCGACACTGGCCACAGGCCCGGGCGGCGGCAGCCTGGGCTACGTCAGCAAGACGGACATGGTGGCCGCGCTCATCCGCGAGCTGATCATCACGGGCGAGCTTGCCGCCGGCGAGCAGTTGCGGCAGCGAGACCTGGCCCAGCGATTCCAGGTCAGCCAGACGCCAGTGCGGGAAGCGCTGCGGCGGCTCGAGTCCGAAGGGCTGGTCATCGGCGACACGCACCGCGGGTTCACCGTCGTCGAGCCGGAAGCCGGCCGAATCGAGGAGAACTTCCAGATCCGCGCCGCGCTGGAATCCCTGGGCGCCTCACTGGCTGCCCCCAAGATCGACGCGGCCGGGATCGCCCGCCTGAAGGACCTGAACGAGCAGATGCGCGGGTGCGGGGATGACGACCCGCGCTACGCGGATCTCAACCGGGAGTTTCACTTCACGCTGTATGAGTACGCCCGCAGCCCGCTGCTGCTGTCGCTGATGCGGCTGCTGTGGGCATCGCTGCACGGCGGTCCGAAGGTCGCCCGGACGCACGCCGAATCCGCACGCCAGCACGACGCGATCCTCGAAGCGCTCCACGCCGGGGACGGAGCGGCAGCCGCCGCGGGAACCTATCAGCACATCATGGGCGTGGAGCACGTCACCGACTGAATACTGACCACTGGCCGGGCGGCTAGTCCCGCGGCCGGACCGTCCGGGTGGCTCGGGCGGCGGACCCCCGGCGGCCGACCCCCGGCGGCCAGCCCCGGCGGCTG
Source organism: Streptosporangiaceae bacterium (assembly GCA_036394075.1). Classification (GTDB taxonomy): domain Bacteria; phylum Actinomycetota; class Actinomycetes; order Streptosporangiales; family Streptosporangiaceae; genus JAWWPY01. Next base: position 2,655 of record DASWFT010000562.1, read on the forward strand.
GCCCGGCGGCCGACTGGCCGTCACCTTCGATCCGGGAGGCCGTCCATGACCACGATCACCACCGACGATGGCGTCGCGCTGCACGTCGAGAGCACGGGGAGCGGCCAGCCGCTGCTGTTCATCCATGAGTTCGCGGGCGATCACCACAGCTGGGAGCCGCAGGTCAGGTTCTTCTCCGGCAGCTACCGGTGCATCACCTACGCCGCGCGCGGGTACCCACCGTCGGATGTCCCCGACGACCCGGCCGCCTACTCCCAGCAACGGGCGGCCGACGACGCGATCGCCGTCCTCGACGGCCTCGGCCTACCCGGCGCGCACGTCGTGGGCCTTTCGATGGGCGGACTCACTGCGCTGCACCTGGCGCTGGGTCACCCTGGCCGCGTTATGTCAATGGTGGTAGCTGGTGCTGGCTACGGCGCGCAGCCGGAACGGCAGGCGGCGTTCCGCGCGGAATCCGAAGCCATCGCGGACGCGTTCGAGGCAGAGGGTGCCAGCCGGGTCGCGCAGTGGTACGCGGTCGGCCCGGCGCGGGTGCAGTTCCAGAACAAGAACCCGCGCGGCTGGGCGGAGTTCGCGGCCGCGCTTGGCGAGCACTCGTCGCTCGGCGCCGCGCTGACCATGCGCGGCGTTCAGTCAGCCCGGCCGTCCCTGTACGCGCTGCGGGAGGAACTCGCGCGGGTACGGGTCCCCGCGCTGATCATGGTCGGAGACGAGGACGAAGGGTGCCTGGAGACCGCGCTCATGCTCAAGCGCACCATCGCATCGTCAGGCCTGACGATCCTGCCGCAGACCGGCCACACCGCCAACCTGGAAGAACCTGATGTGTTCAACGCCGCCGTGGACCGGTTTCTCGCCGCGGTTGGCCGGGGCGCCTGGCGGTGCCGCGACCCACGGTCGCTGTCCGCGTCGACGACCGGGATGACGGCGCCCGCCGCCAAAGACGGAGAGGCGCAGCCGAAGGAGGGCCCGGGCGCAGCGATGACCGGAGGTCCGCAGGCCGACCGCTAGACACCGGCCGCAGCAGCGACCGCCGCTGCGATCATCCGGGCGTTGGCCGGCACCGAAACCCCCTCAACGAGCACCGTGGGCGTCGCACTGACCCCGCGTGCCGTGGCCAACGCCGTAACGAAGGATGGCCAGTCCAGGTAGCTGCCGCGCCGCACGCAGCTATCGAACGCCGGGCTGGGCAGTCCCACAGACAGGCCGATTTCGATCAGTTCGGCGTCGCTCAGCCCCGGGCCGCCCTCAGGCGGCTGGTTGAGGAACAGCGCACGAGCGTATCCGAGGAACCGCCCGCCATCGGAGGCGCAGCCCGACGACGCTGCCGCACGAGAGGAATACCGCGTGGTCGACGCCGCGTCGAGGAAGTTCATCGGGTGGTACGCCAGGCTGATCAGCCCGTCCGAGACCATGGTGGCGAGAATCTCCCCCGAGGAGAGCTCGAACTGGCGGCAGAACGGGCACAGGAAGTCGATGTAGGCGTCAACCGTGACCGGGCCTGCCCCGATCACCACCCCATCGCCTGCCGGTGTCGCATTCGCCGGGAGGTGACTCGGGACGGTCATATGTGTCATGGTGCCTCCGTGCAGGTCACTGACGTCGGCGATCGCCGACGCATCGCGGCCGCCTTCTTGACGCTAACCCGGTCACTGTCCGCCGGCGCAGCCGGGGCAGCGGGCTGGCGCTATGCTGCTGCCGCATTCAGCCCGGAAGCCCCGGACCGCCGACAGCCAGGAAGGCCTGGGCCGCCGACAGCCAGGAAGCCAGCCCATCGTGGAACCTGAGAACCTGACTGGCCCGCACGCGGCGACGCCTTTGGGCAAGCCGCGGGCCAGGTCCCTGGGCATACCGTTCGGCGGGACGCCGGGCAACTGGAACGCCATCACCGACGTGCCCGGCGTGCAGGTCGGATACGCGACCATCATCCGGGGGGATTCCGTCCGGACGGGGGTGACCGCCATCCTCCCGCGCGGGCCGGCCGGTGCCGCCGACCCGGTGACCGCGGGCTTCTTCTCCCAGAACGGCAACGGGGAGATGACCGGCGTCTCGTGGATCGAGGAGTCCGGCACGTTCTCGCTGCCGATCGCCATCACCAACACCCACGCCGTCGGGATCGCCCACGCCGCGATCGTCGCCTGGGCCGTCAGCCACCACCCCGAACTGGCCGATGGCTGGTCCCTGCCGGTGGCGGCGGAGACCTGGGACGGCTATCTCAACGACATCAATGGCCATAACGTCACGGAGCAGGATGGCATCGACGCGATCGAGGCCGCGGCGGGCGGGCGGATCGAGGAGGGGTCTGTCGGCGGCGGGACCGGCATGAATTGCTATCAGTTCAAAGGCGGCTCGGGCACCGCGTCCCGGGTCGTGGACTACGCGGGAACGGGCTACACGGTCGGCGTGTTCGTGCAGGCCAACTTTGGTTCCCGCGCCGAACTCACCCTGGCGGGCATGCCGCTCGGCGAACTGCTCGCCGACGACAATCCCATGGCGGAGCGAGCCGCCGCACCCCCGGGCGCCGGTTCGGTGATCGCGATCGCGGCCACCGACGCGCCGTTGCTCCCGCACCAGTGCAAAGCCCTGGCCCGCCGGGTCACGCTCGGCCTGGCCCGGACCGGCACTACCGGGTCGCATTTCTCCGGTGATCTGTTCCTGGCCTTCTCCACCGCGAACCCCGGCGCGTTCAGCCCCTACAACCCGGCCTCCCGTCCCGTTCCCCGCTCCAGCCAGGACTCTGAGCACCGCCTCGACCAGCTGAGGTTCATTCCGTGGGGCCGGCTCGACCCGTTCTTCGCCGCCGTCGTGCAGGGGACCGAGGAAGCCGTCGCCAACGCGCTTGTCGCCAACGAGGACATGGTGGGCCGGGACGGCCATCGCACCCCGGCTCTGCCGCGCGACCGGGTCGCCGAACTCTTCCGCGCCCGGCATCAGCGCGGTACCCCGAGTCCGGGGGGTAGCCGGGAGCTTCGGGGGTAGCCCGGGCAAGCTGGGGTACTTAGGGCAGGAGCATTCGCAAGACTTAACGGAGGACTGATGGAATACCGCCTGCTCGGCAGCAGCGGCTGCGCGGTGTCCGCGCTCGCGCTCGGCACCCTGACCTTCGGCAACGAGACGGACCAGGCAACGTCGTTCGGCCAACTCGACCAGTTCACCGAGGCCGGGGGAACCCTGGTGGACAGCGCCGACGTGTACGCGGATGGCCGCGCGGAGGAGATCATCGGGCGCTGGCTGGCCGCCCGGCCAGGCTCGCGCGAGCTGGTCGTGCTGGCCACCAAGGGCCGGTTCCCCACCGATGAGAGCCCGAACGGGCACGGGCTGTCCCGCAGGCACCTCGCACTGGCCCTGGACGCGTCGCTGCGCAGGCTGAATGTGGACACCATCGACCTGTACCAGCTGCACGGCTGGGACCCGCTGACCCGCGTCGAGGAGACGCTGCGCTTCCTGGACGACGCGGTCCGCGCCGGGAAGATCAATTACGTGGGGCTGTCCAACTTCACCGGCTGGCAGCTGCAGAAGGCGCTGGATATCGCGGAGTTCCGCGGGCTTTCCGCCCCGGTGTCCGTGCAGCCGCAGTACAACCTGCTGGCCCGCGCGGTCGAATGGGAGATCGTGCCTGCCTGCCAGGCCGCCGGGCTCGGCCTGCTGGCCTGGTCGCCGCTGGCCAGCGGGTGGCTGACCGGCAAGTACCGGCGCGGCGAGCCGCCCGCGGCGGGCACCCGGGTGGTGGAGAACGCCGACGAGGGGATGCGGATCTGGAACCAGCGCGGCCAGTCCGAGCAGACCTGGCAGGTGCTCGACGCGGTGCGCAAGGTCGCCGAGGGCCACGGCGTGTCGCTGGCCCAGGTGGCCATCGCATGGCTGCTGGCCCGGCCCGCCGTGTCGTCGGTGATCCTCGGCGCGCGCTCCATGGAGCAGTTCGCGGACAACCTGGCCGCGGCCGAGGTGAAGCTGACGCCTGAGGAGACCCAGCTGCTGGATGACGCGAGCGAGCCGGTCACCCCGGACTACCCCTACGGTGAGCCCGGCCTGTCCCAGCGCAGCCGCCGCATCCAGGGCGGCCGCTTCTGAGCACCTGGCCGGAACTCGATGCGGGTACAAGCATGTGGGTGGCCGTGTCACGATGGGCAGGTGAACGAAACCCCGGAGATCGTCGACGACGTGGCCGACTCCCGCTTCGTGGTTGAGGAGGATGGCCAGGTCGCGGAACTCGTGTATCAGCTGGACGGTGACCGGCTGGTGCTGCTTCACACCGGCGTGCCGATAGAGCTGGAAGGGCGCGGAATCGGCAGCAGACTGGTGGCCGCCGCGTTCGACGAGGCCGAGCGCCGGGGCCTGACCGTCGTGCCGCTGTGCCCGTTCGTCCGGGACTGGCTGCAGCGTCACCCGGATGCCGCTGCCACCGTGCCGATCGCAGGCCTGAAGGCGCCGCGCGCCCAGAGCTAGTGGCCTGTGTGGGCCGGGGGGCAGCCAGGGTGAGCGCCGGGATTTCGCGCGCTGCCGGTGGTCAGCCCAGCGCGGGGATAATCGCGGAGCCGTAAGCGGCGAGCGTCTCCTCCGGCTGGTCATGCATCAGGTAGATGGCGAACTGGTCGGCGCCGATCGCGGCGAGTTCACGCAGCCGGTCGATGTGCGCGGCTTCCGGGCCGAGCAGGCAGAACCGGTCCACGATCACGTCAGGCACGAAGTCGGTGGACGGGTTGCCCGCCCGGCCGTGGTGGGCGTAGTCGTACCCTTCGCGGCCCTTGATGTAATCGGTGAGCGCGTGCGGGACGGGCCCGTTCTCGCCGTACCGGGCGACCAGGTCGGCCACGTGATTCCCGACCATGCCGCCGAACCAGCGCAACTGGTCCCGCTGGTGGTCTATGTCGGTGCCGACGTACGCGGGGGCCGCGACGCACACCGTGATCGCATCCGGGTCGCGGCCGGCGGCCCGCGCGGCCTCCCGGACCGAGCCGACGGTCCACCGGGCGATGTCCGGGTCGGCCGTCTGCAGGATGAACCCGTCGGCCTGCTCGCCGACCAGTTTCAGCGCCTTCGGCCCGTAGGCCGCCATCCAGATCTCCAGCTTGCCGTCGCGCACCCACGGGATGCGCAGCACGCTGCCGTGGTGCTCGACCTCGCGGCCCTCCGCGAGTTCCTTGATGACGTGCATCGCCTCAGCCATGGTCGCCAGGTTCATCGGCTGCTGCCCGATGACCCGCCGGGCCGAGTCGCCGCGGCCGATCCCGCATACGGTCCGGTTGCCGAACATGTCGTTGAGCGTGGCGAACAATGAGGCGGTCACCGACCAGTCCCTGGTCCCGGGGTTGGTCACCATCGGCCCGACCATCAGCCGGGACGTGGCCGCCAGGACCTGCGAGTAGATGACGAACGGCTCCTGCCACAGCACGTGCGAGTCGAAGGTCCAGCCGTACCGGAAACCCTGGTCCTCGGCTGCGCGCATCCGGTCGATCACGGTCCGCGCAGGCGGATCGGTCTGCAGGACCACCCCGAAATCCATGCTCATCCCCTAGCTCAGGTACTGGGACAGTTGCCGCTCAAGGAAGCGGCCGTGACCGGTGACGCCGTGATACTCGCCATCGTCGATCACAACGTGCCCCCTGGACAGCACGGTCCGCACCCGGCCGGTGATCGTGAAGCCCTCGTACGCCGAGTAGTCCACGTTCATGTGGTGGGTCGTGGCGGACAGCGTCTGCGTGGCCCGCGGGTCGTAGATGACGATGTCCGCGTCCGAGCCGGGCGCGATCACGCCCTTGCGCGGGTAGAGCCCGAACATCCGGGCCGGCGTGGTGGCCGCGACCTCCACCCAGCGGGCCAGCGACAGTTCCCCGGCGACCACCCCCTGGTGCAGCAGGTCCATCCGGTGCTCCACGCCGGGTATCCCGTTGGGGATCTTCGAGAAGTCCCCGCGGCCCAGTTCCTTCTGCTCGGCGAAGCAGAAGGGGCAGTGGTCGGTGGACACCACGGACAGGTCGTTGGTCCGCAGCCCCCGCCAGAGTGACCCCTGGTGCTCCCGCGGCCGCAGTGGCGGGGACGCTACGTACTTCGCGCCCTCGAAGTCCGGCCGGGCCAGATCATCCAGGGACAGGTACAGGTATTGCGGGCAGGTCTCGGCGAACACGTTCTGGCCGGTGTCACGCGCATTTGTGATCGCTTCCAGCGCTTCTGCCGCCGATAGATGCACAACGTACAGCGGCGAGCCAGTCACTTTCGCCAGCGCGATGGCCCGGCCAGTGGCCTCGGCTTCCAGTTCCGGCGGGCGGGTCAGGCCATGCTGGACGGGGTCGGTGCGGCCCTCCGCCAGCGCCCGGGCGACTAGCTGGTCGATCGCGATGCCGTTCTCAGCGTGCATCATGATCATCGCGCCGGTCTCCGCGGCCTTGTGCATGGCGCGCAGGATCTCCCCGTCGGTCGCGTAGAAGACGCCGGGGTAGGCCATGAACATCTTGAAGCTGTTCACCCCGGCACCGATGCAGGCCTCCATTTCCTTCAGCGTCGTGTCGTTCACGTCGGAGACGATCATGTGGAAGCCGTAGTCGATCACGCAGTTGCCATCGGCCTTGGAGTGCCATTTGTCCAGCGTGGCGAGCAGCGAGGTGCCCTTGGCCTGCACCGCGAAGTCGATGATCGTCGTGGTGCCGCCCCACGCCGCGGCCCGGGTGCCGGTCTCGAAGGTGTCCGCGGCAAACGTGCCGCCGAACGGCATTTCCATGTGGGTGTGCACATCGATGCCGCCAGGCAGCACGTATCGCCCAGCCGCGTCGAGCACCCGGTCGGCCGCCGACGCCCACGCCCTGGCCTCGTCGGTGCCGGGCGCCGCCAGCCCGGTGATCCGCTCCCCGTCCACCAGCACGTCCGCCGCCACCCCGCCACTGGCCGTGACAACCGTGCCGCCACTGATCACGATGCGCATTTGCTATGGCCTCCCCTTCAACTCACGGCTGGACCAGCGTGCCGTACTGATCCGGACGCCGGTCGCGGTAGAACTGCCACAGGTCCCTGACCTCCTGAAGCACACCCATGTCCAGGTCGCGGACCAGCACCGCGTCCTGCGTGTCGGCTGCGGCCTCACCGACCAGCTGGCCGCGCGGATCCGCGAAGTAGGACTGGCCGTAGAACTCGTTGTCGCCCAGCGGCTCCACGCCGACCCGGTTGATCGCGCCGACGTAATACTCGTTGGCGACCGCGGCCGCGGGCTGCTCCAGCCGCCACAGGTACTGGGACAGGCCCCGGCTGGTGGCCGAGGGGTTGAACACGATCCGGGCACCGGCCAGGCCGAGCGCGCGCCAGCCTTCGGGGAAATGCCGGTCGTAGCAGATGTACACGCCGATCCGGCCCACCGCGGTGTCGAACACCGGGTAGCCCATGTTCCCGGGCCGGAAGTAGAACTTCTCCCAGAACCCCTTGACCTGCGGCAGGTGGGTCTTCCGGTACTTGCCGAGATAGCGCCCGTCGGCGTCGATCACGGCCGCCGTGTTGTAGTAGAGGCCCGGCTGCTCCTCCTCGTACATGGGCACCACGAGCACTACTGAGTGCCGTTTTGCCAGCTCGCACATCAGCTGGGTGGTCGGGCCCTCCGGGATGGCCTCGGTGTAGGAGTAGTAGTCGGCGTCCTGTACCTGGCAGAAGTACGGCCCGTAGAAAAGCTCCTGGAGGCAGACCACCGCGGCGCCGGCCGAGGCCGCGCGACCGATAGCGTCGACCGATGCGCGGATCATGGAATCCTTGTCGCCGGTCCACCTCTGCTGGACCAGCCCGGCCCTGATGATCTCGGCCACTGCTCACTCCCTCCGGTTCCCGGATATGTGACTCAATTCCCCACCGGACAGCATCTCAGCCGTTACCGTCCCGCCTCCCGCGTCCCGCCGGGCGCGTTCGGCCGACTGCGGTCGGCCGCCGGGCCGCGCTGCGCCCGTATCACGTGGATGACCGCGTTGATCAGGGCCAGGTGGGTGAACGCCTGGGGGAAGTTGCCGAGGTGACGGCCGGTCCGCGGGTCGATCTCCTCGGCGTAGAGATCAAGCGAGCTGGCGAGCGAGAGCAGCCGCTCGCAAAGCTGCCGCGCGCGCTCGGTTTCGCCGATCTCGCACAGTGCGGAAACCAGCATGAACGAGCATATGGTGAACGTGCCCTCCCCGCCCGGCAATCCGTCGTCGGTCTCCTCGGTCCGGTACCGCAGGACCAGCCCATCCACGGTCAGCTCCTCGGCGATGGCCAGCACCGTTGTCCGGACCCGGTCGTCGTCGCGGGGCAGGAACCCCGTCATGGGCAGAAGCAGGAGTGACGCGTCGAGCGCGGTGGTCTCGTAGTGCTGGGTGAAGGCTCCCCGCTCGTCGACCCCGTGGCTGAGGATGTCCTCCCTGATCTCGTCGGCGGCGACCTGCCACGCCTTGGCCAGCTCGTCCTCCCCGCGGGCCAGCGCGGCCTCCGCTCCCCACTGCACCGACGTCCAGCACATGAGCTTCGAGAACGTGAAGTGCCTGGGCGTGCCGCGCACCTCCCAGATGCCCAGATCGGGCTCGCGCCAGTATTTCAGGGCGCACTCGACCTGCCGCCGCACCACTGTCCACATTCGCTCGTCGAGCCGGTTCCAGTTCCCGATGCGCAGGTGTATCGACTGGAGCACGGCGCCCCAGACGTCATGCTGCCGCTGGAGATAGGCCGCGTTCCCCACCCGTACCGGCCTGGCGCCCTCGTACCCGGTCATTTGGTCCAGGATTCGTTCGGTGAGATCCCGCTCCCCATCGACGCCGTACACGACCTGGAGCTCATCGTCCCGCTGGGCGAGGTCGGCGAGAAACCAGAAGAAGTCGTCGGCTTCCCAGTCGAAACCGAGCGCATAGAGGCTCCAGAGGGTGAACCCGGAGTCGCGCAGCCAGCAGTACCGGTAGTCCCAGTTGCGCTCGCCGCGGGGCACCTCCGGCAGCGACGTGGTGGCCGCCGCGACCAGGGCACCGGTCGGCGCGAACGTGAGCCCTTTCAGGGTCAGCGCGCTGCGCTGCAGGTAACGGGTCCAGGGATGGTCCGGGAACCGGCCCCTGGCGAGCCAGTGCTGCCAGTGATGAGCGGTCCAGATCAGCCGCCGGCTCGCCTCCTCATAGGTGGCAGGCGACTGGTGCGCGGTCCAGGAGAGCGCGCAGAAATGGCGTTCGCCCTCCTGCATCCGGGTGCGGGCCAGAGCCCGGCCGCCCTCGAAGCCGAGGCGCATGTCCGTGGTGAGGGTCAGCCACACCCCCACGTCCGCGCCGGAAGCGCGGCAGACACCCTGCGAGTAGGAGCCAGCGTCGTAGCTCCAGATTCCCGGCTGGCGGCCGTAGTCGAAGACCGGCTCGCAGTCGAAGGTCACCTGCACCTCGCCGGTGACACACCGGATGGTCCGCAGCAGCACGTGATCGGAGTCGTAGTCGGTGGGCGTGCGGCGATGCGTGTGCGACAGCTCGCTCTCGTGGTGCCAGGGCCCCATGAGCAGCGCGTCCCGCACGACCAGCCACCCGGTCGGGGTCGCCCAACTGGTCTCGAGCACCATCGTTCCCGGGAGGTACCGGCGGGCCGCGGGGACCGTCACGCCCTCCGGGGAGAGCCGGAATCCCCCTGCGGAGCGGTCAAGTATCGCACCGAAGACGCTCGGCGAATCGATCCTGGGCAGGCAGAGCCACTCCACGTTCCCGCTCGGCGCGACCAGGGCGGTGGTCTCGCAGTCGGAGAGGAATCCATACTCGCCGATGGGCGGGAACGGCGACTCGTCGGGCCCCGCCGCCCCCGGAGCGGGGGCAGCCATGTGCAGCCAGGACCAATCCTCGTCGTACGTTGCCCGGTCCCCGCCTTCCACTGTCGGGTTCATCTACCAGGTATACCCACCTGCTGGGGTATCCGCCCAGGACATCCTCTTGCAAGCGATTGCAGGGACTGCGACACTGAGCGAGCCGGGCCGGTGCCCAGCGGCAAGCGGGAAGCAATCCGGTGGAAGACAGTCCGGTGGGAGGCAGTTCTGGTGGAAGACAGTCCGGTGGGAAGCATTCAGCGCATCAGTTACGCGCCCCTTGAGGCGATGGACGACGAGATGCGGGCCGAGATGGACCGGTGCCGGCGCGAGGGCACACCGCGGCCGGAAAGCTCGGCGATCAGGGCACACGTGCCTGCCTGCTTCTGGTCGTTCGCCCGGTCCTGGAAGGACATCTTCGCCGATGGCGTCTGCGACCACCGGATCAAGGAACTCTGCCGGGTCTACATCTCGCGCTCGGTGAACTGCGAATACTGCGGCAATCAGCGGTCGGTCCAAGCGGCCGCGAAAGGCTTCACCGAGGCCAAGTACGACGACTTGCTGAACTTCGAGAAGTCGGCACGATTCGACGAGCGGGAGAAGGCGGCGCTCGCCTACGCGGAGGCCATCGCCTGGCACCTGCCCAGCGAGGATGCCCTGTGGGAGCGCTTGCACAAGCACTTCACCGAGCCGGAACTCGTGGAGCTCGGCTGCTTCATCGCGCTCACCTTCGGCCAGCAGAGCTGGCTGCGGCTGCTCAATATCGATCATCACCAGGTGCTGGCGGGGACGTCGGCGTCACTGGCCCCCGGGTTCGAGACTTCTGAGGCCATGGCGGCGACCAAGGAGTCCGGCGACTACTGGGCGAAACACTGAAGGTGACCGGCTACCCCGTGGCCGGCCACCCATGACCGGCAGCCCCATGCCGGGCTTGCCCGGGTCCGGCTTGCCTAGGTCAGGATGGCCCGGGTCCGGCTGGCCCGGGTCCGGCTTGCCCGGGTCCGGCTTGCCCGGGTCCGGCTTGCCTAGGTCAGGATGGCCCGGGTCAGGGCATTTCCGGTCCGGGCAGCCCGCATCCGGTTACCCGGCCTTCACCGCGGTCGAGATGGAGCGCCGACGTCTCGCGCTGGCCAGCATGCTCAAGCGGCGCGGGATCGATCACGCCCTGGTCTACGGCGCCGACCGTTCCGGATCGGCCATCCAGTGGCTGACGGGCTGGCCGGTGACCCGGGAGGCCGCGGTTGTCTTCTCTCCCGAGGAGCGCGATGTGCTCTTCGTCGCCTACAACAACCACGTCCCGAACGCACGCCTGCTCGCACCCGAGGCGGATGTCCGTCCGGGCGGCGGGTCGGCCCTGGCCGCGGCACTGGACCTGCTGGCCAGCCGGGCCGGGGCGCAGAGCCGCGCCGGGGCGCACGGCCGGGCCGGGGTCATCGGCCCCGTGCCGGCGCGGGCGCACGAGAGGCTCGTGACTGCCGCCGGCCGGGTCGAGTTCCTCGACGAGGAGTACACCCGCCTTCGGCTGGTGAAGTCCGGCGAAGAGGTGGAGTGGCTGCGGGCGGGTGCGCGGATGAGTGACGACGCCGTGGCTGCGCTCGCCAGAGAAGCAGGGCCCGGCGTGACCGAGGCCGCTGCCTGCGCCATCCTCGAAAGCGCGTATATCGCGGCGGGCGGGCTCACCCACATCCACTACCTGGGGGCCACCGCGATGACCCGGCCCGGTTTGTGCGTGCCCGCGCAGTGGCCGTCGCGGCGCCGCCTTCGCGCCGGCGACGCGCTGAGCTGCGAGGTCAGCGCCAGCTACTGGGGATACCCCGGGCAGTTGCTGCGCACCTTCAGCATCGGGTCCCAGCCAACGCCGCTATACCGGGACTTGCACGACGTAGCTGACGCGGCCTTCGATGCCATCACGGCCCGGCTGCGCCCCGGTGCCACCGGCGGTGACCTGATCGAAGCCGCGAGCGTCATCACTGCCGCCGGGTTCACGATCTACGACGACCTGCTGCACGGCTACGGCGGCGGCTACCTGCCGCCCGTGCTGACCAGGGCGGACCTGGAGACCCAGCGGACTGCGGAGTTCACCTTCACCGCCGGGATGACCGTCGTCATCCAGCCCAACGTCATCACCAAGGACGAGCGGGCCGGCGTGCAGACGGGTGAACTGGTCCTGGTGACGGACGACGGCTGGGAATCCCTGCACCAATTTCCCCGGGGATTCGGCAGGCTCGCGTTACGGCCGCTAGCCGCGCTCGCCAGCCGCTCCACCTCCATGATCGCGGTGGATTAGGGCTCGTCTCGGAACAAAGCGTTGGTTCTGACGGCGTATCCGGGCGATGGCCAGGGCGTCTCGGGGATCGAGCCAACGCTTTGATGATCTGCGGGCCCTTACTGGCCTGCCGGCGGCCAGCGATCCACCGCGATCATGGAGTTTGGCGGCGGCCTGCGTTAGCTGGCTCCGGGCAGCGTCCGGTATATCTGGGACGTGCGCACCGACCTTCCTATCTGCCGGACCTGCGGCGTCCAGTACGCAGAGCCGCGCGAGGACTGCCCGATCTGCCTGGACGAACGCCAGTACGTCGGCTGGGACGGGCAGCAGTGGACGACACTGGCCGGGCTCACCGCGGCCGGGCACCGCGGCCGGATTCAGGAAGAGGGACCCGGCGTCATCGGGATCGGCACTGAGCCATCCGTCGCGATTGGCCAGCGCGCTCTCCTGGTCCGGGCGCCGGGCGGGAACGTGCTGTGGGACATGGTCTCCTACCTCGACGACGAACTTGTCGCGCAGGTCCGCGAACTGGGCGGGATCAGCGCGATAGCGGTCAGCCACCCGCACTTCTACGGCTCGATGATCGAGTGGGCGCATGCCTTCGACGCCCCGGTATACATCCACTCCGCCGACCGCCAGTGGATCGCGCGCCCCGACCCCGCGATCGAGTTCTGGGATGGTGACACCCGCGAGATCGGCGACGGGCTGACGCTCATCAACGTCGGCGTCCACTTCACCGGCGGCCAGGTGCTGCACCGCGCCGACGGCGGCGGCGGGGCGCTGTTCTCCGGCGACATCCTGACGGTGGTCCCAGACCGCCGGTGGGTCAGCTTCATGTACAGCTACCCGAACCTGATCCCGGAGCGGCCGACGGTGATCCGCCGCGGCCTGGCCCTGCTGGAGCCCTATGTCTTCGACCGGGTGTACGGCGCCTGGTGGAAACGGGTTGTGCCCGGCGATGGCGCCGCGGCGGTGCGGCGCTCTGCTGAACGCTACCTCCGGTTCGCACTCGGCGACGGCACAGGGGAAGACAGCCCGGCATGACAGGTCCTGGCCCGACGGGCGCGAGCAGAACAGGGGTCCGGCGGACACGTTACGCGCAATAGGCCCCGAGGGAACTCCGCCGACTGCCGCAACCGCAGACACGGGTCAGCGCTTCAGTGCATCACCCAGCCACCGTCGACGCACAGCAACTGCCCGGTGATGAAGGACGCCTCGGAGGCGCAGAGGAAGAGCACGGCATTGGCGATGTCCTCGGGCACGCCCCGGCGCTTGATGGACTGCCGCTCCAGCACTGATGCGCTGTACGCGGCCGGATCGGGGTGGATCGCCTCGGCGGCGGTCGGGAAGGCCCCGGGTGCTATGGCGTTGACCGTGATCCCGTCCGGACCGCACTCCCTGGCCAGCGCGCGGGTCAGCCCGACGAGAGCACCTTTCGACGCCACGTAAGGCGCCAGGAACGGTGTCCCGCCGAAGAACGTGATGCTGGAGATGTTCACGATCCGGCCGGACCCGGCGGCGCGCATCTCCGGCAGCACGGCCTGCACGCACACGAACGCCGCGTCCACGTTCGTCCGCTGGACACTCTGCCACTCCTGGATGGTGTAGTTGGCGACCTCTTTCCTCGGGAAGATGGCCGCGTTGTTCACCAGCACATCCACCCCGCCGTGGGCGCCGGCGAGACCCCGCACGACCTGGCCGGTGCGGTCCAGGTCGGCCAGGTCACAGGGGACGAAGAAGGCGCTCCCGGCCGCGCCGGAGGTGCTGATCTCTTGCGCTACCTCGCCACCCCGGCTTCCGGGGAGGTCGATGATCGCGACGTTCCCGCCTTCGCGGGCGAAGCCGGCCGCCATAGCCGATCCGAGCCCGCCGGCCGCCCCGGTCACAATCACTGTCTTGCCCGCAAAACGCATCCGTGTGCCACTCCCTTCGATGCACCCCGAGCCGGTGTCCGCCCCCGTGCCCGGGCCGATGCCCTCAAGGCCGCGCAAGCGGGAAGATACCAAGCGGCGACCTGGCTGGTGAGGACAGCGCGGATGCTGCCCGCCCAGTCAGCTTCAGCACCTGCCCGAGCCGACATCCGGCGTTTCCGCGGAAACGCCGCGATGCTCGCCCGCACCCGGCCTTGGTCAGCTCTGGTAGGTGAGTTTCGCCTCGATGGGGTCCGGCGGGGTTCCCGGGGGGGCTTCGGCTTCGAGTTCCGCTTTCGCCCTGAGCAGTTCCTGCCGGGCGGCCTCATCCGGGACGGGGTAGCGCGGGTCGATCTCGATCAGTGTCTGCGCGATCACCGCCGCCGCGCAGATTCGCGCGAACCACTTGTGGTCGGCCGGGATGACATGCCAGGGCGCCCACTCGGTGCTCGTGTGCGACAGCATGTCGGAGAAGGCGTGCTGGTAGTCATCCCAGTACCGGCGCTCCCGGACATCGCTGGCCGAGAATTTCCAGTTCTTCTCCGGCAGGTCGATCCGCTTGAGGAAGCGGATCCGCTGTTCTTCCTTGGACAGGTTGAGGAACAGCTTGACCACCCGGATGCCGCTGCTGACCAGGTGCCGCTCCCAGTCGTTGATCTCCTGGAAGCGCCGGCTCCATACGCCTGGGCCCTTCGCCTCAGCCGGGAGCCGCTGCCGGTCCAGGTTCTCCGGATGCACCCGGACCACCAGGACCTCCTCATAGTGTGACCGGTTGAAGATCCCGATCTGGCCGCGCGCGGGCAGATGACGCACGTACCGCCACAGGTAGTCGTGATCGAGTTCCTCCGCGGAGGGGACCTTGAAGCTGTGCACCGTCACACCCTGCGGGTTCACCCCGCTCATCACGTGACGGATCGTGCCATCCTTGCCACCAGCGTCGATCGCCTGCAGGATCACCAGGACGCCGTACGTGCTCTGGGCGGAGAGCCGGTCCTGGTATTCGGCCAGTAGCTGCACGCCCTGCTGGAGCAGGGTCAGGCCTTCCTTCTTCTTGCGGACGCCGCCTCGGTATCCAGGGTCGAAATCCTTCGCCAGCCGGACCTTCGAGCCCGGCCTGACCAGCAGCGGCTTGACGAGGTGGTCGATCCACTGAGCGGTCGTCTCCGTCATCGCTGATGCCCTCCCTGCGGGGAACGTCCCGCCGCGCCTTGCCCGGCGGCGCGCCGGAACGGTGCTGTGTTCGGCCACCGACCGGCGCACCAGACCGGGATCCGTGGTTGCTGCACTGGCTGGGGAAGGATCGTTATGTCTATGGCGGTGATGTGATCTCCGTGGAAGGACGCCGGCCTAGATTGGGAACGCCCAGCGCCCGTTTGGCCATAGCCGCCACCATAGGCGACCGGTGCGGCGGAGGATATACAAGGTGCGCCCTGCGGCTGATGGCGCCGACGACGAGTGAACGGCTGGTACTCCGGGGCCGGGCAGCCCAGGATAGAGCGCGTGACCGTTCCTGACCTGACCGAGCCGGAACGGTCGCTCTGGGCGGCGTTCCCGCGTGGCGCGTGGGCGGACCTGCGGACCGGCGATCCGGCAGCCGATGATCTTGAATTCGCCGGCCGCTGGGGGCCGTCACGGATCATACGCGCCGAGGTGATCGCGGCCCTGCTGCTTGGCGCCTGCGCCGCGGAACCCGGCCACAGCCCCGCCGTGCGCCTGCGTGGTGCCCGGATCAGCGGGCGGCTGGACCTGATGGGCGCCACGGTCAGCTGCGCGCTCGTCTGTGAATACTGCCACTTCGACGGCGAACCTCGTTTTGTCGAAGCGTCCGCGAAGACGGTGCGGATCGTGGCTTCCCGGCTCCCTGGCTTCAATGGCACCCGGATGCGCCTGGACGGGATCCTGAACTTCTCGTCCTCCGTGGTGGGCTCGGTCACCAGGCTCGACCAGGCCAAGATCACCGGGCAGGTGAGCCTGCGGGATGTCACCGCCGGGGCCGGCACCGGCGAGATCGCCGTGGCGGCCGACGGGCTTGTGGTTGACGGGAACGCCGACTGCGTCGGCCTGATCGCCCGCGGCACCATCCGGCTGCAGGGGGCACAGGTCAGCGGGGCGATCGACCTCACCGGCGCGCAGATCACCGGCCTGCAGGAACGGGCCATCACCCTCAGCAGCGCCTCGATCGGCGGGCGGCTCATCGCTGAAGGCATGTCCGCCGAGGGCGAGTTCCGGATGCACAACACCAGCGTCGGAGCGAGCATCGGGCTGTCCGGCGCAAGGCTGTCGGCCCCGTCAGGGGTGGCGCTGAGCGCGGGCGGGCTGACCGTTGAGGGCGGGGTGTTCTGCCTGGACGGCTTCACCACGAACGGCGAGATCCGGCTGATCGGCGCCCGGCTCGGCGCGAACCTCGCGCTGGCCGGAGCGGTACTGAGCAATCCGGGGAAGATGGCGCTGAACCTCGACCGGGCCACGGTCGGTGATTGTGACGCCACCGGGATCGTGTGCTCGGGCCAGGTCAGCTGCATCGGCACCCGGATCGCCAGTGGGCTCAACCTGGCAGACGCGCGACTGGACAGCTGCGACGATGACCGGCCCTCCCTAGCCGCCGATGGGGCAACGGTCGAAGGCATGCTGGTGCTCACGCGGTTGCGCGCCCGGGGTGAGGTGAGCTTCGCCACCGCCCGGGTGGGTCAGCGGGTGCTACTGATGGGTGCCCAGGTGGAGCGGCCTGGCGGGGTTGCGCTCCGCTTCTCCCGGGCCGAGATCACCGCAGATATGTTCTGCGACGACATGGTGGTCATCGGGGCGACGCGGCTGATGGGCACCCGGATCGGAGGCACGGTCTATCTCGCGCGAGTTCGGCTGGTGAATCCCGCAGGCAACGCCCTGAGCACTCGCTCCATGGAAGCGGGCCAGGTCTCCCTGCTTCCTGCCGAGCCCATCGAGGGCACCGTGGACCTCAGCCACGCTCGGATCGGCGTGCTGGTCGACGACCCGGCGGGCTGGCCTGCGACGCTGAGGCTCAGCGGGCTGAGCTATCAGGCGCTTGAGCCGCAGCTTCCGGCCCATGAGCGGCTGCGCTGGCTGTCCAGGGACCCACGGGGTTACGAGCCGCAGCCTTATGAGCAGCTTGCCGCGCACTACAGCGCGATCGGACAGCCCGCGCAGGCGCGCCGCGTCCTCTACACCCGGGAA
>DASWFT010000563.1:0-11449 GCA_036394075.1 Streptosporangiaceae bacterium
CGGCATCTGCACACAGGCGGCCATAGCCCTGCTGAACTCGCCGACCGGATCGCCGCCATGCTCCCGGCGGCGAGCATCCCCGCGTGAGGACGCCGCGCCGGATCAGGGCAGGCACGTGACATTCGGCACGGTAGCGTGGCAGCTCCACGCAGCACGTTCTCCCACCGGGAGTCATGGCCATGCCCGCGACAGCCACGAGCTACCGTCCGCACGTCGGAGTCCACCTCATCCTCGCGGCCGGCACCCAGGTGCTGCTCCTGCGTCGCGCGAACACCGGCTTCGCGGACGGCTCCTGGTCGGTGCCGGGAGGATGCCTGGACGACGGCGAGACCCTCCCGGCAGCGGCGGCTCGCGAAGCCCGCGAGGAACTCGGCGTCAGGATCGAGCCAGCCGATCTTGCCTTCGCCCACCTGTGCCACCACGCCGACCCGGACGGGCAGGCCCGCGTCGGCGTCTTCTTCGCCGCCAGGCAATGGACCGGCGAACCTGCCAACGCCGAACCGCACAAGTGCAGCGAAATCGGCTGGCACCCCCTAGGCAGCCTCCCCGCCGATATCGTCAGCTACGTGCGAACCGGCCTGCTAGCCTACGACCAGGGGCTGGCGTTCAGCCTCGACAGCTGGTGACGCAACCGCCCGATCCTGGTTACGTGGGCCAGGCATGGTTCTACATGCCTGAGCCTGAACCGCATAACTGGAATGGACTTGCCTTAACTTCCCACAACTGCAACACGCTTCGCCAAAACTGCGCCTGACTGCCCCTAACTGCGTATGGCTGGGCAGCGCCCGGGAGTCCTCGGGTAAAACGACCTACAGTGCTGGGCCGGGCACAACCCCCCGACCCACGGGCATGGTGAGGCGGGCCGCCGGTTAGCCGGGCACCACCACGGTGCCGGTCGCGGTGACCACCACCAGGGGCTCGTCCAGCACGCGGGAGGCTGATGGGCCGCGCTCCGGTTCGGCCCGGCATACCACCCGCGCCTCGAACGCGATCTCCCGGCTGCGCCGCCCGACCCTGATCACGGTCGCGGTCACCTCGATCACGTCGCCGGCCAGGACCGGCGCCCGGAACTGGACGTCGGAGTAGGACGCGAACAGCCCTTCGTCGCCGTCGGCGCGGATCGACAGTTCGGTGCCGACATCGCCGAACAGGCCGAGTACGTACGCCCCGTCCACCAGGTTGCCGCCGTAGTGGGCGTCCCTCGCGGTCACATAACGGCGGTGCGTGACCGCCTGCCCCACGACCGCGCTCACGCCGCTCCCCCAACGGGCGCCGCTTCGCTCGTGGGGACCAGGGCGTGCACCAGGTAGCTGGCTACCTCGCGTGGCGTCGTGCCGCGTCCGAAGATCTTGTCCACCCCGAGGTCCCTGGCCATGGCCGGGTCGAACCGGGGGCCGCCCACAACGAGCAGCGGGCGACGCCCTCCGGGCTGGCCGGCCCGGAACGCGGCGGCCACCTCGCGGGCACCGGTCAGGTGCGCCTCCCGCTGCGTGACCACCTGGCTGACCAGCACGGCGTCCACGTGCTCGGCCCGCGCCCGGGCCACGAGATCGTCCACCCCGACCTGCGCGCCGAGGTTCACCACCCGCATCTCCCGGTAGTATTCCAGGCCCTTCTCCCCGGCATGGCCCTTGACGTTCAGGATCGCGTCGATGCCCACGGTATGCGCGTCGGTACCGATGCAGGCGCCGAGCACCACGAGCTTGCGGCCGAGCCCGGTGCGGATCCGCAGGTTGACCTCGGCCGCCGACAGCACCGGGAACTCCCGCCGGGCCACCGTGACTTTCGACAGATCGACCAGGTGGCCGACCCGGCCGTAGACGATGAAGAACGTGAAGTCAGGCCCCATGCCCTTGGCGTGCACCACCATCGCCGGGTCGAGGCCCATGGACCCGGCGAGCTGAAGCGCGGCCCCTTCGGCCAGTGCCCGCTCTTCTTCGCTACCGAACGAAACCGGCAGGGTGAATGACAATTGCACGCGTCCGTCGCCGGTGGTGTCACCGTAAGGACGTATCACCCGGGCGGGAGCGGCTGGCGCTGTCTCGGTCATGACGCACCCTCCAAGATCTCGATCGCCGGGTTGCTCTGCTGGCCGGGGGGGGCGACCCCCCGGACCCCCCGGGCGGCTCGCCTGGTCATGAGGTACCCTCCAGGATTTCCGTCGCCGGGTTGAAATAGCCTGGTGCGCGCGTGATGACTCCGTCCAGGCCTCGGCCGCCGTCGGCGGGGCGGCGGGTGATGCCGAACGTGCCGTCCGCGATCGCGCCGAGCAGCCCGTCGCCGCCGATGCGGCGCAGCAGGTCCACCGCCTCGCCGAGCACCTGGTGCGCGCGCCGCTGGACCAACCCGCCCGGCGGCGGCCGGAAGTTCTCGCCCAGCTGGCCCGCGGCCCGGGCCACGTACCGGACATTCTCCAGCGCCAGGTCGCGGTCGGACAGGAACGGCGTGTGGATGCCCTCGGTCATTATGCCGATGAGCAGGATCGACTGCTCGGTCATCACCCCCGCCAGGTTGAAGAACGCGTCCAGCAGGTATCCGGCGAATACGTTGCCGGTCATGTGCTTGGTCGGCGGCATGTACTTGAGCGGTGCGTTCGGGAAAAGCTCGCGGACCAGCTGGGCATGCGCGAGTTCCAGCACGAACGAGTCTGGCACCTCGGGGTTGATCTCGAATGCGTGACCCAGGCCGAGCTGGGAGTCGGCCAGCCCGGCTTCCTGGCCGAAGAACTCGTTCAGCAGCTGGCTGACGACCACCGTGTGCGCGGCGTCCACCGCGTCCGCCGTGGTCAGGTAGTTGTCCTCGCCAGTATTGATGACGATCCCGGCCCTCGCGTGCACCTGGCGGGAGAACCGCTGGTCGATGAAGGTGCGGCGGGGGTTGATGTCGCGGAAGATGATCCCGTACATGCAGTCGTTCAGCATCATGTCCAGCCGCTCAAGCCCGGCCAGTGCGGCGATCTCCGGCATGCACAGCCCGGACGCGTAGTTGGTCAGCCGCACGTACCGGCCCAGCTCGCGCGAGACGTCGTCCAGCGCGGCCCGCATCAGGCGGAAGTTCTCCCTGGTCGCGTACGTGCCGGCGTAGCCCTCCCGGGTCGCGCCCTCGGGCACGTAATCGAGCAGCGACTGGCCGGTGGACCGGATCACCGCGATGATGTCGGCGCCCTCCCGCGCGGCGGCCTGCGCCTGCGGGATGTCCTCGTAGATGTCCCCGGTGGCCACGATCAGGTAGATCCACGGCTTCGGCGGGTCGGACGTCTCGCGGATCATCGCGTCCCGCTCGGCGCGGCGGGCGTCGATGGCGGCGATGCCCTGGCCGAGCGCGGCGCTGGCCGCGGCCCGCGCCGCCGCGGCGTCCCGGCCCTCGGGCACCCGGAACTTCACCTTCCCGGCCGCGGCGTCGCGGGCGAGGACGGCGAGGCTGGAGAACTCCCCGGTGAGCAGCGCATCCCAGGCCGGCAAGGCCACGCCGTGTTCCAGGCCCGTGCTCTCGCGCACGGCGTCGGCGAGCCTGTTCACCCAGGGCATGCCGTCCTCGTCGGCGCCGTCGAGCCCGGCCAGGCGAAGCACGGCCCGCTCCACTGACACCGTCGTATGCGTCCTGGCCAGTTCGACGATGGGCCGCCCAGCGGCCCTGGCCAGTTCACGAGCTTCGCGGACGACCGCCGGATCAAGCCCGAGTTTCGGCTCCATCACGCGTCCTCCTCTCGAAAATCGCGCGCACCCCCGGCTCGGCCCGGATCAGGTCCAGGGCCAGCTCCGCGTGTCCTGGAACGTACCCGTTGCCGATCAGCATGGTCACGTCGGCGGCCATCCCCTCCGCGCCGAGGGCGGCGGCGGTGAATGAGGTCGCCATCGAGAAGAAGATCACCGTGCCGCCCTGGGCGGTGGCGAGCACCGCGCCGCCTTCACAGCCGGGCACGTCCACGCAGACCACCGTCACATCGGCGGGGCCGCCAGCGCCGCGGACCGCGCCGGCCAGGGCCACCGGGTCCCGCGCGTCGGCGATCACCACGTGGTCCGCGAGCCCGCTGCGCCCCAGCACGTCCGCCTCCGCGCCGGTCGGCACCACGCCGATGACTGTGCCCGCACCAGCCCGGCGGGCCGCGACCGCGGACAGCGAGCCGCTCTTGCCGGCGGCGCCGAGAATCGCCACGACCGGCCCCGGCTGGATGCTCGCCGCCCCGGCTACCACCCGGTGAGTGAGCGCCGGGGCGCCGCAGACGTCCAGCACGGCGAGCGCGAGTTGCCCGGGCAGGTCGTCAGGAAGCACGGTGGCGATCGAGCGGCCGAAAAGTATCGCGTGCCCGCGGCATGGCACCTGCTCGGAATGGCCGTCCCAGTCGGCCAGGCCGTCGATGATCACGAGCGGGGTGAGGCTGAGCGAGACCAGCGTGGCGATCCGGTCGCCGGCCGCCAGGCCGAGCGGCGAGTAGGAACCGGCCTCCTCCACCACCCCGGTCAGCATCCCGCCGGAGCCGGTCACCGGGTTCTGCATCTTGCCCCTGGTCGCGATGATCTCCAGGACCGCGGCCCGCATCGGGCCCGGGCTCCCCCCGGACGACTCGCGGAGCTGGCGGAACGATGCGGCGTCCAGGTTGAGCCGGTCGACCCGCACCCGCACCTCGTCCGGCCAGATCCGTGGGTCGGGGTCGAGCCGCCACGCCGCCTGCGGCAGCACCCCCGCGGGTTCGAGCACCCGGTGCAGGCCCAGGGGTGAGCCGGCGGCGCTATGCCGCTGCTCACGTGTCCGTTGAGTCACATCTGTATCTCTTTCCACTCCAGCCCCTCACGGCCACGCCCCCGTAATGGGCTCGCTCCCCGGCTCGCTCCCCTGGTTCGCTCCCCCAGCGGATCGCGGGCCCGGCACGATACCGGCCGCGCAAATCAGCAAGTTCTCCTGTGATTAGCTACTCTGACACTAGCTTCTTCTCTATGTGCTCCGGATGGAAGGATATCGTTCGGTAAAACGAGACTGGAACGGGGAGGGCGAGCGTCGTGGTCGAGCAGCCGTATGCATACCAGCGCATCGAGTTGACGGAGCCGGACTGGCAGCGCATCCCCGGCTGGTCTCAGGTGACCACCGCGGAATGGGAGTCGGCCCAGTGGCAGCGCGCTCACTGCGTGAAGAACATCCGCCAGCTCCGCGAGGTGCTCGGTACCGGCCTGGATGATGCGTTCCTGGCCGACCTGGAGCATGACCAGCGTGAGCGGGCCACCATGTCGATGCTGGTGCCGCCGCAGATGATCAACACGATGGCGGGATCACATCAGCCGGACCGGCCGGGCTTCACCGAGGCGTTCTACGCCGACCCGGTGCGCAGGTACATGATCCCGGTCTTCAGCGACCGGCGCACCGACTGGCCATCACACCCGTACGCGTCCAGGGACTCGCTGCACGAGGCGGAGATGTGGGCGGTCGAGGGGCTCACCCACCGGTACCCGACCAAGGTGCTGGCGGAGGTGCTGCCCACTTGCCCGCAGTACTGCGGGCACTGCACCCGGATGGATCTCGTCGGCAACCCGACCGCGTCCACCGCCAAGCTCAAGTTCGGGCTCCCCCCGGCCGACCGGCTCACCGCGATGATCGACTACCTGCAGGCGACGCCGGGGGTGCGGGACGTGGTCGTTTCCGGCGGGGATGTGGCGAATATGCCCTGGCCCCGGCTGGAGGCGTTCGTCGGCGCCCTGCTCGACGTGGCCAGCATCCGCGACATCCGGCTGGCCACGAAGGCGCTGATGGGCCTGCCCCAGCACTGGCTGGCCGACAACGTGCGGGCCGGCCTGGAGCGGCTCGGCGCCAAGGCCCGTGAGCGGGGGGTGAGCATCGCGATCCACACCCACGTGAACGCGGCCCAGTCGGTGACTCCGCTGGTGGCTCGGGCCACCCGGGCTATGCTGGACACCGGCATCCGCGACGTGCGTAACCAGGGCGTGCTGCTGCGCGGGGTCAACGACAGCGCGTCCGCCCTGCTCGACCTGTGCTTCACCCTGCTGGATGGGGCCGGCATCATGCCCTACTACTTCTATATGTGCGACATGATCCCCGGCAGCGAGCACTGGCGGCTTTCCCTGGCCGAGGCGCAGGACCTCCAGCACCAGATCATGGGCTACCTGCCCGGCTTCGCCACCCCCCGGGTGGTCTGTGACGTCCCCTATGTCGGCAAGCGGTGGGTGCATCAGGTGTCCCGCTACGACACCGACCTCGGCATCTCGTACTGGACGAAGAACTACCGAACCGGGGTGGAGTCCGAGGACCCACTCGCGCTCAGCCGCGAGTATCCCTACTACGACCCCATCTACCGGGTCCCGGAAAGGGGCCAGGCCTGGTGGCGCGCCCGCGCCCGCACCCGGGACCGCGCCGCCGGCGCTGCGCCGCCGCCGCCCCAGCTTGTGCAAAACAGCTAGCGGTCGGGCCTCTGCCGCTATCGGGCCGTGTACAGCAGGTCGACGGTTGCGCGTGCGTGGGGCCACTGCAGCGTGAAATGCCAGCATCCGGGCGTCGGTACGTCGATGATGCTCGGGTAGATCTCACCTGGCCCGGAGTCGGCGGGGAGCTGAACCCGCACGACGGGCCCGCTGGCACTCGCCTGGCGTGCGGTGATAACGAGAGGCTGGCCATCGCGCGGCGTCCGCACCACCCAGAGGATCTTGTTGTTCATGTTCGGCCGGCTAGGGGCCGTCAGCGGGTAGCCGAACAGGAAACCGGCGGCATTGCCTTGATTCGAGACGGCGAACGGCAGGGATGCCGGCGTGTTGGCAGCTGTCGCGCGGCCAATCCACGCTGGCGTCGGCCCCTTGAAGAGCTGGGTTGATCCGCATGAATGCGCCGCCAGTGCCGTCTGGGATTGCTGGCCGTGCGTGGTCCTCGCCGCGCCCGCCGCCACCGAAGGCCGCGGGCTTCCCGCGCCCGGCCGGGAGCACCCGGCCGCCAGGGCAGCGGCGACAAGAGCGGCCAGGGCCGCTGCGAAGACCCGGACCACCTGCGCCATAGGGGTAACGGTCGCCGACGCGCGCATCGAAATCAAGGCCCGATTGCACAACGGCGCGTCGTAAGCGCGACGATGCCTACTACCCGCGGCCTAACCTCAGAACGGGCTTAGCCCACGTCAAACTCGCCGCTCCGGACCGCAGCCTTGACCCGCTCGACCTTCCCGGCCCGGACCCCGACCCCGCCGTCAGGACTCTCATCGAGAGCTACCGTGCCGCCCTAGACGCGATAGCGAGCTGCGGCTGGGAGCGCGAGCAGGTGGCGCAGCCATAATGCCCGCGCCACCGCTGACCTGGCTCGTCGGCTGGGTTAGACCGTAACGCGGATCTCCCGCACGATCGCCTCCGCGCCATGCTCCAGCATCGTGTGGGCCAAGTCCCTGCCGAGATGCTGGGGGCTGGCGCCGTTGCAGACAGTGCCCGCCGGTGAAGGCCCGTTGCTAATTCCGCAAACCGCGTGCGGGTCGTGCACACGCCCTTTCCAGCCAGCTGCGCGGAGCGTTGCATCACGTTCGTACCGCCAGCAAGCAGCGGAAAGGCGAGAGCAATGCAGGAACAGCCTTCCCGGCAGCGGGAGAACACGGCTGCCCCCGCCGTGCCGCGACCCCGGCCAGCATTGCTTCTCCCACCCCGCCTGGAGGCGGCCCGCTGCGCCGTCCTCGTCGCCGACCCGCTGACCGTCAAAGGCCGCCCGGGATGCTCGCCAAGAGCCCGGCCCCGGGAACTCGCCAAGGCAGACCTCATCTGGCAGCGCACCGGGGTGCTCGCGCACTACCTGACCGGACTGCGGCCCGGCCTTCTGGCCGGCACCGGGTTCTACGCCGACCCGCGGAACCGCGGCCGCACGACGCATGTCTACCCGCTGGCGGACCTGGCGTACTCGGTGTGCTTCTCCGAGCATGACGGTGAGCTGTTCGCCCACATCCGGCTGAACGTTTTCTCCGATCTCGGCGGCGCTGGGGTGTCGGTCATCAACGGCACCGTCGTGAAGGTCCGCAAGGGCGCAGGCACCTACGATGAGGAGGAGCTGGCCGACCGGGCGGCGTTCCAGCGCGGCTACCCGCTCCCGCTCATCGTGTCCCGGGTCACCCGCCGCAACCTGCGCAGGCTCACCGGCCGCGAGCCCGCCCCAGACGGCCCGTTCGGCTGGGGACGCGCGTTCTTCAGCAAGAAATCGGTGCTGGCCAACGCGGTGCGCAAGTACGTGCGCAACCGCGGCAGGTACGCCAGCCAGCTCTCCGGTACCGCCGCACTGGGAGTACGGGTACTCCGCTTCCGCACACCAGGCCACGCCGAGCAGTGGCTCAGCACCGTCGCAGCACGCCCGGCACTACCTCTCGGGCTGGGGGCAACTGGCGCCCAGGAGTGACTCCTTTCCCAAGCGTGTGCAGATTGTGCACGCGCCCTCGCCGAGCGGGTACATCCGCCGTAGCCTGAACGGGGATCGCCTGCCATGACGGGGGAGCCGCGATGGACACCCGCGATGCTGCGTGGGATTCGGCGCGGACGCTGGCGCTGATCAAAGCCCGGGACATCGGCGGCGCGATCCGGCTGGCCCGCCAGGCACGCGGCTGGCGGCAAGCCGACCTGGGGAAGGCATCCGGCTACTCAGCCTCGACCATCTCCCGACTGGAGACCGGCCGGAGAGCCTCCGCCGATGTCGGCATGCTTCGCCAGGTCACGCGAGCGGCCGGGATACCTCCCGATCTTCTCGGCGCGCTTCTCGGACTTCCCCCCTCCATCCCCGCTACGGTGGCCGGAACCATCGGCCAGCGGGCCGGGGAGGACGATTCCATGCGCCGCCGCACACTCCTGTCCGCCGCGGGACTCACGGTGCCCCTGACCTTGCTGACCGGGCTCGACGACGCACTGGCCCTGTTGCCGGCCGCCTCTGGCGACGCTGCCCCAACCGAGATCGCCCGGCGGCTCGCCCGGGCACGCGCCTGGTTCGACAACGGAGACCTGGCCCGGCTCGTCGCCGGCTTCCCCGCCCTCCTGGCCTTCGCGCACGAGGCAGCCGGGCCCCGTGGGGAGCCCGGAGCGTACAGGCAGCTGGCGGCCTGCTACGACCTGGCGACCGAGACGTTAAACAAGATCGGCCGCTACGGGACAAGCAGGATCACCGCCGACCGTGCCACAACGTCCGCGGGCTTGTCAGGATCGCCCATCGCGATGGCCGCGGCCGCCCGTTCCCTCGGCATTGTCCTGCGCCATGAGGGACGCCAGGAGATCGCCGATCGTGTCACGCTCGAAGCTGCCGCCCGGCTGGAAGCGACCGGGCTCACTCAGCCGGCGCAGTCGGCTGCCTACGCCCAGATGCTCTGCACTTGCGCTTACAACGCCGCGCAGGCTGCCGACCGGGACCGGGCCCTCGAACTGATCAAAGAAGCGGAGCGCGCGGCCGCCCGGCTCCCAGAACCCGCGATCCCCGGCCAGCCATTCACCGTCAGCCCGCCCCAGGTCACCCTCTACCGGGTCGGCGTGCACTGGTCTCTCGGCGACGCCGGCTCCACCATCCATGCTGGGCGCGACCTGCACCCGGGCCAGTTCCCTACCCCTGAGCGCCGCGGCCGGCTCCACACCGACATGGCCCGGGCGTGGTGGCAATGGGGCAAGCCTGAACAGACCGCGCACGCGCTCCTGGCCGCCTGCCGGCAGGCGCCAGCCGAGGTCCGCGACCGGCCCGCCATCCGTGGCATCGCCATCAGCCTGGCCGAACGGCATCCCCGCGTCCCCGGCGTGCGCGAACTGGCTTCGGCCATCGGCCACCGCCCGGTCTAGGAGCTTTTGGAGCACGACTTACCACCCATCCGGCCGACCCGTGCGTACCGGCCGGATATCCGCCTGGTACGCCGCTCCGGAGCTGAGCCGGATGACCCACTCGCCGTCGATCTGGCGGTCCCGGATGCCGTCCGGATCGTAGGACAGGGTCGCGTGCCCGCTGGTGAACGCGTCCTGCAGCTCTCGGGTAAGCCTGTGTTCCCCGACGCTCCGCGCGGCCTCGCGCAGCTGCCGGACTGCACAGCCCGTTCCCTGGCACAGGGCGGGCAGTACCCGCCGACGGTGCCAGCTTCAGCGCAGTGGGGCTCGTGGGCTTGTGCGCCTGGCAGTAGCGGGAGCCCCCGGACCGGCTGTTCCGGCACCTGGTCCCGCGAGCACGGGACGTAGACTGGCAACTGCGACCGCACACCCCGGTACACGCCGTAGGCGGAGGCCTCCTCATCACTGGGGAACTCGACGGGCACAAACCCGGACCCTACGAGCCCAACGTCGCAGAGTCCCGCGAAAGACCCAACCCGTTACGAGCCCGGCTACCCCCGAACGGCGACGTGCTTTGGAACAGCCAGTCACGGTAAGGAAGATCAACTCAGCCGCTTAGCGCGACTGACTGTTCCGTTGTTCGTCGAGGGCCGACGCTCATTGAGGTCGGCCTGGCGTGCTCTCTCGATGAACGTGATCTCCCCGGCGTGGGTGCGAGCGCGCACGCCCCAGCGCGATCGCGATCCCCCGGCCGACACCACGACTGGCTCCGGTCACCTAGGCCACCCGCCGGGCAGCCGGACCCTGGACATCCGCCATGCCAAGCACCGTAGCGGCCCGTCACGATCCTGCGATTGTCGCGTCCGGCGCTGATGCCGAGACGTGGCTGGACATCGCTCAGACATACCGAGGCTCCAGCAGGGCACACGTCGCATGGGGAATGCGGAGGGGAGCGCGGGGCCGATGGGCAACCCGGTCCCGCGCCGGTGTTCATGGCAGCTTCTGCAGCCCGGCGGCGGTGAGCAGGTACCCGGGGGTAGTGGTCGCTGGGTCTGCCCGTACCAGGTCCACTAGGGCGGACCCGGCCATCTCGGGGGTCAGCAGTTCGCCCAGCTGCTTCAGGTATGCCTCCTCGGTCTGGCCGCCACGGGCCGCGTACGCCCGGACCCCCCGCCTGCCCACGTCTCCGAACGGAGTCATCCTGGGCATCACCGCCGTGACGGTGATGCCCAGCCCGGCACGGCGCGACTCATCCTGGGCGTATCCGGCGATGAACCGCTGGGTGGCCTTGGACCCGGCGTACCCTCCACTGGCCGGTGATCCGTTGATGGCCGCTCCGCTGCTCACCACCACCACCCGGCTGCCAGGCGGCAGCGGCTGCAGCAGTGCCTCACGCAGCCAGGTGAACGCGATCTTGACGTCGGTGTGCCAGTTGACCGAGAACGTCTCCCACGTCTGGTACTGGAGCGGACGCATCGCAGGATTGGCGCCGGCGACCAGGATCAGAACCTCCGGCTCGTATTGGTCCAGCAGGCTCCACGCCACCGTCGCGTCGGCCGCATCGGCGACCTCGGTCCGGATGTTCGCGCTGGTGGTGGCCAGCTCGGCAAGTGCCGGGCCGGTCCGGGCGACCGCGACCACCGCAGCACCAGCCTCGGCGAATGCGCGAGCGATTCCGCGCCCCAGGCCCCGACTAGCGC
>DASWFT010000564.1:0-6184 GCA_036394075.1 Streptosporangiaceae bacterium
GCATCGTCGTCGGCGTCGGAGCCCAATCGGCCAATATGATAGCTGGCCGCGCGGGCATTGCCGTGGCCGAACGGCTCGGGACGGCACCGGTCACCTTCCCGGGCGGCCACAACGGATTCGCCGGCGGCGAATACGGCAGGACAGGCGAGCCGGACGCCTTCGCCACCACCCTGCGCAAGGTCCTCACCGGCTGATGGCTTCCCACTCCCCGGCCGCTCGCCTGCATCCTAGGTGCCGAAAAACTGCTGGTAGATCAGGTAGACGTTGAGGAGCGTGATCACGCCCGCCAAGACCATGGCGATGGCTGAGGTCAGCCGCCGGTTGACGTGGGTTCCCATCACGGCGGGGTTGCGGGTGAGCAGGACGAGGGGGATAAGGGCGAAAGGGATTCCGAACGACAGGAGTACCTGGCTGTAGACGAGGGCCTTGGTCGGGTCGAAGCCGATGCCCAGCAAGATGATGGCCGGGGTCATGGTGATGGCCCGGCGGAGCATGAGGGGGATGTTGAGCCCGACGAAGCCTCGCATTACCACCTGGCCGGCATAGGTCCCGACGCTGGAGGAGGAAGCCCCGGAGGCGAGCAGGGCGACGGCGAAGGCCAGGGCGGCCAGCCCGTCGGCCAGCTGGGCGAACCCGGCCTGGGCCTGCTGGATCGTGGCGATCCGGGCGTGGGCGGGGTTGTGGAAGAGCTTGGCCGCCACGGCCAGCATGGCCATGTTTATGATCCCCGCCAGCCCGAGGGCGACCAGCACGTCGAGGCGCTCGAAGCGGAGCACCCGGGCCCGCTCGGCGTCGTCCCGGCAGGGCATGCGCCCCTTGGTGAGGGCGGAGTGCAGGTAGATGGCATGGGGCATGACGGTGGCCCCGACGATGCCCGCAGCCAGCAGCACGCTGTCGTGGCCGGAGAAAGCCGGGACCATGCCCCGCAGCGACTTGCTGGCGCTGGGGCCGATGCTGAGGGTCTCGTAGAGAAATCCGAGGAAGATGATGCCCAGCAGGGCCGTAATGGCCAGCTCGAAGCGCCGGTAGCCACGGGACCCCAAGCCAAGGATGACGAAGGCGATCACCCCCGTGATCATCCCGGCAGCGACCATCGGGACACCGAACAGCAGGTTGAGACCCAGCGCGGCGCCCACGAACTCGGCGATGTCGGTGGACATGGCCATGATCTCGGCCTGCACCCACAGGCCCCAGGTGACTGGCCGGGGGAAGCGCTCCCGGCACAGCTCGGGGAGGGTCAGGTCGGTGACGATACCGAGCTTGGCCGAGAGGTACTGGATGATCATGGCCATCAGGTTGGCCGCCAGCACCACCCACAGCAGCAGGTAGCCGAACTGGGCGCCGCTCTGGAAGTTGGTGGCGAAGTTGCCTGGGTCCACATAGGCGATGGCGGCCACGAACGCCGGGCCTAGCATGGCCAGGGTCGACCGTGCGCGGCCGCGGGCCAGGAGCACTTCCAGAGGGCTGCGCTCTGCGGGTGTGACGTCTCCCGCCGGAAGGGGCGCGGGAGTGACGGTCACCGGCCGGCCGCCGCCCTGATTGCGGCGGCCAGGGTGGTGTCAAGCAGGTGCAGCCCTGATAGTGCCTGAACGAGCCAGCAGCCCAGGGGGTTCGTTGTCACCGGATCGCTCACCTGCCTCCCGCTCGCCTGTAGGGCGCCTTGAGGTAGTCCTCCAACGCCGGGAGAACGAGCGCCCCGGGTCATCTTCCTCATTTTGGCATACCTAATTTCGTACATCTAAAAGGCGGCGGAGCCGTCTCAAGTATGCGAAACCAGGTCCCATATCTCCCTTCATCAACAGCCTCACCCACCCGCCCTGACCCGTTGGCCTTCGCTGGGCAAGTGTACGCCGGATGGCATCCGAGATCGATCTGTAAATGCGCGTCTGAAAATGTAGAAAGAGTTGTAACAGGTCGGGATGAGGCACGAATAAGGCGCGCTGGCCAGTAAATTTCCGATTGCCAAGAATTTGAGCGGGATGGTCGGACTGCATCGCCGGAGCAGGAAAAAGTTCGCCAGGCCGGGGTGTTGATGCAAGCACAGGACCTACCCACAGGCGATCATTGTCTCAAAGACTCCCACCAAAGGCATCGTGGGGATCCGGAGAAACTCGTCGGCGGCACCATCTGCCGGCCGCCATCGACTAATCCAGCATCACTTCCACAACGTGCCCAGCTGACAAGCGCTGCGACCGGTAAGCCGCGGGATGACATGAAAGGAACGGCAATGGAAGAATCTGAAACCGGCATTGGCCAGGGCGGGATGACCCGCGGCGAACTGCTGAAGGCCGCGGCTGTCGCTGTGCCGGGACTCCTGCTCGGCCGGTCCGCCGGCGCAGCCGCGGCGCGTACGAGCCCATCGCGGCGCCCCGCGCCCACTCGCGGGATCAGGGGCATGAACGTGCTCCTCTTCCTGACCGATCAACAGCGCGCCATCCAGCATTTCCCGCCGGGATGGGGCACGCGCAACATGCCCGGCATGACCCGCCTGCACAGGCACGGCATGCTGTTCGACCACGCCTTCACGAACGCGTGCATGTGCTCGCCGGCCCGCTCCACGCTGATGTCCGGGTACTTCCCGGCCCAGCACGGCGTTAAGTACACGCTGGAGACGGACATGCCCGCGCCGCAGTATCCCCAGGTCGAGCTGGCCACCAGCTTCAAGAACCTGGCGAGCGTCTCGATAGCCGCCGGCTACGTGCCGGTCTACAAAGGGAAGTTCCACTGCAACAAGCCCGCGGACGGCTCGACCTGGGTCCCCAATGACGTGAACAAGTACGGCTTCACGCGGTGGGACCCGCCGGACGCGGGCGCCGACCAGAGCCTTCCGGAAGAGGGAGGTGGTATCTACGATAATGACGGTCGCTTCATGAACTCGGAGGGAACGCCCGAAACGGGGACCGAGGGCGCCGTTCAGTACCTGCGCGACACGGCCGCGCAGAGCCAGCCGTTCTTCATGGTCGTCTCGCTGGTCAACCCGCACGACGTGCTGTTCTACCCGTCGAGTTACGTGGACGGGGGATATGACAACGCATGGCTGGACGGCGAGATCGGCCTTCCGGCGACCGTCAACGAAGACCTGTCGACCAAGCCGACCGTCCAGAGGCAGTTCCTGCGGATATTCAATGCCACCGGGCCGATCCCGACACCGCAAATGAAGCGCAACTACCTGAACTTCTACGGCAACCTGATGAAGGCCTCGGACAGCTACCTAGTAAAGATCCTCGACACGCTTGAGGCGGTCGGCCTGCGCAAGGACACGCTCGTGGTCGCGACGGCCGATCACGGAGAGATGGGCACTGCCCACGGCGGTATGCGCCAGAAGAATTTCAACTTCTACGAGGAAACGACTCGAGTGCCGCTGATCTACTCAAACCCCCGCCTATTCAAGAGGCCCGAGACGAATCACTCCATCGTCTCGCACGTCGACTTCCTGCCCACACTCGCGAGTCTCCTCGGCGCACCGGCGGACGCCCGAGACAACTGGCAGGGAGTCGATTACTCCGATCAGATTCTGCGCCGTACACGCAGGCCACCGCAGAGTTACACGGTCTTCACCTACGATGACTGGCAGTCCGGGCAGTCGCACGGTCCCTACCCGAAGCCACCGAACCACATCGTCAGCATCCGCGAGCACCGCTACAAGATCGCCCGGTACTACGACGTGCACGGCAAGGTGCGCCCTCAATGGGAGATGTATGACCTGAAGACCGACCCGCTCGAGCGCACGAACCTCGCCTATAAGCATTACCGGCGCACCCCCGAACAGGAGCGAGAGTACAAGCGCCTCCGGCGCAAGCTCGCCCGCGTCGAACGGACGCGGCTGCAGCCGCTGAGCTGAGCCGATGGTCGCGGGACTTCCTCACCCACCTCACCGAGCGCAACCACCCTTCGGCCTGCGAAATGGGGCCAGGGGCGGCGTCGCCCGGCCCGGATAGTGGTTAGGCGGGTGATCATTGCTGGACGATGCTCTCTATCTCAGCTCCATCGGGCGCTATCTCAGCTCCATCCGGCGCTGAGATTGGCCGTTAACCTCGCCTCTGTCTGAGCGCGGCTGGAAATGGACTGGCAGCGGGCGGCCAAACGTTGACAATGGGTTGGGCGTCGGCTCTACTGACAGGCAGGGACAGGATTCACCATGGCTGCGCCAGGTCGGCAGCCGGAAGGTGGACCAGATGGGGGGAAGGGTCATCCGAGCCTGGTCCGACGATGCCTGGTCCGACGATGCCGATTGGTGCAGGCGACGGCGAGGTTACGCAGGCTTTCTGGGGTCATCCGGATACCCGGCCCCGGCTGGCTGACCCAGCCAGCCCGCCGCCGCGGCCGCCGACGGAGGTCGTGAGGCATGGTCCGGGGGTTCCCGCCCCGTCGTCCGCCGGTCCGGCTGGGCCGACGGTGGAGCGCATGTGGCGGAGTAGCGGTCCACCCGCACCGCATCGGCGCCCGCATAGGCTGCGGCGGCTGTTTGGCTCAGCTCTCACCGTGATCTTGCTAGCGGCTAGCGGCGTGGTGCTGTACTTGCGTTTCCATCATGCGCCGTTCCACGTGAATGGTGTTGTGATCTCGCAGCAGACGCGAACCGGGTGCGGCGTTAACGTGACCGGGCGGATCACCACTAATGGTTCTGCCGGAACGGTCTCATATCAGTGGCTGTTCCGGCCAGACCGGCAACCGCCTCAGCCATTGAACCAGTCGGTCACCGCTGGGCAGCATGCCGTGTATGTGACCGTCGCCGTCGAGGGCAGCGGCCACGGCAGTGCGTCGCGGACGGTCACATTGCAGGTCCTCGGCCCTGACCGGTGGACCGCTTCGACCGCTGTGGTCGTCAGCTGCTGATGAACGTCAGTCACGGGCCGGCAGTCCGCCTTATCGCTTACCGGGGTGAGGCCCGGTCTCGCGGGCTCGGCTGACGCGCGAAGGGGAAGGGTCTTTATGGCTGAGTGGGAAGTTCCCGGGTACACCGGGCTGAAGGCACTCGGCTCGGGCGGATTCGGCGACGTGGTGCTGGCTGTACACGACGCGTCAGGCGTCCTGGTGGCGATCAAATACCTGCGCCCTGACCTTCTGGCCGATCAGGAATTCGCCGGCATGTTCCGCAGCGAGGCGGTGGTGCTGGCCTCCTTGGATGACCCGAACGTCGTCCGGCTGTACGAATACGTCGAATCGCCGTCGGGCGCGGCCATCGTCATGGAGCTTATCGATGGCGTCTCGCTGCGGGAGATCTTGATTGATCAGGGCAGTACCACAGCGGAGGCTGCTTTGGTGGTGCTGCAGGGCTCGCTGATGGGCCTGGCGGCGGCGCACCGGCGGGGTGTGGTGCACCGGGATTACAAGCCAGCCAACGTGCTCGTCAACGGCGACGGCGTGAGCAAGCTGACCGACTTTGGCCTCGCGGTACGCGCCGGTGACCGCCCGGTTCCCGCGGGCACTTTACTGTACGTGGCACCGGAGCAGATCGCTGGTGCCCCGGCCAGCCCGGCGGGCGATGTGTACTCGGCCACGGCCACCTTTTACGAGTGCCTTGCGGGCAGTCCGCCCTTCAGCGGAGAATCCGCCGAGTTGCTCCGCCAACATCGCTCCGAACCGGTGCCCCTGAACCTGGTGCCCGGGCCGCTGCGGCCGCTGGTGGCCGCCGGGATGGCCAAGGACCCCTGGCGCCGGCCGGCCGATGCGATCTCCTTTGTCACCGAACTCCGGATGGTGGCATCAGATGCTTACGGCCAAGACTGGGAAGAGCGTGGCCGTTCGGATCTGGGCGAAGCGGCGTTGTTGCTGGCGGCGCTGTGGCCATCGAGCGCGGCGCCCGCAGTGCAGGGATTCGCCGAGCACCAGATCTCCCTGCTTGACGATAGCCGCCACAGCTGGCATGTCCGCCACATCCGGCACCTCAAGCACCTCAGGCACATCAGGCCGGTCACGGCAGTCATGGTGGCCGGTACCGTGGCCACGATCGTGGCGGTAAGCACGGCTTTCGCCGCGAGCGGCCCGCCCGCGCCCCGCATCCCAAACCACCCCCCGGTCATGGTGGTGCACCCGGTCTCGCTCCAGCCGTCACCTTCGACGTCGCCGTCGAAATCACCTTCGTCGTCCCCGTCGCCCTCGCAGTCGCAGACATTGCCGCCGCCGCCGCCGACACCACCTTCCCCGTCTCCGTCTCCATCCCCGCCGACGACGACCCCGCCCA
>DASWFT010000565.1:0-1654 GCA_036394075.1 Streptosporangiaceae bacterium
CGTGCGGCGAGCCATTCTTCCTTGTGGTCGAGGAGCATGAACTCCAGGGACCGGGCGAGGTCGTGCAGGTGCTCGCGGGCGTGGTAGAGGTCGACGATCTGGGTGGCCTCGGGGAACTTGCTGCTGGCGATGTTCCAGATCCAGGCCGCGCCGTCGCCGAGGATGGTGAACTGCCGGACGTGATCCGCGCCGCGGCGGATGCCCTCGGCCTTCACCAGGCCCGCGAACGCGGCGGCGGGCTCGAAGGTGGCGATGTAGCTGGAGGAGTCCCGGTCACGGACGGGGTATCCCTCGTCGTCAACCTGGTCCTGGGTGAAGAACACGGCGAGCTTGACCTCGCGGGTGCGGGCGCGGCCGTCTTCTGCCTTGCCGTCCCGCCCGGCCGTTTCCCTCGATGTCATGGGCACGCCGGTGCCGTCGATGACGGCATACAGCTTGTCCGGCAGCGGCGCCGGCGGCAGCGGCACCACCTTCCGGCCGGTGATGAGCGCGGCGCGGTCCCGGGCCGCGGCGGCCTGCGCGGCGCCGCTGGCCTCGGCGGCCCGCTCGACGCGCTTGACGGTCAGCCGCACCCCGGCCAGGTCCTCCAGCAGCCGGGCGGCCTTCGCGAACGGCCCGGCGGCCGCGGCCTGGTCGTTCATCGCCCGCAGTCCCGGCGACAGGGACGCGCCCGCCACACCGGGCTCGGCATCCCGGGGGGCGAGTCCGTGCCCGCAGGCCGGGCAGTGGTACCAGGCACGCGCGAGGGTCACCGGCCCGAGCACCGTGTCAATGATCTTGCCGCGGTAGGCGACGAATCCGGCCTGGTGCCCGTTCCCGCAGGCCGCGCGCGGGCCGCGGTAGCCGGGATCGGAGGCCAGCAGCCTTCCCAGCAGGCCGGCGCCCGCGTGCAGCATCCCGGCCCGGATCACGGCCTCGGCAGCCTCCAGCCCCGCGTCCCCGCAGCCCAGCGACCGGGCCGCTTCCGCCGCCAGGCGGCCTATCTCGGTGGCTTGCTCCCGCGCGAGCGCGTTCCAGAGCCCCCTTTTTCGCCCTCCGGCACCGCGGGCGCATCCGAACCGGCCACCGGCCTGGCCTCGCAGATCTTCTCGTTCACCTCCGCGATCTGCTCGCTAATCGCGGTGAACTCCGCATGCCGGGCCAGTTCCCGCCGCACCTTCTCCACCTCGGCAGCGGCGAGCTGGCGGCCGATCGTCTTGCGGGCTGCCGCGGACCGGGTCCACAACAACCGCGGCCCGTGCCCGCGATGATCAGGGGCCGCGCACGCGCAATTCGGCTTCCCGCACTTGCGGTAGTTCTCGCTCACCGACCCGCGCCGGAAATCGCCGACCCCCGCCAGCTGCTCAAACAGGCGATCCCGCTCGGCCTCCAGCTCCGGAAGCGACGGCTCGGTCATGAGCACTCCTGGTCTGGTTGCGGATATCACAACCAGATTCGCATCATAACCTGCCCAGATGTGGGACCCCTACCTATGTGTCGTGCACCCAGCCCGGCGCCGGGTCACAGGCGCTGTCGGAACCTGCTGATAGGCCAGGAAGGGCAGCGGCCCACCTGCGCATCTGGAGGAGCCATGCGCTGGTCCGATATCGGACACGCACAGCCTCGCCTGGCCGGACTCGCCCAGCAGCGCCTGATCAGCCCGGGCGTCGTACTC
>DASWFT010000566.1:0-1686 GCA_036394075.1 Streptosporangiaceae bacterium
ACACACACGGCATTTCCATCATCCGCGGCACCTGCCCAACGCCGCCAGGGAACTCCGCCGGTCAGACCTAGTAGCTCGTCAGTCGTGACTTGTGTGATGTGAGGTTTGGTCTCATGCTCGGCGGTCGAGGGATACCGCCGCCGCAGGGAGGCCGAGGTGCGCAAGCGACACATCGTGGTCCTATCGGAGGAGGAGCGTGCCCGGCTGCACACCATGATCGGGCGGGGCGTCGCCCCGGCCAGTGCACTGACCCATGCCCGCATCCTGCTCAAGGCCAACCAGGGCGAGGCCGGCCCGGGCTGGACCGACGCCGCCACCGGCGCCGCGCTGGAGGTCAACCCGGCCACCGTGGCCCGGGTCCGCATGAAGTACGCCGCGGCGGGGCTGGACGCTGCGGTGTACCG
This sequence comes from Streptosporangiaceae bacterium, assembly GCA_036394075.1. Lineage (GTDB taxonomy): Bacteria > Actinomycetota > Actinomycetes > Streptosporangiales > Streptosporangiaceae > JAWWPY01. The sequence continues at coordinate 405 of DASWFT010000566.1, forward strand.
CAAACCGCCTGCGCGCGAGTACCGCCGCAGGCTGGACGGGGAGCAGGAGGCCCACTTGGTCGCGCTGGCGTGCAGCGCACCGCCGGAAGGGCGCAAGCGCTGGACGTTGCGGCTGCTGGCCGATCGGCTGGCCGAGCTGGAGGTGATCGAGCCGGTGTCGTATGAGACGGTGCGGCAGGCCTTAAAGCAAACCGGCTCAAGCCGTGGCTGACCCAGCGCTGGTGCATCCCGCCCGAGCACGACGCCGAGTTCGTCTGGCGCATGGAGGACGTGCTGGCGGCCTGCACCCGGCCGTATGACCCGCGCCGCCCGCAGGTCTGCCTGGACGAGACCAGCCGGCAACTGCTGGCGGAGGTCACCCCGCCTCGGCCGGTCGCGCCTGGGCGGCCGGCGCGGGAGGACTACGAGTACCAGCGGCAGGGGGTGTGCAACGTCTTCCTGGTGTGTGAGCCGTTGCGCGGCTGGCGGCACGCGACGGTCAGCGCGCGGCGCACCCGGATCGACTGGGCGCACTGCATCAAGGACCTGGTCGATGTGTACTACCCCGACGCTGAACAGGTCGTGCTGGTCCAGGACAACCTCAACACCCACACGCCCGCGTCGTTGTATGAGGCGTTCGAGCCGGCCGAGGCGAAGCGGCTGGCCGATCGGCTGGAGTTGCACTACACGCCCAAGCACGGGAGCTGGCTGAACATGGCCGAGATCGAGCTGAGCGTGCTGTCGGAGCAATGCCTGGACCGGCGGCTCGCCGACCGGGCGACCCTGGAGCGGGCGGTCGCGGCATGGCAGGCGGCGCGCAACGGCACCGCTCGTGGGGTCGACTGGCGCTTTACCACCGAGGATGCTCGGATCAAGCTCAAGCACCTCTATCCTGCAATTCAGCGCTGACAGGCTACTAGCTGCCCGCCGCGGGCGCGGATCGCGGCCGCCGGGGCGACGAAGTCGGCTTTGCGGGCCTGCTGGTCCCGCAGCAGCGCCGCGAGATCAGCCAGGCCCGCGTTCCGCACACCCGATCGGCGTGCCGCGGGAGTGTCAATAGTCATGGGCAGGGTCCTTTCCGGATGGGCCTTGAGGAGAAGGCCGTCCGGGTGGCGTGGGTGCCTCCCGGCTGTCAGGCCCCGGGCGCCGCTAAGCCGGGGCCCGCATCACCGGCCGACCGCGGGGCGGGCAAGATGTTTTCGCGGCGGGCACAAACAGGCAGCGCCGGCGCAGCCGGCACCCGGGAACCGCCCGCCGCGGGGGAAAAGATCTCTGCCCGGCCCGCGGCGAGCGTAGCGAGAGG
>DASWFT010000567.1:0-1666 GCA_036394075.1 Streptosporangiaceae bacterium
GAGGTCAGCACGCCGCCGAGCAGCGGGCCGATGGCCACCGCCAGGCCGGTCACCGCGCCCCAGGCCCCGAACGCGACGCCGCGGTCCTTGCCGCGGAAGGCGTCAGCCAGCAGCGCCAGCGATACCGCGAACATGATCGCCGCGCCGGCACCCTGCAAGCCGCGAGAGAGCTGCAGCATCAGCGTGCTGGTGGCGAAGCCGCACAGCGCCGACGCGCCGGTGAACACCACCAGCCCGGCCAGGTACAGCCGGCGGCGGCCGTACATGTCCGCCAGGCTGCCCGCGGTCAGCAGGAACGCCGCCAGGGTCAGCGCGTACGCGTCCACGACCCACTGCAGGTCCGCGAAACTCGATTGCAGCGCCCGCTGGATATCGGGCAGGGCGACGTTCACGATCGTGATGTCCAGCAGCAGCATGAACGTGCCCAGGCACACCGCGCCCAGCGTCCACCACTTGTTCCCGCGCTGACCACGATCCTCGCGGCCAGTCCTGGCCTCCCGGGTCGGCTGCCCGGTGTCTGGTGGTGTGGAAGGCATGACAATCTCCCTAGGTTGAGGGCGTAGTGAGCTATCGCCGTGACCGGTCAGCTACGACGGTCACGTGCCGTACGTGTTTTGCCGATCTTTTGGCCTGCCGGTGGGCTCAGATCGGCATCGGCGTTGGGGTCCCGGGGCGGAACCCGGTCGGTGCCGCGGGTCAGTAGGCGAGGGCCGGCGACTCGCGGATGTAGCTGGCCGAGGTGAGCGCGGTGTCGATGAAGTGGGCCACGTCAGCGCGGGCGATCTTGCCGCCGCCGGGCGGCGGGAAGTCGGCCCGCACCCGGTACTCGCCCTTGCCCGGGTCGTTGACCAGCCTGGTCGGGCGGACCAGCGTCCAGTCCAGGTCGCTGTCCTTGACCACCCGCTCCATCTGGCGCACGTCGGCGAAGGTCCTGGCGAAGATTCTCGGCTGGGTCTGCTTGATGATCCAGGGCTTGTCCGGGTCCTCGGGGATGAACGCTGCGGCGGCGGACACCGCGATCAGCCGGTGGGCGCCGGTCTTGTGCATCCCGTCGATGATGTTCGCTGCGGCCGGGGCCAGCAGCTCGGTCTTGCGGAAGTTGTCGCGGATCCGCGGGCCCACGGCCGACAGCACGGCGTCGGCCCCCGAGATGACCGCCGCGACCGCGGCCGGATCGAGCACATCGCCCCCGGTCACGGTCAGGCCGTCCCGCGGCCGCAGTGCTTGCGGGCTGCGGGCCAGGACGTGCACGTCGTGACCGGCATCGACGGCCCAGTTCAGCAGGTGCCCGCCGATACGCCCGGTGGCACCGAATATGGCCAGCTTCATGATTGTCTCCTTCGCGGCTTGCCGGGGTTCCTCACCGTGCGTCCCCGCGTAGCGCGGGCCCGCTCGGTGAGACCGGTCAGGGCCCGGATGGTTGTCTCGATGTCCTTCGGGCCCGAAGGGCGCGACCTAGCTCGCCCATCGCCGCTATCCGACCGGGGGGAGCTCAGCGCCAGCCAGTTCGGCGTAAACCAGGAAGCCGAACGGATCTGACAGCTGGCGCTGTTCCATCAGCCGGACCAGAACCGCTTGCCGGAGCTCGGCGAGCTCGCTGCTGTCGGGATGGCGGAGCAGGCCCGGAGTGAGGATTTCCAGCGCGAGGGCCAGGTCGCCCTGGCCG
>DASWFT010000568.1:0-3557 GCA_036394075.1 Streptosporangiaceae bacterium
TGGGACGCGGCCTGCAGATGATGATAGGTGCCGCTCTGCCCTGGGATGATCGGCACGGCACCCTGGGCGTCACGGCTGCCCTCGCACCGGCAATTGCCGCGCTGAACGTCAGAGTCGGCCTGGAAGATCAACTCAGCGCGCTACTCGCGGATTCGGGTCTGAAGACCTCATCCATGATCTCGGCGCCGGTCGTGATCACCGACCGCGCTTCTGCAATTCGCTGCCCGCTTGAGGGCGTTGCAGCACGTTCCGTTCCACCGTGATCTGGGGGGCCCGCCGGCAGCGACCCGTGCCGATGAAGGAGCGAAGAGTTGAATTCGACGCTGTCGCTCTCACCAGATGCGATCAGCGTGTCAGCGATCACGAAATTGAGCAGTGAGGGGCGTGCTGCGATCACGTAATTGACCACCCCGATCACGTTATTGACCACGGTCAGGACGTGCGTGTCGGGGTGGACCTGGTCATCGGGAAGCAAGGATCATTTCCCCTCGTCGCCGAGGCGGGGGGTCCGATGGCGAGGAGGACGTTCGACGTGATCGATATCTGCGAGATCTTCGTGCACTGGCATGCGGGCCGGTCGAAGAATGAGATCGCCGGGAGCCTGGGGCTGTCGCGGAACACGGTGCGCAAGTACGTCGCGGCGGCGGAGGCTGCGGGTCTGGTTCCGGGCGGCCCGCCGGTGAGCCAGGAGCGGTGGGCGGAGCTGGCGCGGGTGTGGTTCCCGGAGCTGGCCGACACCAGGTTGCGGCAAGTGACGTGGCCGGTGATCGCCGCGCACCGGGATTACATCGTGGAGCAGCTGGCGGCCGGGGTGACGGTGTCCACGATTCATCAGCGGCTGGCCGATGAGCGGGGGCTGGCGGTGTCGGTGGCGTCGCTGCGCCGGTATGTGGCGGCGAACCTGCCCGAGGAGGCCCGCCGGTCGCAGGTCACGGTGCTGCGGCTGGTGCCGGCCGAGCCTGGCGCCGAGGCGCAGATCGACTACGGGCAGCTGGGCCGGTGGACCGATCCGCGGACCGGGCGCCGGCACACGGTGAACGCGTTCGCGATGGTGCTGTGCTGCTCCCGGCACATGTTCGTGCGGCCGGTTATCAGGATGGACCAGCGGGCGTGGACCGAGTGCCACGTGGCGGCGTTCGGGTTCTTCGGCGGCGTGCCGGCCCGGCTAGTCCCGGACAACCTGAAGACCGGGGTGGACCGGCCGGACCTGTATGACCCGAAGATCAACCGGTCGTATGCCGAGCTGGCCGCCCATTACGGCTGCCTGGTCGACCCGGCCAGGTCGCGGAAGCCTCGTGACAAGCCGCAGGTGGAGCGGCCGATGCCGTATATCCGGGACAGCTTGTGGCGGGGCCGGGAGTTCGCCAGCCTGACCCAGATGCAGGCCGAGGCCGTGCGCTGGTGCACGGAGGTGGCCGGGCAGCGGCACTGCCGGCCGCTGGACGGCGCCGCCCCGGCCGCGGTGTTCGCCGCAGTGGAAAAGGACCGGCTTGCGGCCCTGCCGCGGGCCGCGTTCGTGCTGGCGGAATGGTCGCGGTGCAAGGTCGGCCCCGACATCCACGCCTCGGTCGCCAGGGGGCTGTACTCCATTCCCTGGCAGCACATCGGCAAGACCCTGGACGTGCGGCTGACCTCCTCGATGGCGCAGTTCTTCGATCACGGCGAACTGGTCAAGACCCACATCCGGGTGGCCCGGGGCAAGCAGACCGACCTGGCCGACTACCCGCCGGAGAAGATCGCCTTCCACGTGCGCACCCCGGCCTGGTGCCGGAAGAAAGCCGCCGGGATCGGCCCGGCGTGCCAGGCGCTGATCGGCGGGCTGCTGGAAGACAACGCGCTCTACCGGCTGCGCGCCGCGCAGAGCGTCCTGCACCTGGCCGACCAGCACCAGCCCGGCCGGCTGGAGGCCGCCTGCGCGAAAGCCGCCGCCGCCGGCGACCCGTCCTACCGGCCGTCAAGGGCATCCTGGCGGCCGGCACCGAGCAGCTCCCCGCGGCCGCGCCGTCCGGCGACGGCGGCGCCGGCGCGTTCCTGCACGGACCCGACGCCCTGTTCGCCGCGGGCAACGTCGTCCCGCTGCGCCCCGGAACGGAGGCGGCGTCGTGACCAGCCTCACCACCAGCCCGCGCGCGGTCTTGTGCCACTACGCGCGCGACCCGGCCCGCCGGCCGCACTGCACCCTGACCGCCGAGATCAGCCTGGGTGCTGTCGCGCTGTGCGGCTCATGCGCGGCGGCGCGCTCCACCCTCGGCAAGGCCATGGCCGCGGTGCCGCTGCCGCCCGGCCCTGCCGTGGATGTCCTGGACTGGGTCGCAGACGCGTCCCTGGCCGCCGGCCAGGCCTGCCGCGACCTGGACGCCGCCGTCACCCGGGCCCGGTCCGCGGGATACTCCTGGGCCCGGATCGCCGGCCGTCTCGGCGTCACCCGCCAGGCCGCGGCGCAGCGCTACCGGCATCAGCCATCACAGCGAAACGAGGGTTGACACCATGACGACCACCACCATCGAGACCGGTGCCCTGGACAAGGCGCTGCGGGCGCTGAAGCTGTCCGGCATGCTGGCCACCATCGACGCCCGCCTGGCCCAGGCCCGGGCCGGGGAACTCGGCCACATCGAGTTCCTCCAGGTCCTGTGCGAGGACGAGATCTCCCGCCGCCAGGCCACCGCCATCACCCGGCGGCTCCGCAAGGCCCGGTTCGACGAGCAGGTCACCCTCGAGGGCTTCGACTTCGCCGCCAGCCCGAAGCTGCCCGCCGCCCAGATCCGCGACCTGGCCGCCCTGCGCTGGCTGCACGCCGGCGAGTCCGTCATCTTGTACGGCCCGGTCGGGGTAGGGAAAAGCCACGTCGCCCAGGCCCTCGGCCACCTGGCCATCCGGCACGGCGCCGACGCCCGGTTCCTCAAGACCAGCCGCGCCCTGGCCCACCTGGCCGGCGGCCACGCCGACCAGACCTGGCCCAAACGCCTCGGCGAGCTCGCCCGGCCCGCCGTCCTGATCCTCGATGACTTCGCCATGCGCGAGCTCACCGCTGCGCAGGCCGACGACCTCTACGAGCTCATCACCGAGCGGTCCGGCCGCTCGCTGATCCTGACCTCCAACAGGGCGCCGCAGGACTGGTACCCGCTGTTCCCCAACCCCGTCGTCGCCGAGTCCCTCCTGGACCGGGTCATCAACACCAGCCACCAGGTCTTCATGAACGGACCCAGCTACCGCCCCAGAAAACGACCCGGCGGGCGCGTCACCACGACAACCAAGGAGGCACTCCGGTAAAACAAGACAAGACCAGGGCCTGGTCAATTACGTGAGCAACACCCCTGCTCAATAACGTGACCGTCGACAGACAAGCTCGACCCGTACTCACTCCGGCTGGCGAACACCTCAATGGTCATCGGTAAGAACGTGCTGACATACAAAGAACTCGTGTCAGCTGTGACCAAGTGCCACAAGACCATCGAGGTGATCCGGGGGGTGCCTACTGGCACGCCTGGACCGAGCTTCCCCAACGCCAAGTTGCGGACCGACCCAGGGAATCCAGTTCCCCGCGCCGGGCAGATGCA
>DASWFT010000569.1:0-1502 GCA_036394075.1 Streptosporangiaceae bacterium
CCACGATCGTGATGCCGGCCAGTGCGATGCGATCCAAGGTCGAGGCGACCAGCCGTTACGGCGGCGAAGTTGTCCAGACGCAGGGCAGCCTGCTCGAGTCATGCCTGGCCCTGCAGCGAGAGCGGGGCCTGGCTCTGGTCCATCCGTTCGATGACCTGACCCTATGGGGACCGGGCGTGAGGCCGGGCCCCCTTTCCTGCTCAGCCCGGTAGCGCGATGCTCCGGGTGATAGACGAGCTCGGAAAGGAGGCCGGCAATGTCTGTTTACGTCGGGATCGACGTGCACCGCAAGCGTTCTCAGGTGGCAGTCATCGATTCGGGTGGCGAGGTGCTGGCGAACCGGAACGTGCCGAACGGGACCGAGACGATCCTGGGCGTGATCGGCGGCTTGCCGCCGGGGACGCCCGCGGCGTTCGAGGCCGCGTTCGGCTGGGGGTGGCTGCTGGAGCTGCTCGAGGACTACGGCTTCGACCCGCACCTGGTGCACCCGCTGCAGTGCAAGGCGATCGCCTCGGCCAGGTTGAAGAACGACAAGGTCGATGCCGCGATCTTGGCACAGCTGCTGCGCGCGGACCTGCTGCCGGAGGCGTGGATCGCGCCGCCGGCGGTGCGGCAGCTGCGGGCGCTGCTGCGGCACCGCGCCCAGCTGGTGCGGCTGCGGACGCTGCTGCAGAACCGGATCCACGCGGTCCTGGCCGACCACGGTCAGGACCGGCCCTCAGGCTGCTGGAGCGGCCCCGGCCGGGGCTGGCTCGCCTCGCTGGAACTGCCGGCGGTGTCGCGGGAGGTGGTCGAGGACGACCTGGCCCTGATCGATGCCCTGCAGGTGCCGATCGACCGGCTCGACGCCGAGGTCCGCCAGCGGGCCCGGTCCGACCCGCGGGTCAAGATCCTGACGCAGCTGCCCGGCGTGGGCACGTTCACCGCGCTGGTCATCCTCGCCGAGGTCGGCGACATCACCCGGTTCGGGTCCGCGCGCAAGCTCGCCTCCTGGGCCGGGCTCACCCCGACCGTGCGCGGCTCGGACCGCACCGTCCGGCACGGCCACATCTCCAAGCAAGGCTCGGCGTGGCTGCGGTGGATTTTGTGCGAAGCAGCGCAGACCGCCAAGCGGCACCCCGACTACGCCGCCAGCTACGCCGCGATCGCCCGCCGCCGCGGCAAGAAGATCGCCACCACCGCGATCGCCCGGAAGCTCCTGACCCGCGCCTGGCACCTGCTCACCGACGCCGAGCGCACCGCCAGCCATCAAGCCACCGCCACGACATCCGCACCCCGCGCCCCCCGGCCGGGATGCGGTCACCAGCCGGGAGGGGTCGCCAAGCCCCGGGTGAGCTCGCAAAACCGCATGAGCCGGCCTAGCCGCGCTCGATGACCTGACTGAGCAGCCCGGCCCCGGAAAACACGGTCATGGCACCCGCCACCTGGCAGGTGCCGGATGGGTGCATGTGAGACCACTCCGCCAACCGCGCAACCCGGGGACACCCACGACCCCCAACCCC
>DASWFT010000570.1:0-14693 GCA_036394075.1 Streptosporangiaceae bacterium
GCCGGTGGTCTCCACGTCCACGATGGCGAAGTCGATGCCGTCGAATGCCGTCGCCGTCTGCCGCGTGATCACGTTGTCACCGTAGGCCGGGGTACTGACACTCTGGCGCCAGGCGCGCCGGCCCACGCCGCCGGGAAGACCACGCCGCCGGGAAGACCGTGCCGCCCCGGGAGACCGTGCCGCCCCGGGAGACCGTGCCGCCCGGGAGACCGTGCCGCCCCGGGCGGACGCGGCCCACGGTAAGGCGTGCCGCCGGCGATTAGTGTCGGTACCCCCTCCTAGCGTGTGCTCCGTGACGACCAGGCCCGGCGGGCGAGCCAGGCGCGGTAGCCAGGAACAGGAGGAGACATGCTGATCGAATGCGACAAGTGCGAGATGCGTAATATCGCCTGCCCGGATTGCGTGGTTAGTGCCCTGCTGGGCAGCGGCGGCCAGACTGAAATCGGCGAGGACGAGCGACGCGCCCTGCGGATTCTGGCGGATGCCAAGCTGGTCTCGCCGCTCCGCTTGCAGGCGCCCACTGTTCGGGCATCGTGACTGGTCACAGCGCCTATAGCGGGAGGCTGCCGGAGGTCATCGCGACGGCACAGCATCGTTTAACGATGGTCAAGGCTGGCGCGAGAGTTCGCGAAGCGGTGGAATTCACCTCCCGCCTTCACTAATGTCAGGCGCGGTCGGCTCGCTCCGCAGTCGCCATGACGGTGACGGCGACCGGCCACCGCCGAGTTTCCGATGCTGGCAATGTCAGCCAGCCGGAAAGCCGGGGACCCACCGGAGGATTGTCCCGGGTTCGCCTGGGAGGGACCTTCAGGGGTGAATCGGCCTGGGCCGCTTATCGGCCTTGGCCGTAGGGCACCTTCCACAGCCCGAACCCGTCAGCTCACCCGGTAGGCGGAGTGGGAGAAGGAGCGTGTCACTAACGTGGTTACGCGTCCAACTGTCCATCTGTCGCTGCGGCGCCGCTGTGCTGCGGTCACCGCCAGCGTGCTGGCTTGCGGGGGAATTGCCACTTTCGCCGTCGCGGCCGGAGCCGCGCCACAGCCGACGGTCAGCCAGGTTCAGGCGAAAATCGACAAGCTGACCACCCAAGAGAACGTGGCTATCCAGCAGTTCGACCAGACCGTGCAGGAACTGTCCAGCGCCAAGCAGCAGCTTGCGACGGTCACGCGGGAACTGAACGCGGACCGCGCCAAGTTCCGGAAGATGCGTGCCGAGATCGCCCAGATCGCGACGACCGCCTACGAGAGCGGCAACATGAGCTCGGTCGGTGCGCTGCTGACCTCGGACAATCCGCAGGCCGTCCTGTCCCAGGCGTCGGTGCTGCTGCAGTTGTCGAGTGACAGGTCCGCGCAGGTGAACCAGTTCATCGCGACCGCCCGTCAGCTCGAAGGGGCGCAGCAGACGGCCAGCCGCACGGAGACCGCGATCGCCGCCCTCAACAAGCAGCGGCAGGCGCGCAAGCAGTCCATCAGCAAGGCTCTCGCCGACCAGAAGGCCACGCTGGCCACACTCACCGCGCAGCAGCAGGCCACTGTCACGACGGTGGGCACCGGCGGCACAACGAAGGCAAAAAATACCGTCCCGACCAACAGCCAGGGGGGAGCAGCGGTCGCGTTCGCCTTCACGGTTCTCAACGCTGGCACCCCGTACGTCTACGGCGGCACCGGTCCGCCCGGCCCGAACGGCGGCTATGACTGCTCAGGGCTGGTCCAGGCCGCCTGGGCGGCGGCCGGTGTCTCCATCCCGCGTGACTCCTATGGGCAGGCGGGAGCGGGGTACCCGGCGGTGCCGCAGTCCAATCTCCAGCCCGGCGACCTGGTATTCTTCGCCGGCGACAGCCACGTAGCCATCTACGTGGGCGGCGGTCAGCTCATCGATGCTCCGCAGCCCGGCATGAACGTGGAAGAGGTGGCCCTGTCGTCGTCGTGGTACGCGTCGAACTACAACGGAGCCGTCCGGCCGTAACCGCGGCAAGCGCGTTACCTTGAGCCCTGCCCGACGCGCCCTGCCCCTCCCCTGAGGGCGAGCAGGTGGAGTTCCCCGGAAGGTGTTGCCCTCCCGGGGAACACCGCCTGGGCCACGCATGCCCGAACACACCCGCGCCAGGCAGGGGGCCTATGATCATCTGGGTTACCGTCGTCGGCCGCCGGGCGCCAGCAGGGCGGTGAATGTCGGCGGCACGGGGAGCGAGATGCCGAAGGTCTTGATCGTCACCAACGACTTCCCGCCGCGGGCCGGCGGGATCCAGTCTTTCGTGCATGCACTCGCCATGCGGCTGCCCCCCGGCGAGGTCGTGGTGTACGCGCCCGCCTGGGAAGGCGCGGCCAGCTTCGATGAGCGGGCGCCTTTCCCCGTGGTGCGTCACCCGATTTCGCTGATGCTGCCGGTGCCCACCGTGGCGAGGCGGGCCGCGCGGATCCTGAAGTCCTCCGGCTGCGACACCGTGCTGTTCGGCGCCGCCGCTCCGCTGGGCCTGCTGGCCCCCTCGCTGCGCAGGGCCGGGGCGAGGCGAATCGTCGCCATCACCCACGGCCACGAGGCAGGCTGGGCCGTGCTGCCCGGCGCGCGCAGCCTCCTGCGGCGCATCGGTGACTCGGTGGACGTTATGACCTACCTCGGTGAATACACCCGGTCGCGGCTGGCCAGGGCGCTGTCCCCGCAGGCAGTCGGCCGGCTGGCCCGGCTCGCTCCAGGTGTGGATACTGACGCGTTCCGCCCCGATGCCGGCGGTGCTGCCATCAGAGAGCGGCTGGGCCTGGCGGACACCCCGGTGGTCGTGTGCGTCTCCCGGCTGGTGACCCGCAAGGGCCAGGACACGCTGATTCGCGCCTGGCCGCAGGTCCGGGCGACGTGCGGCGCGGTACTGCTTCTGGTCGGCGGAGGGCCAGCGGAGAGCCGGCTGCGGCGGCTGGCCAGCCAACTCGGCGTGACCGGCTCGGTCGTGTTCACCGGCCCGGTGCCCTGGGAGGAACTCCCGGCCTATTACGACGCGGGCGACGTGTTCGCGATGCCGTGCCGCACCCGCAGGGGCGGCCTTGACGTCGAGGGCCTCGGCATTGTCTACCTGGAGGCGTCTGCGGCCGGGCTCCCAGTGGTCGGAGGGGATTCGGGCGGCGCGCCGGACGCCATCCTCGACGGCGAGACCGGCTACGTCGTGCCCGGCGGCGATGCTGCCGCGGTGGCTGGCCGGATCATCCAGTTGCTGGGCGACCCCGCCGCTGCCCGGGCAATGGGGGAGAAGGGCCTGGCCTGGGTGGACCGGGAGTGGCGGTGGGACCTGGTGGCGCGGCGACTGGAACGGATCCTGGCGCCCGAGTCCGCCCACGACGCCTGATGCCGACGCCCGGGCTACGAGCCAACGACGCCCGGGCTACGAATAAAGTGCCTCGATGTCGTCGGCGAAGTCCTTGGCCACGACATTCCTGCGCACCTTGAGTGACGGCGTGAGATGGCCGCCCTGCTCGGTGAAGTCAACCGGGAGCACACGGAACCGCCTGATTGATTCGGCCCGCGACACCGCTTTGTTGGCATCGTCTACCGCTGCCTGGATCTCGGCGATCAGCTCCGGATCCTGGATCAGGTCAGCGATGGTGGCATTGGCCAGCCTGGGCCGGCGCGCCTTCCAGGCGTCGAGCGCCTCCTCATCCAGAGTCACCAGGCAGGCGATGTACGGCTTGCCGTCGCCCACCACCATGCACTGGCTGATCAGCGGGTGCGCCCGGAGGCGGTCCTCGAGGACGGCGGGTGCGACGTTCTTTCCCCCAGCGGTGACGATCAGCTCCTTCTTCCGCCCGGTTACCCGCAGATATCCTTCGTCGTCCAGTTCGCCCATATCGCCTGAGAGCAGCCAGCCGTCATGGAATGTCTCGGCGGTCGCCGTGTCGTTGTGCAGGTAGCCGGCGAAGACGTTGGGCCCCTTGATGAGGATCTCGCCGTCGTCGGCGATGCGGACGGTGACCCCGGGCAGCGGGAGCCCCACCGTGCCGATCTTGTTGCGGTCCGGCCGGTTCACCACGGCCGCGGCGCTGGTCTCGGTCAGCCCGTACCCTTCGAGGATCGTGATGCCGGTGCCGCGGAAGAAGTGGCCGAGCCGCTCTCCGAGTGCCGCACCACCCGATACCGCATAACGAACCTGCCCGCCGGTCGCCGCACGAAGCTTGCTGTAGACGAGGCGGTCGAACAGCCCGTGAGCCAGCCGGAGCCGCAGGTCACGGCGGCCCGGGCTGGGCTGGCCCGAGCTGCCCTGGGCCTTGCTCCAGGCGATGGCGGTCTGCGCGGCGGCACGGAAGATCCGGCTCTTGATCTTGCTGCTGGAAGCCTGATGCTCGGCGCCGTTGTATACCTTCTCGAAGACCCGCGGCACCGCGAGGATGAACGCGGGCCGGAAGGAGCCCAGGTCGTCAAGAAGCCCGGCAACGTCCGGGGTATGGCCGAGCACGGTGCCGGATTCCAGGCAGCCGACCTGGATGATGCGGGCGAAGGAATGGGCCAGCGGCAGGAATAGCAGCGAGGAGCGGCCAGGTGCCTCGAAGATGCCCGGCAGAGCCGCGACGGCGTTCCGCACATCGCCCAGCAGGTTGCCGTGGGTAAGCTGGCAGCCCTTCGGGCGCCCGGTCGTGCCCGAGGTGTAGATGACCGTGGCCAGGTCGCCGGCGCCCCGCGCCGTCCGCCGCTGCCCCAGATCCTCATCGCTGACCGCGCTCCCCTCGGCGGGCAGCGCGTCCAGCGGCTTGGCGGTCGTGGCCGCGGCCGCACCCTCGATCAGCCACAGTCGTTCCACCGCGGGCAGCCTGCTGAGCACCTCGGCGGTCGCTTGCTCATGGGCGGCCGTCTCCAGGATCAGCGCCCGGGCGCCAGAGTCGCTCAGCATCCATTCGACCTGCTCGGCGGAGGAGGTCTCGTAGATCGGCACGGTCACCGCGCCGGCCGCCCAGATGGCGTAGTCGGCAACGGTCCATTCGTATCGGGTCCGTGACATCAGGGCCACCCGGTCGCCGGCCTCGATCCCGGCCGCGATGAGCCCCTTGGCCAGGGCACTGACCTCATCGCGGAACTCCCCGGCCGTAACATCACGCCAAACCTGGCCGTCCGTGGCCTTGCGCCGAAGCACGACTGTGTGCGGCTCGTGGTCCGCGCGCTCGAAGACGACGTCGGTGAGGTTGGCGGAATCGGGGATCTCCACGAGAGCGGGAGTGCTGTATTCGCGCATGACAGCTCCTGCCGGTCACGTCCTGCCGTTACGTTCTGCCGGTCACGTTCTGCGGTGACAGTACCGCGCGCGCCGCGCGCAAGCTACCAACAGGTAGCAATGGCCGCCACGCAGCGTGCCCGTCAGGGTCTGTGCCCTGGTGCGGCCGCGTGGACACCCTAAGCGGACACCCTAATGTGTGGGGATGCGGGTTCACGTGGTCAGCGACGTTCACGGCCGGGCGGACGCGCTCCGGGTCGCCGCTGACGGGGCGGATGCGCTGCTGTGCCTCGGGGACATGCTGCTGTTCATCGACTACGCGGATGACGGCCAGGGCATCTTCGCGGACCTGTTCGGGGCGGAGGCGACACGACGTTTTGTCGCCCTGCGGACCGCGAAGCGCTTTGATGAGGCGCGGGAGATGTCCAGGCGCCTGTGGGACCAGCTGGGTGGCGATCCGTCGGGGCACTTGGAGATGGCCGCTGCCCGGCAGTACGCCGAGCTCTTTGCGGCGCTCCCCGAGCCGGCCTACCTCACGTACGGCAACGTCGACATCCCGCGCATGTGGCAGGAGCACCTGCGGCCAGGGCACCGCGTGCTGGACGGCGAGCGGGTCGAGCTCGGTGGCTGGAGCTTCGGCTTCGTGGGGGGCGGGCTGCGCTCGGCCTACCGGACGCCCTACGAGATCGACGAGAACGACTACGCGGCCAAGCTGGCCGCCGTCGGGGATGTCGACGTCCTGTGCACGCACATCCCGCCGGCCGTGCCCCAGCTGCTGTATGACACGGTCGCCCGGCGGCTGGAGCGTGGCAGTGACGCGCTGCTTCAGGAGATCCGCCGCAGCCAGCCGCGGTATGCCCTCTTCGGTCACGTGCACCAGCCGCTGGCCCGCCGGGTCCGCATCGGGCGCACCGAGTGCATCAATGTCGGGCATTTCCGGGCCACTGGCACCCCCTACGCCCTCGAATGGTGACGGTGCTCCATGATCACGGAACATCCCAGTCATATAGGGCCCGCCTTGGAACAAAGCGTTGTTCATATTCACGAATTCGGGCCGTGGCCTGGGCGCCTGGGGCGTCAAGCCGGCGTGTTGTTCCTCTGCGCGCCCATACGGCCGCGAATGTTCCGTGATCATGATGCGAGGCCGGCCGGCCGGGCCGGGCCGGGCCGGGACCGGCTCGGCCCAGCGTGATCCTGGAATGGGCGGGCCGGGGTGAGGACGGCGGGCGCGCTGCGTTGGCTGGAGGCCGATTGCGATATATCGTGTTCACATGGATATGGCAACACGTGACGACAAAGCGGCTGGCGCACGTCAGGTGACGTGGCGGTACGCTCCGAGCATGGCGGACCGGACTACGTCGAGCATCGCCATCGCCACGGCGAGGGCGGAAGTCATGGACGTTATCTCCGATTTCGCTGCCTACCCGGAGTGGGCGGGGGCGGTGCGATCGGCGGACGTGATCAAGCGCGATGACGCGGGCCGGGCGGCCGAGGTACGGTTCCGGCTCGATGCCGGGATGATCAAGGACAGCTACGTGCTGCGCTACGACTGGGACGGCGACGCGGCCGTCCGCTGGGATCTCGCCGAGCCCGGCACGGTCATTTCAGCAATGAGCGGCGGCTACTACCTGGTCGAGGCCGCCGGGCAGACCACCGTGACCTACGAGCTCACCGTGGACGTCCGGATGCCGATGCCAGGCATGCTGAAGCGGAGGGCCGAGAAGATCATCATCGACACGGCGCTGAAGGGGCTCAAGGCTCGGGTAGAGGGCGGCGGAGCCGAAGGCAGTGGAGAGGACACGAAGTGACACAGCAGCCCAGGCAGCCGGGCACCGACCTGATCAACGACCTCCAGCGTTGGCTGGTCCGCTCCGGGGCGCGCGGGGTGAGCCGCGAACTGAGTGGGCAGTTCCGGTCCGCGTTCGGCCGGGGTGCAGGGTCCGGTGACGTGTGGGAAAGCGCTACCGCGGAGCCACACGAGGGCGCGCCAGAGTGCGCCTGGTGCCCGGTGTGCCGGGCCGCCCGCCGGCTCAACGAGTCGGGTCCCGGCCTGGCGTCGCACGTGGCCGCGGCGAGCGACGTGCTCACCACGGTGGTGCAGGACGCGATGTCGGTGTTCGAGTCGGCCATGGCCGCTGCCCGCCCAAGGACCTGGGATGGGCCGGATTCTCCCGGCGCCCGTGGCCGGGTCTGGGATGAGGCGGATTCTGCGGGGGCGCACGGCGGGGTCTGGGATGAGGCGGTTTCACCCGCCGCCGGAGGACCGCCCGATGAGCCTGACGATCGGCATTGATATTGGCGGCACGAAAGTCGCGGGTGGGGTCGTCGACGAGCATGGGCGGATCATCGAGAAGCTGAAGCGGCCCACTCCGGCGGCCAGCCCGGCGCGCACCGCGCAGGTGATCGTCGAGGTGGTTAGCACGCTGCGGACCCGTCATCAGGTGGAAGCGGTCGGCCTGGGCGCGGCAGGCTTCGTGGACGACGACCGGGGCAGCGTGCTGTTCGCACCGCACCTCGCTTGGCGTGAGGAGCCATTGCGCAAGCAGGTCGCCGACCTCGTCGGGCTCCCGGTGGTGGTCGAGAACGACGCCAACGCGAGCGCGTGGGCCGAGCTCAGGTTCGGTGCGGCCCGTGACCAGGAGCACGTGCTGCTGATCGCGGTAGGCACTGGCATCGGAGCCGGGCTCGTGCTGAGCGGCGAGGTGTACCGCGGCCGGTGGGGCCTCGCGGGCGAGCCCGGGCACTACCGCGTGGTGCCGGACGGGCGGCTGTGCGGCTGCGGCAACCGCGGCTGCTGGGAGCAGTACGCGAGCGGCAACGCCCTGGAGTACGAGGCGCGTGACTTCGCGCGGCGCACCCCCGGAGGCGCCGTGCGCCTCCTCCAGCTGAGCGGTGGGAGCCTGGATGGCATCGGCGGGCAGCAGATCACGCGAGCGGCGAGTGAGGGCGACCCCGGGGCGCTGCGCTGCTTCGATATCGTGGGCGGCTGGCTCGGCCAGGGCCTGGCCGACCTCGCGGCGATCCTGGACCCCGGCTGCTTCATCATCGGCGGGGGCGTGTCAGAAGCAGGTGACCTGCTGCTCAACCCGGCACGGGCCGCGTTCGAGAAGGGGCTCACCGGCGGGCATCACCGGCCGTCGGCTGAGATCAGGCGCGCCGCGCTGGGTGCCGACGCCGGACTTGTAGGGGCCGCCGACCTGGCCCGCGGGCACTGACCACCGCAGGCAGGGCGGTCAGAGCACGGCCCCGTCGTCCGGGCCGGAGTCGCGCGGCGGCCGGTCGCCCATCCGCAGCACCAGGGTGGCGAAGCCGCCGATGAACGCGCCAACCGCGCCGAACGCCGCCCAGCCCGGCACGTACCAGCCGAGCATGACGGCGATGAGCAGGTAACCGGGCCCGCCGAAGAGTGCGACCCACGCGCCCTTGGTCACCGGGTCGAGCCTGGGCAACGGCGGGGGCGTCGGGGTGATGAAATGATCCCCGTCCTCTGCGGAGGGCGGCGACGCCGGCCGGGCCGGGCGGACGACGCGGGCACCCAGATCAGGGCCTATATCGACGCCGAGCGCGGGATCGGTGTCGTCGGCCAAGTCGGTACCCAGCGCGGCACCCAATGCGGGGTCGGTCTCGGGGCCCGGGTCCGGCTCAGACCCGTTGTGCGGGGGAGTACCCAGGTTCTCGCGTTCTGGCCATGGGGCTTGCTCCTGATCCCCCGGTGCGGGCGCGGTGTAATGCTCGATCAGCTCACGCCAGGCGGCCTCTTCACCGCTCGCGCCGCCGGCCACGTTTTTTCCCTCCAACCCTTACCCCCTCTCCGCATGGCTGTGCGAGCGCACGAACGCCAGGCTCCCGGCGAAGATCGTCTGGGCATCGTTGTCAAGGGTGGCCACGTGGTAGCTGTCCGGGCAATCCCGCACAGTGAGCTGGTCGTCGGGCAGCGCGGCGCGCAGCACGCGCATGCTGGCGGGGCCGACCACGTGGTCGGCCGCGCTCCGGTAGACGAGGACCGGCTGCGTCACCTCGCCGAGCCGCGACTGGGTGAGCCGCCATAGCGCTGGCAGCGTCGCCGCCGCGCGGACCGGTACACGGTCGTAGGCCAGTTCGCGGACGCCTTCCTTCTTGATGTCGCTGCCCACCCCCTTAAGCGAGGGTATGACCAGTTTCAGCAGCGGCGCCAGGATGAAGAGCTTGCTGTCGGCGGCCAGCGACGGGTTGACGAGCACCAGCCCGCTGACCCCGGTACCGCGCAGTTCGGCCATCCGCAACGCGAGGCAGCCGCCCATCGACAGGCCCATCACGAAGATCTCGCCCGAGCGCCCTCGCAGCTCCTCGTAGCCGCGGTCCACCTCGGCGTACCAGTCCTCCCACCGGGTGCGCGACATCTCCTGCCATGTCGTGCCGTGTCCGGGCAGCCGGGGCAGGGACACGCTCAGGCCGGCCCCGGCGAGGTACTCCGCCCACGGCCGCAGCGAGTGCGGGCTCCCGGTGAACCCGTGGCACAGCAGGACCCCGGTGCTGCCGCCCGCGTGGGAGTAAGGCTCCGCGCCTGCGATCACTGGCATCGGCTCGCTGTCCTTTCGGCCCGAGGCACCCCGGCGTGACGCCGCCCGGCCTGACGCCGTCCAACCTGACGCTACCCGGCCCGGCCATGGCTGCGCTCTCGCATCGTCGCACGCCGGCTGGTAGTCCCGCACGCGTGTCAGGCTTCGAGCGCTGACCTCGCCCGCTGGCCGAGGCACTCGACTCACTGCGCCCGTCCACCCCGCCGGACCTGGCCGCAATGAGCAGGGCAGCCATCGCTGCGGCGTTTCCCGGTAGCTAGCGGCTAGGGAGCGATCGCGGCAGCCCGAACCATGGGAGCACGGTGTTCTCGAAGCGGGTCATGGCGCAGATCCGGTCGCCGGAAAGCGTGAGGACGAAGAGGCCGACCCCGTGTCCGATGCCGTCAGGGGCGCGCAGGTAGGCCCCCAACGCTGGCTGACCGTTGGCTCGCGTCGACACGAGGTCGAACCTCCGGCCCGAGCTGAAGATGCTGGCGCAGAAGCGGGCCGCGGCGTCTCGGCCCTCGTACTCGAAGGGCATCGGCGGCATCGAGACAAAGACGTCGTCCGTCAGGAGGGCCACCAGCGCGTCGAGATCGGCGGACTCCCACGCGCGGACGAACTTCGCCACGATCGCATCCTCGGAGGGTGAGCCGGACGCGGGCGCCGGTTCGCGGTCGGCGGTCGTGGGCCGTCGGTGCTGCAGGCTGGCGCGCGCCCGTTTGAGGGCGCTGTTGACCGATTCGACGGTCGAGTCCAGCATGTCGGCCACCTCGTTCGCGTGGAATCCGAGGACGTCGCGCAAGATGATGACGGCGAGCTGGCGCGGCGGCAGGACCTGAAGGGCGGTCACGAAGGCCAGGGAGATGGATTCGGTCTGCTCGTAGCGGGCCTCCGGGCCGGGTAGTGCGTCGATCGCACCCTCGAGAAGAGTATCGGGATATGGCTCGAGCCAGACGACTTCGCCGAGCCGGGTCGGCTCGGGCGGTTCAACCTTGGGTACGTCCCACTCCTTGGCCTGGCGCCTGCTGGCTGAGCGACGCGCGTTGAGGCACTGGTAAGTGGCGATCCGGTAGAGCCAGGTGCGAAGCGACGCCCGTCCCTCGAACCCGGCGAGGGCTTGCCAGGCGGCCAGCAGCGTGTCCTGGAGGACGTCCTCGGCATCCTGGAAGGATCCGAGCATCCGGTAGCAGTGCACCTGTAGCTCCCGGCGGTACGGCTCGGTCAGCTCTCGGAACGCGTCGCCGTCCCCGGCCCGCGCCCTTGAGATCAGGTCGGCTGTCATCACCCGCACCGTCGCGTCACCTTCTTCCCGCACCTTGTCGCACTTCCATCTTGTATAGACACCGGTCGAGCGGCGAACTGGGCGGTTGGCGGGCGCCCAGTTTCCCGAGGTCGCGGTGACTACATCGGTAGTAGCTGACAACGCCAGCGAAGGAGAACCGAAATGGGAAAGATCGTGATCAGCGAGAACGTCTCGCTCGACGGAGTCGTCCAGGACCCCACCGGCGAGGAGGGCTTCAGGCACGGCGGCTGGTTCGGCCAGGTTGGAGACAAGGACCGCGAAGAGTGGGCCAAGGTCGAGTTCGAGGAGGCGCTGGGCGCCGAGGCCCTGCTGCTGGGCCGGCGGAGCGACGAGTACTTCGGACCGCGGTGGACAGGACGCAGTGGCGAGTGGGCGGACAGGCTGAACGGTCTGCCCAAGTACGTCGTGTCCTCGACCCTCGTAAATCCCGAGTGGAGCAACTCGACGGTCCTAAAGGGCGAGGTGGTGAACGAGGTCTCGAAGCTGAAGCAGGAGCTAGACGGGGACATCGTCGTCTACGCCAGCCGTCAGCTCGTGCACACACTGATGGAGCACGACCTGGTCGACGAGCTGCGGCTGATGGTCTACCCGTTCGTGCTCGGGGCTGGCGAGCGCCTCTTCGGCGAGACCAGCGACAAGAAGTCCATTCGCCCCCTCACCGCCCGGACCGTCGGTGACAGCCTCGTCTACCTCACCTACGAGATGGTCCGGGAGGCCTAGCGGGTGTCGGACGGCGCCAGCGTTCCGACAAAACTCGTGGGCGCTCTCCGCCGGGCGGGCATCCTGGCTAGCGTTGTGAGAGGCCATGGGGCATGCGGGTGGGAGCCAAGCCGGGAGCCATCGACCCTGGACGGAGGCATCCTGAGGCGAGCCTGGCGGACCACGGGTCATGACATTCCGGCTGGTAGCGGACGTGGGCGGACTTCAGTAGCCCCGGGTGCTACCCCATGGGACGATGGCGGCGTGTTCTACTGGGTGCTCAAAGCGATACTGGGTCCCTTCCTGACGCTGGTGTTCCGGCCGTGGGCGGAGGGGACCGAGAACGTCCCGCGCGAAGGCCCGGCCATCATCGCCGGCAACCACCTGTCGTTCTCCGATCACTTCTTCGGGCCGCTGCCGCTGCCGCGGAAGGTCACCTTCCTCGCCAAGTCGGAGTACTTCACCGGCCGCGGGCTGAAGGGCCTGCTCAGCAGGGCTTTCTTCAATGGGGTGGGCGGCATTCCGGTGGACCGGACGGGCGGCCTGGCGAGCGAGCGAGCCCTGCGCACCGGGTTGCGCGTGCTGTCGGAGGGCAAGCTGCTCGGCATCTACCCGGAGGGCACCCGGACCCCGGACGGCAGGCTGTACCGGGGCAAGACCGGGGTGGCGAGACTGGCCCTGGAGTCAGGCGCACCGGTCATCCCGTGCGCGATGGTCGGCACGTTCGAGTTCCAGCCGCCCGGCAAGGTCAGGCCGCGGCTGCGGATCCGCCCGGGGGTGCGGTTCGGCAAGCCGCTGGATTTCTCCCGCTACGCCGGCCTGGAGTCAGACCGCTTCGTGCTGCGGGCCGTGACCGACGAGATCATGTACGCGCTCATGGAACTCTCCGGGCAGGAGTACGTGGACGAGGACGCCCAGCGGGCCAAGGCCAGGATGAAGGCGGAGCGGAAGACTCACGCGTCTACCGGCGGCCGGTCGGGTACATAGGACGGTCCAGGCTCGGCGGGCTCCGCGGCGCTGGCCCGGCGGCCGGCCATCAGCCCGGCCCGCGCCGCCCGCCCGGCCCGCTGCACGAGCAAGACCAGCACGAGGAGCAGGGCCGAGGCAATCCCGTCCAGCCAGAAGTGGTTGGCGGTGACGGTGACGGCCAGCAAAGTCGCCGCCGGGTAGGCCAGCGCGAACCAGCGCCAGCGGCTCCGCGATACCTGCACCACCACCAGGGCGACCAGCAGCGCCCAGGCGACGTGCACCGACGGCATGGCCGACAACTGGTCGGCATTGAACCCTGCGACCGAGCCGTAGACCGACTGCCCGTACTGCACGGCCGTGTCGACCATGCCGTCGCCGGTGAGCATGCGCGGTGGCGCGACCGGGAGGAACTGCACGACCAGGCAGATCGCGGTCAACATGACCAGCGTGGTGCGCACGTGCCGGTACTGCCGGCGATGCCAGATGAAAAGCCAGAGCAGGCAGACGATGAGAACCGGGAAGTGCAGTCCTGCGTAATAGAGATTCAGCGCCTGAACCACCATCGGATGGGGCAGGAAGGCCCGCTGGACGATGGCCTCGCTCGGCAAGTGGATCACCCGTTCCAGGTGCCAGAGCCAGCGCGCCCGCGCCAGCGCACCATCGGGCCCGGCCGTGGCGAAACTCCCCGCCAGCTGCCAGAGCGCGAACAGGGCCAGGACCACGGCGCTCTCCCGGGCGAACGCGGAGGCAGCGACAAGCCGGGGCCGGCGGGTGAGCTTGGCGCCCGTGGCCGCACCGGCCAGGCCCGCCGCCGCGACAGCGGCGCCCGGCCAGGAGAGTTCCAGGGTCACCATGCGGCGTTCCACCCCCGTCCCCGGTTCTAGTCTCGTTCCGCATCTCGGTTAACAGCGCCAGGACCGTTGTACATCCAGCATTGGCGTCCTCGTTGCCCAGGGTCCACTGATCCGGCTCGCAGGCCCGGCCTCCATGATCAGCGGCGGCCCCCCAGCGCTGGACGATCTCGAATCCAACAATTTCTGCCCAACGATCTCGCCCTGCCACTCAGCCAACGCTAAGGTTGCGGCCGACCAAGGAGCGGAAAAGGTGACATACGTCCCGATGGGCCCCCCACCGGCGCCCCAGGAACTACCGGCTGAGCCCAGAACCGGCGACGAGGTTCTCGTCGCGTTCGCCGGGCCCGCCAAGCAAAACCGGCTTACCGTGCTCGTGCGGATAGTGCTGGCGATCCCGCACTTCATCGTTCTGTACGCGCTCGGGATCGCCACGGAGGTCGTGGTGGTGATCTCCTGGTTCGCCGCGCTGTTCACCGGCCGGGTGCCAACCGGTCTCGCGGGCTTCTTGGCCGGGTACCTGAGGTGGTCAACGAGGGTCTACGCGTACCTGTTCCTGCTGACTGACGAGTACCCGCCGTTCGAGTTGGGCGACACCGACTACCCGGTGCATGTGGCGGTGCGGCCCGGGCGGCTGAACCGCCTCGCGGTCTTCTTCCGGATCATCCTGGCCATCCCGGCCTGGCTGATCAGCATCGCGCTGATCTACGGGCTGGGCACGATCGCGATTTTCATCATCTGGCTGATCGTGCTGATCAGCGGGACCATGTCCGAGACGCTCTACGGGGCGATCGCCACTGTCATCAGGTATTTCACCCGGTTCTACGGGTATGTGCTGCTGCTGACCGGCACATACCCGAAGGGACTGTTCGGCGACGAGCCCGGCCCAGACGGGACTGCTCCGGCATGGGCCGCACCTGCCACCAGTGGCCCGGCGTCAAGCCCCGGGTTCAGCCCGAGTTCCGGCCAGCCGGGTTATGGCCAGCCGGGGTTTGGTGAGCCGGCGGGCGGCCAGCCGGGTTATGGCCAGCCGGCGGGCGGCCAGCCGGGGTTCGGTGAGCCGGCGGGCGGCCAGCCGGCCGGTGAGCCGGCGGGCGGCCAGCCGGGTTATGGCCAGCCGGCCGGTGGCCAGCCGGGGTTCG
>DASWFT010000571.1:0-2956 GCA_036394075.1 Streptosporangiaceae bacterium
CGGGGGTGCCGCAGGGCATTGAACTGCGGCACTTGCGGTATTTCGTGACGCTGGCCGATGCGGGCAGTTTCACGCACGCCGCCGAGCTTATCTTCGTTGCTCAGCCCACCTTGAGTCAGCAGATCAGGTGTTAGCGGCCGCGCTGTTTGCACATGGTCCGGCAGCGTTTGATGTGCATGTTCCAGCAGGTCGTTGATGGTGGTGTGGTGCTGGCGGCGAGGGGGTCAGGCGGGGTGGTCGCCGGGGTCGTCGCTGCTGAAGAGGCTGGCGAGGGCTGCGATGGCTTCGAGGAGGAGCGCGTCGAGCTTGGCCTGCTGGTCGGCGGCGCGCTGGGCGCGGAAGCCGGCGACGAGCCGGTCCCACCGGGCGGCGGCGTGCTGCTGGTGCTCGGCGGCTTGATGACCGGCCTGGTAGCCTGCCCGCCACCAGCGCAGAGCCTCGGCGCGGGTGAGGGCGGGGGCGCCGGGGCGCCCGGCCCCTGCGGGGGGCTGGCGTGCGCCTGGGGCGGGGTCAGTCGCGGGTGAGCTCGGCGACTGCTGACCGGAAACAACCACCCACCGCAGGGCAGCAGCCAGCCCCCCTCGGCAGCTTGGTTGCGAGGGCTGCGGGTGACCTGCGTAAATTACGGTGGGTGGTGTGAAACCTCAGTAAGTGACGGGCAGGCGTGAGAGTACTGCTGGTAAGGCCGCTGGTTCCGCCGGCCCGGCGGAACCAGGAGTGCCGGCGATGGCGGGGTCGTCGATGAGGACGACCTTCTTGCCGGGGTTGTCTTTCTCGATCTGGCGGATGCTGGACCTGGTTCGCTGCCTGGCGCTGCGGGGCTGGTAGTAGTCGGGGCCGAGCTCGATGTAGCGGGCACCGGGGTCGCAGATGAGCCTCCAGGCGATCTCGCAGATGACCCGGGCGACCGCGACGATGGCTTTCTGCTTGCCGCGCTTGCGTGCGATCCGCCGGTACATCGCCCCCAGCCGGGTGTCGGTTTTAGCCGCGCTCATCACGGCCTGGCCGAGCGCGCCGCGCAGGTGCGGGTTGCCTTTGCCGGCCCGGCCGTTCCAGGAGCTTTCCCCGGACTGCATCAGGCGGGAGGTCAGCTTGGCCCATGCGGCGGCGTGCCCGGGGGTGGGGAACTGGGACGGGTCGGTGCCCAGTTCGGCGATCAGCACCCGGGCGTTGACCGGCCCGATCCCGGTGATCTCGTCCAGCCGGTCTGCCAGCCCCAGCAGGAGGACACCCAGGTTCTGGCAGTCCGGGGCGTGGCCGCCGCCGGCGACGCCGCACGCGGTGCAGACCGGGGCGGTGCGCGGCACCTGCGGCAGTGCCTTCTCGATTTCAGCGTCCAGCCCGGTGATCTCGGCGTTGATCGCGTCGATCAGCCGCAGGTGCACCGCGATCTCGGTGGCGTGGATGTCACGGAACTGGCCGGTCAGCGTCTCCTCCAGCTTCGCCTTGCTGGCTTTGAGCCGGTAGTCGCCCAGCGCCGCCAGCGCCGCGGGGGACCGTTCCCCGGCCACCAGGGCGTCCAGGAACCGGCGGCCCGACACGCCGAACAGGTCCGAGATCACCGCCGAGACCTTCAGCAGCGCGTCCTCCAGGATCTTCTCCACCCGGGACTGGTGCCGGGCCTGGTCCTGGGCCAGCCTCGACCGGGTGCGGGTCAGCATCCGCAGGTCCCGCACCGCCCGCGGCGGAACGAACGAGCGGCGCAGCATCCCCCGCTCGTTCAGCTTGCACAGCCACACCGCGTCCTGCCGGTCGCTCTTGGTCCGGCCCGGCAGGTGCCTGACGTCGCGGGCGTTGACCAGCCAGACGTCCAGCCCGGCCGCCTCGGCCAGGTAATACCAGATCCGCCAGTAATCGGACGTCGATTCGAGTACCAGCCGCTGGATGCCCTCGCACACCAGGTGATCCATCAGCGCGGTTATCTCCTTGAAGGTGGCGTTCACCCGCCAGACCTTCTGCCGCTTGCTGCCCCGCCGCGACCCCGGGACCCGGGTGCACACCATCCCGAAGCCCTTCGCCACGTCGATCCCCGCCGCGTATTCCACCACCTGGGTGACCTCATCAGTCACTTCCGCGGCCACGCCGCCGTGCGCCTGCACGCCTTCCCCTGCGCTGTCAGCCTTCGTCTTCGCGTTCTTCTTCGCGGCCACCGCCGCCTCGCTCTCCCTTGAAATCCAGCAGGATGAGGCTGCCCGGGGGGCGAAACGGGAGAGACCGAATCTGATCGGCGTGCTCGAAGCGACAGTACCCCAGCCCGCGAGATCGCCCCCAGCGCACAAACTTTCTTTCGGGCTCGAAACACCAAGCAAGGTACGGCGTCACGGGCAGCACCCTGGCATCATCCACCCGCAACCCCCGGCGACCCGGGAAATCACACCAGAAACTGACGAACCAGCTGGACAGCACTGCCCCCGCCGGCCACCCTGGAACCGGTCACGGCGCCGGCCTGGCGCACGGGCAGCACACCTGTCGCCAGCAACGCCGGCCCGTGACCACCCGCACCAGCTGCCGGACCAAGTTTCGCGGGAACCCCACGCCGCCAAACCCCAGGAACTTTCTTGTGCCGGGCGCGGCCGGCGCGCTTGCCGGACTGGTGGTCCAGCGGGGTCTTCCCGGCCCAGGAGGACAGGTGGCCGCCGGTGGGGAACTTGGTCATGTCGGCGCCGGTCTCGGCGACGGCGTCCTGGGCGGAGCGGCGGCCCCAGCCGGGCATGGATTCGGCCTGCTGGAGCTGTTCCTCATACGGGGCCAGCAGCCGCTCGATCACCTCGGTCAGCTTGGCGATCTCGGCGGTGAGGCCGTCGATGCGTGCCAGCATGGCCTTGAGCAGGGCGTGCCCGGCGGTGAAGAATTCCGCGCCTTCCACGGCGTGCTCCAGCTCGGTGATCTTGCGGCGGGCCCGGGCGCGGGCCAGCTGGGCCAGTACCCTGGAATTGCGTTCCCCGGCGATCAGGTG
>DASWFT010000572.1:0-12691 GCA_036394075.1 Streptosporangiaceae bacterium
ACATGATCGAGCAGGTCATCGCGAACTTCAAGACATGGAGGATTATGCACACCGATTACCGTCGCCCGATCGAGACCTTTGACACCACCATCTCAGCCATTGTTGGGCTGCACTTCTACCGGATGGCGTGAATAAGCCTCAACGTCTACCTCATTGATCCTGCTCGGCGTTCTGGGCGTCATCGTCGGGGTCATCGCCATCGCCTGGCCGGGCGTAACCATTGCCGCGCTGGTCATCTTGTTCGCGATCTACGCCTTCATCGGCGCGGGCCTGCAGGCCATGCGCGCGTTCAGCAGCCGCACCGCGGGACCGGTCTTCGGCCACCTGCTGCTGGTACTGATTGACCTGGCCGCCGGTGTAGTGGCCCTGGTCTGGCCCGGGCCTACCGCGCTGGTGCTGGTGCTGGTCGTGGCGATCTGGGCGTTCGTGGCCGGCTTCGCCGAGATCTTCGCCGCCTTCGGCAGCGGCGAGACCGCCGGCACCCGGGCGATGTACATCGTGACCGGGCTGATCTCGATCGCGTTCGGCGTCGTGCTCAGCGCCCGTCCCAGCATCGGCGCGGTCACCCTCGCGCTGCTATTCGGGCTGTTCAGCATGATCTACGGAGTGTCGGAGATCGTGGCCGGCGTCCAGATGCGCCGGACCGGGAAGACCCTGCACTCGGTCCTGCAGGATGCCGCCTGACCAGGCCCGGGGCGCGGGCTCCCACCGCTCACCTGATAGACGCCCGGAGTGCGCCTGCCAGGCCCTGACCCGGCCTGGCAGGCGCCCTCACCCCGCAAGACCGCCGACCGCTCCACGGACGAAAGACACCACGATGGCCAAGCCAGACCTCAGCACGGAACGCCCGGGCGGTGCACAGGCCCAGCCAGAACAGCGGGCACAAACGCGGCCCGCAGCCAGCGCAGGCGGGCAGGCAGCCAAGCTGAAAGACATGCAAGCCACGCTGCAGAACACACTCCGGCACCACCCGGTTGTCCTCGAGCAACAGGCGCAACGGGCCCAAGACGTTCAGCTGCGGATCGCCGACCGGATCACCGCCTTCGCCGGGTCGATGAACTTCGTCTACCTCCACATCGCGCTATTCACCATCTGGATGCTGTTCATCGAATCCAACCCGTGGCCAACACTGACGCTGATCGTGTCACTGGAAGCGATCTTCCTCTCCACGTTTGTCATGATCGGCCAGAACCGGCAGGCGGCCTTCCAGCAGGCCAAGGCCGACCACGACTTCACCGAACAAGAGCTGGAACTCAAAACCAACACCCAGCTGACCCGCGAGATCCACACCCTCACCACCGAACTGCACAACCGGCTGCTCCAAAGGCCCACCCGGCAGCAGTCTTGATGCTCAGCGTGGGCTGGCGTTGGCCGGCATGGAGCGTCAGCCGGGGGGTGTGCGCCGGATGCTGCTCAGCCTGCACGTCGGCTGGCGCCCACGGTCCTGGTCGGCCGCCAAGCGCTCCGGCCGATGACCCGATCACGGTGCGTGATCGGACCTGGAGTCGGCCCGGCGCGCGATGCCGCTATGAGCGGCTCCGTCTTGCAGACTCTCGTGGAGCAGGGCAGCGAATAACCGGTCGGGGCCGCCGCTGCTTCTGCGTTCATCTTCTCCTTCTCTCCTCGGTTCGCTGACGATGGCTCGGGCTCCTCGCTCTGGCCGGCAGCCACGTGGATGCGCGACTTCGTGACGCTGCAGGGCCGTCCGCTCAGGCCCCGGCGGCCTCGTATGGCACCCGGTCGAAGATGAACCGGAGGCGGGTGATCTTGCCGTCCTCGACCTTGAAGTAGGCGGCGGCGGGCGCCGCGCTGGCCGGGCTCATGGACGAACGGGTGAAGCTGATCGGAGTCAGCCACGTACCCACCAGCGGGGGCCTGGTCAACCCGGCTGCGGAGATCGGCCGCATCGCCCGCGACGCCGGGGTGCTGTTCCTCCTCGACGCGACGCAGTCGGTCGGCCAGTTCCCCGTCGATGTGGACACCATCGGCTGTGACCTGCTCACCGCCACGGGCCGCAAGTTCCTGCGCGGACCGCGGGGCACCGGGTTCTTGTGGATCCGCACCGCGGCCCTCGAGCGGCGTCCCCAGACAAGACGCCCAAACCACGCTCGCTCATCGGCATGACCGAGCGTCAGTTCAGCCTGGCGACCAGGCGGGTGGGAGCGCGCAGTCGGGTAGCTCCGGCGCGTTGCCGCTTTAATAAAGCCCCCTCAGAACCGTGCGTGCCACTCGTCGCGGCACACGGCTCAGGCAAGCCGCGAGGGCGATTCCCGCTGGGCATGTGCAGCAAGGTGAGACGAGCAGAATGAGCGAAGACCTAGAAGATTCTCTTCAGGATCGAGCCACAAGCTGACGCCACCGCGGAGGAACCTCATGCGAACAGGCAGCAGCCAGGCCGACGATCCGCCAGAAGTCGGCCAGAACGCCGAGCCGGCTATCAGCTCCCTGTTCGCTACCACGCGGTTGGTTGCTTGGCACAGTGATCTCGTGGCTTGGCTCGACCGGCTCGGCTGGCTCCGAACTCTGAGCGACCGGCTGACCGCCGTGCTAGGGCCAGTCCGCGAACGGCACCAGGACAATCTTGCCCTTGAGCTGCTGCATGGCGGCCGATGGGTCGGCCACCCGCTGCACCCAGCACTTAGCGACCTGCCCATCGGGCTGTGGACAGGCGTCATGGTGCTGGACGCTACGGACCGCGGCCCAGCTCCCCGGCGCGGAATCGACGCCGCAGGCATGCTCAGCGCGGCCGGCATCCTCGCCGCGGGCGCTACCGCCCTGACCGGTCTGAGCGACTGGACCGTCAGCAACGATCAGGACCGCCGCGTCGGGCTCTTCCACGGCCTCCTCAACACGGTGGCCCTTGGGCTGCAAGGTGCCTCCCTAGGCACCCGGATGGCCGGCCACCGCAGCACGGCCCGCGCTCTGGGCGCGGCCAGCCTCACGGTCACAGCCGCTGCCGGTTACCTCGGCGGTCATCTCGTATTCACCAAAGGTGTGATGGTCAACCGGGTGGCGTGGGCCACCGGGCCGCGGCGGTGGACCCGCGCGCTGCAGGAGGCCGACCTGCCTGACGACTCGCCGACCGCCGTCGAGGCTGAGGGCCGTCAGATCATGCTGTACCGCCACCGCGGCAGCCTCTACGCCATCGACAACATCTGCAGCCACGCCGGTGGCCTGCTCAGCCGCGGCCCAGTCGCAGACCTGACCGTGACATGCCCGCTGCACGGGTCCCGCTTCACGCTCGCCGACGGCTGCGTCAGCCGCGGCCCGGCTAGCCAGCCGCAACCCGCGCTGCCTACCCGGATCCGCAACGGCTGGATCGAGGTGCGCGGCAGCCAGCCGGCACCCCGGCGGCCCGCAAATGGAAGGACCCAGCCATGACGTTCGTAGTCGTCGCGAACCTGGATGACCTAGAGGTCGGCGACACCATGCTCGTTGACGAGCTGCGCGAACCGATCTGCCTCATCCGCCTCGATGATGACGACGTCAGAGCGATCCACAACACCTGCACCCACCAGCAGCAACCCCTTCACGAGGGCATCCTCCAGGACGATGACACGCTGGTCTGCGGCGCCCACGCGTCACGCTACGACCTGACCACCGGCGAGGCCGTCGGTGTGTTTGCCTGCGGCCCCATCCCGGTTTACGCATGCAAGATCGAAGACGACGCCATTCTCGTCGACATTGAACAGCAGCTGAACGACGCGCCTATCCCTGGTCCTCCAGCACCCGGGTCGTTGGGCGCGCGCTAACGCTGGGCAGGCCAACGATGAGGACAGGCCCGCCGGCGAGGCGTGGGCTCATGCCCGCCGGGCTAGTGCGCGTCTTCTGGGCGAGCATGTGGCGCTGGCCGCGGCCATTCGTATGCCGCAAGATGTTCGACCCGGCGCAGCGGGCCTGCTACCGTAAGTTATTTATCGGGATGCTGGAGGCATTGGCTGCCCCGGGAGGCCTCATGGATCAGATTGTGATGGCAGCCGGGACGGCGCTGGCCGGGGCGATCGCCAGCGACGCCTGGCAGCAGGTCCGCGATGCGGTCACAGGCTTGTGGCGCCGCGTGCACCCACATCACGCGGACGGCATAGGTGCGGAGCTGGATGAACTGCGGGAACAGGTCCTGCGGGCTCGCCGCGACGGTGACACCGATACCGAGAAGGCCCTGGAGGGAGCCTGGCAGGTGAAGCTGCAGGGGCTCCTGCGAGCTGACCCTGCCCTGGCCGCGGGCTTGCGGCGCCTCCTGGATCAGGTCCTTACCCCCGCGCTTACGGCGGCCGGGCAGGCGCGGATCGCGGCCATCTTCATGGCGGGCAGCTCGCATGACTCCAGCACGTTCATCCAGATCGGCACCCAGGCCAACTACTACCGGCCATGACCACTTCCCCTCCAGGGGCAGCATCCGGCGATCCCCCGGACGGCTCCCAGGTCGTTATGCGCGGCGAATCCCGCGACTCCAGCACGTTCACCCAGATCGCCACCCAGATCGTTCAGCCACCGCTCCCGCCGCCGCTGGAAGTGAGGTGCTCGCTGCCGCCGGACACGGCGGCATTCACGGGCCGGGACGAGGAACTGCACCGCATCACGGCGGTGGCGGATGCCGCCGGGGCCGGTGGCGTGGTGGCGGTCTGCGCCATCGACGGGATGCCCGGCGTGGGGAAGACCGCCCTGGCTGTGCACGTCGCCCATCTGCTGCGGCACCGCTTCCCGGACCGGCAGCTGTTCATCGACCTGCACTCCCATACCCCCGGGCAGGATCCGGTATCCCCGGGGGCGGCGCTAGCCGGGTTGCTGACAGCCGTCGGCGTCGACGCCCGCAACCTGCCCCGGGATACGCCGGGCCGGGCTGGCCTGTGGCGGGACCGGATGGCTGGGCAGCAGGCGCTGCTTGTCTTGGACAACGCCGCCAGCAGCGGCCAGGTCACGCCACTGCTGCCCGGGGATGAAGGCTGCCTGGTGCTGGTCACGAGCCGCCGGCACCTGGGAGACCTGCCCGGTGCGGCCGCTGCGGTCTTGCTGGAGGCCCTTCCGCCGGGCAACGCCCAGGAGATGTTCTTGCGGCTGGCCCCCCGCGCCGCCACCGCCACGGCCGCGGCCGCGGCGGAGCTGGTCCGGCTGGCCGGGTACCTGCCGCTGGCGATCTCGTTGCTGGCCCGCGTGTACGCCCGGCACCGGTCCTGGACCCTGGCCGATCTGACCGGCGAGACCAAGGCGAGCCTGCTCACCCTGACCGCGGAGAAGAACAGCATCGCCGCGGCGTTCGAGGTGTCCTACCGGTACCTGGCCCCCAGCCAGCAACGCTTCTTCCGCTGCCTCGGCCTGCACCCCGGCACCACCATCGAGGCCTACGCCGCCGCTGCCCTGGCCGGCACCGGCCTGCAGGAAGCGGCCGGGCACCTGGACGCCCTGCACGGGGAGGGCCTGCTGACCGAGGCCGGCTACCGCCGCTACGGCCTGCATGACCTCATCCGCCGCTACGCCCGGGACCGGGCCACCGCTGACGCCGCGCACGGTCACGGCCAGGAACTGGAACGGCTGCTGGACTACTACCAGCACACCGGCACCCTCGCTGAGATCCGGCTGGCCCGCCAGACCCGCACCAGCTCCGCCCCGGCTGCCCTCGTCGCACCGGCGGCCGCGGTTCCCAGCCTGCCGGACAGCACCCGGGCGCTGGCGTGGGCACGGGCCGAACACGCCAATCTGCTCGCCTGCCTCGACCACGTCACCGGAACCGGCCAGCATGCCCGGGTCATCGCCCTCACTGCCGCAATGGCCACTGTCCTGCGACGAGACAGCCCCTGGGCCGACGCCATCACCCGCCATGCCACCGCCGTGCAGGCCGCACGACGGCTGGGCGACCGGCTGGGAGAGGCCACCGCACTCAACGACCTGGGGGACGTGCGGCTGCTGACCGACGACTACCCGCGCGCGGCCGAGGCACTGGAGGCGGCGCTAGGCATCTTCGGCGACCTCGGCAACCGGCTGGGCCAGGTCCGCGCCCTGACCAGCCTGGGAGCCGTACGGCGGCTGACCGGAGACTACCCGCGCGCGGCTGAGGCACTGGAAGCGGCGCTGGGCATCTCCCGCGACCTCGGCAATCAGCTCGGCCAAACCAATGCCCTGACCGGCCTGGGGGCCGTGCGGCGGCTGACCGGGGACTACCCGGGCGCAGCTGAGGCACTGGAAGCGGCGCTGGGCATCTCCCGCGACCTCGGCGACCAGCTCGGCCAGGCCAGCGCCCTGACCGGCCTGGGGGCCGTGCGGCAGCTGACCGGAGACCATCCCGGCGCGGCCGAGGCCTTGGAGGCGGCGCTGGGCATCTACCGCAGTACTGGCTACCGGCACGGTGAGGCTGAGGTGCTCAACGAGGTGGGGGCGCTGAACCGGATCCGCGGTGACCTCGACCAGGCAGGGGCATCTCACCGGCAGGCCCGGGACCTGGCCCGCGAGATCGCCATCTCCGTGGAAGAGGCCCGCGCGCTGGCCGGCCTAGGCCGCTGCGCCCAGGCCGCTGGCCACACCGCCGACGCGGAGGCCAGCCTGCGGCAGGCCCAAGAGATCTTCCAGCGGATCGGCGCGACCGAGGCTGCCGGTGGCGCCGCCGAGCTGGACGCCCTCAGCGGGACAGGACCGGCCACGTAAGGTCAGCGGTCTGGCCGTGTCAACCCGAAGATCCCACTTCAGAGTGCTACGGCCAAGCGGTCACTACACCCGTCCCATAATGGTCCAATCTGGGCGTTGGTTTGGTCCCTGTGGGATGCCAGAACTCGGCCACTGGCTTCGACCTGGGCTTCTATGCAGCTCGTTCGTATTCGTTGATGAGGCCGCCGAGGACGGGCCGGCGCTTGATCCGCGGATCGTGGACGCGCCGACCCCATGACCGAGCTTCAGCAGCTCGCCCTGGATCCGCCGGTAGCCCCACGAAGCGTTCTCGGTGGCGAGCCGCTCGATCAGCGCGGTGATCTCGGCGCTGACCGGCGGCCGTCCGGTCCGGTTCGGGTAGGCCCACTTCTGGGTGACCAGGCGGCGGTGCCACCGGAGCACGGTGCCGGGGGTGATCAGCCGGTGGGTTCGCAGCTTTCGCGGCAGGAGCCGGATCAGCGCGCCGAGGACCGCGCGGTCGGCCCAGTCCAGCCGGGGCCGCGGATTAGTGCGGCGCAGCACGGCGACCTCATGGCGCAGCACGAGCAGCTCCGCGTTCTTGGAGGCCGTCGAACGACTGAGCAGCACGAGCCAGCCGCAGACCCGGATGAAGATCAGGTAGAGCAGACGGAGGGACACGGCTGATCATCATGGTCTACCCCCGACCCTGGTGCATCGCTGCAGCTCACAGGCCAGGCATGCTTCTGGCACCCCACAGGCCTCCTTTGTCCTGCGCAGCTTCGATGCCGGGGCGTGGCGCTGCCAGGCCGAAGGCCGCTGGCTGGTCGCTGACAACCAGGGAGAACAACTGGTTGAACCCGGCTCAGTGATCGTCGTTACGGAAGGGCGCGGGTCGTCGCCTTTCTCACGGTCCACCACGTAATCCGTTAGCTGTTCAAGGCTCGGCGCGTCAACCGACCGTCAACGCGGCTATGTGAGGGCGTCGGGGGATTTGGTCGAAATCGCGGGCGCTGCCTGATCAAGTAGGTCTTCTGGTAGTCCACGACCTCCGGCTCCATCATGGCGTGTGATCCGGTTTGAAGGCCGACGCCGAGTGGGGCGGACGCGCTGGGCTCCGACAATCGGATGCTGGTGCTGCTGCAGCCGGGAGTG
This sequence comes from Streptosporangiaceae bacterium, assembly GCA_036394075.1. Classification (GTDB taxonomy): domain Bacteria; phylum Actinomycetota; class Actinomycetes; order Streptosporangiales; family Streptosporangiaceae; genus JAWWPY01. The sequence goes on from DASWFT010000572.1 coordinate 7,750, forward strand.
TATTTCGTGGGGGGATTTGCGCTCTGTCCATACGGTGGACCGCTGCGCGACCCCGCGGGCTGGCAGCCACGTGAGACCCAGCGTGTCCAGCGTGATCGTCGGATAACGGCGAGCCCGGAGGACGGCCATGGGAAACTATCTGATACGCAACCAGACTCCGCATGAGCTGGTGATCGAGGGCACCAAGGTGGTCCTCAAGCTGGCGCCCTTGCAGCGGCGCCTTGTCGGCGGAGACCCGGAGACGCTGTTCGGTCCGGCCGCCAGTGTCGCACGGCGCGATCACGCCGTGGACTGGGAGATCGAGCCCGTCCGGTCCAGGCGGCTGCTGGCGGCCGCCTGGCTTGCTGGCGCCGGAATAGCGAGCGGCGCAGTCGGGGTAGGCGCCTACTTGCTGGGCGGTGACAGGCTCGTCCTGTGGTTGGGTATCTGCATCGCCGCCGCGTGCGCGATAGGAGCGGCCTACATCATCAGTCGCGGCCGGACGGCCAGCATCGGCCACAAGAACGCCCCGCACCTCGACCCGACTCCGCAACGGGGAGACGTGTGGGGGCTCGTGCGAGATTTCGTCATCGCGACATCCCAGGGCGTCATAATCGCGGTTCTCGTCTTTGTCGCTGTGGCCGCCCCCGCCTCTGCGATCTACTACGGCACCGAGCTGTCGAACGTGATCGTATTCGACACCTGGCGTCATCTGTCACTCGTCGCCGGCCCTGACGCTCAGTACATCGTGGTAGCCCGGTTCCTGCAGCTCATCCTGATCATCATCGTCTCGATCGTCCCCGCGTTGATGTACTTCCAATTCGATCGCGAGAAGCTCAGCACGCTGGTGGATCGCTGGCTGCACGCCATCTTCCGACTCGATCCCAGCCTGGGTACCGTGGCGGATGTCGATGCGAAGTATGGCCGACGGGTCGAGGAGTTCTATGGAGCGAGGCTCGCAACCGGCGTCGGCGAGCCCCGCAAGCGCCTGCATGACCGCTCTCCGGTGATCATCGCAACGCTGCTCATCGCCATCGGCTGGATCGTCGTCCTGCTAAACGATGCCCACCGGAGTCGTGGCCTGCCGTCGTTCCAGGAACTGTTCCGGCCGTCCCCGACACCCATGACGATGGGATTTCTCGGCGCATACTTCCTGTCCGTTCAGGTCACACTGCGCGGCTACGTCCGAGGCGACCTCAAGCCCAAAACGTACAACGTCATTACCGTACGGATCCTCATGGCAGTGATCCTGGCCTGGGCAATGCAAGCCCTATGGGGCACCAATCAACTGGTGCTCGCATTGTCGTTCCTCGCAGGAATCCTTCCCAACACCGTCCTCCGCCGGATCCGTGACGTCGGCGGTCGCCGGAAAGCGGACGGCGAGGATGAACTCCAGGCGAAGTCCCCGCTCAGTCAGCTCGACGAGGTGGACGTTTATGAACGGACGCGATTGGAAGAGGAAGGCATCACCAGCGTCCAGGCCCTCGCCCGGCACGACCTCGTCGACCTCATCCTCAGCTCCAGGATCCCGGTCCCCAGGCTGATCGACTGGGTTGATCAGGCTATTCTCCTCCAACACGTCCCAGAGGACGTGGCGACGACGCTGCGGCGGCTCGGAATACGCACGGCCACCGACTACCTGCAGATCTGTACCGACACGACCGCCTTCAGGCAGCTGAGCCGCGCGCTCGCGAAGGTCCCAAACGGCCTGAACGCTGAGCTACTCCGGATCGTCCTGAAGGGGGACGAGTGGCTGTCCTACATAGAGAACTGGCGACAGCACGACGGCACCATGGCCCTGGAGGTTCACACGTACGACCGGGAAGGTCATCTGAAGAAGCGTCGTCAGAAGATGGGACCCAAGAGAGCTCGACCGGTAGGCGGCAGCGCGGACAGCACGGGGATGAGAGATGAGCCCAGGCTCCCCACCAAGTCACTAGGCCACGCCCATCGAGTACTGAACGGTGACCCGAGTCAAGTGGATAGCAGATCAGATCCAGGGCACCCCGCCAAGATCTCGGGTCAGACCGGCCAGCCGGGACAGCCCATACAGAATTGCGTAGCTTCCGATGGGTTACACGGTGGCCCCACTTGATGGGCAACAGAGGCCGTCGGCGGGCGGTTGGCCTGGTTCATCAGAGCCGGCAAAAAGCCTTGGGCAGCTGTCTTTGGGCGGTGGTTCTCCGGGAGGGGTCACCTGGTCATGGCTGCCGCCAATTGCGTGCGCTCGTCCTCGCTGAACGGGATCGACTTTCGGTGGCCGGCATCCCAGCGAACCGTGACGACGCGCGCCTCGGCCACCACCTCCTTTGATGGCGTAAGGATCGTTTCGCGGGTCGTAAGGCTCGTCGTTCCCAGGCGCGTTACCTCTATTCGCACCGTCACCCGCCGGTCCGGGTAGCGAACTTCCGTGCGCAGATCAACTTCAATCCGGACAACTACGTAGATTGGATCACTGCGAAGGGTCTCCGAGAAGAAGGCATCCCGGCCCTCCTCGAGGTAGGTCAGGAACACCGCGTGATTGACGTGGCCCAAAGCGTCCACGTCACGCCACCTGACATCGACCGGATGCTCAAACATCGCGCCCATGTGCTCACTCCTTAAACAGCACTCAGGAACATCGCCGCCCCGCGGCACCGCACCGTCGTCGTTGCGGACGCCGGGATGGTCGTCAGCGACATCAGGCACACCGGCATCGTCCCAGGCTCTCACCCTGCTGCGAGCCGGCTGCGGGCAAGCCGCCATGCAGATCCCCGCTCTCCTGAATACCCAGCACTCCCCGGTCCGACCCCAGAATCTGCTACGGCCACCTAGCCGCAGCCCGTGGCTTCTTGTAGCAACGAGCGGGAGCGCCGATTGCCCGGCTCTGTTCCTTTTCGGCTGCGCCAGATGTGGCCTCGGGAATGGGGATGTCGTTTCAGGTAAGCAGGGTTTCCGCGGGCGGGGTGGTTTCGTTGCCCTTCGCCGCGCGGGCGGGCGCTGGTGGCGTGTCAGGTCTTCGTGCCGCGGCTTGTGCGCGGCGCTGATGGTGCGGCCCGGGGGCGGGTGGCTGCTGTGCGGGGGAGGTAGCCGTTTGCGACCAGCCCGCAGACAGCGTCACGGGCTGCTTGGGGTGTCCATCCGTAGCGGCCGTGGTGGGCGCGGAGGTGTACGTAGCTGAACAGGACGGTGTCGGAGACCAGGACGGCGAACCGGTGTGGCTCCGCCACAGGATCCAGTGATCGGTCCGCTTGGCCTTGTTCGAGGATGCGCAGCCAGGGGGCGAAGTAGTGGATGGTCAGCCCTGCTGCATCGAGGTCGGGCCGGTGGAATGCGGTGTCGGTGTGTGCCAGTAGCGGCAGGTTCCGTTCCGCGACGGTGCACAGCGCGCGCAGCGCGGCTGTGAACCGCTCGCTTCCGGTGCCGGGCATGGTGAGCGGTTCCCACATCAGGGCCTGGTAGTCGGCGGCGAGCTGCTTGCGCAGCAGCTGCTCGACGGCGCGGCGGGTCAGCCCGTGCCGCCAGACCGTGGCGCGGGAGACGCCGGCGGCTTCGGCGATCCGCTCCAGCCGCAGCGCCGCCCAGCCCTCCTGGTCAAGCAGCCTGGTTGCGACAGCGAGCAGGTCCTTGTTCACCGGTAACCCTTTCTTGATGAAACAATCAGTCTCATGTTACGACTATAGATGTCTCAACGAGCGGAGGCGGCGATGTCCGAGCTGACCATCACCTGGCAGGACCCGGATACGGCCCGGCCAGCGCATGACGTCCTGGTCCGGCTGGTCGCCTTGACCGACCGCGCCTACCAGGCGGGCGATGTTTCCGGCTACCTGATGGACAAGGGCCCGGGCCGGACGTGGGTGTGGACCGCCGACCTGCCGCCGGACCTGCGCACCTCCTACCAGCTCTGCCCGGTGCGGGACCGGCCGCTGCGCGGGCAGCCGATCGGCCAGGACCGGTGGGCCATGGTCCTGGCCGCCGGCCAGCCCGACCCGTCGTGCCCCGACTCGCTGCCAGCAGGCTGTACCTACGGCAATCCAGATGCGCCGGCGTCCGTGCTGAGCATGCCCAGTGCGCCTCCCCAGCCCTGGGCCGCCAGGCAGCCCGGTGTCCCGCGCGGATCCCTGATGCGCACCCCGCTCACGGGCGGCTCGCTGGTGCACATCTACCAGTCACCGGGGCGGCCGGACGGCCCGGCAGCACTGCTGCTGATCTTCGACGGGCAACGGCTCCTCGCCACCGACGTCACCGCCACACTCGACAACCTCACTGCCAACGGCGCGCTCGGGCCGCTGATTGCTGTCGTGGTCGAGTCGATCCGTGGTTCGGCACCACGCGGACCGTCCCGGATCGCCAGCCTCACCATCGCCGCTGAACTGGAATCGTTCATCTTCGACGACCTGCTGCCGACGGTGGCGGCCCGCTGCCCGGTCACCTCCGAACCGGCACGCCGGGTACTGGCCGGGCACAGCCTGGGCGCCGTGGCTGCGCTGCACCTGTCCGCCCGGCACCCGGGCCAATTCGGCAGCGCCGTGGCTGGATCCCCGGCTCTGTGGTGGCCCGGCGAGAACGGGCAGATCTGCGGCGCGGACGTGGCGGCGGCCTACCTCACCAGCACACCCGCCGGCCGGCTTTTCCTCGATGCCGGAACCGAAGAAGGCGACCTCCTCAACGACACCCGCGCCTTCCACGACACGCTGGTCAAGGCAGGCCACGATGTGACCTACCGGGAGTTCCGCGGCGGGCACGACCACGCCTGCTGGCGCGGCAGCCTCGCCGACGGAATCATCGACATCCTCAGCAAAACGGGCAACGCGCCCGCAACCTCGACCGCGCTCACGCCCGCCACAACAAGCCCGCCGCGAGCACGCACCTAACCGCCTGCTATGCAGGCGGCGACCACGAACCATTCGTGCCTTCAAACCGCGTAGGCGGGAGTGTGTGCCTGAGCGAGCCGGGCTCTGGTGGTTGTTCGTGGTTGCTGCTT
>DASWFT010000573.1:0-8330 GCA_036394075.1 Streptosporangiaceae bacterium
ATACGGCCTGGCTGCCGGCCTCAACCGCGACCCGCACGAAAGCCTGCGCGTCTACTGCGCCGATGGTTGAGCGCAGCTCCGCCAGGCTGCCCTGCCCGCTTTCCATGCTCCTCACCTTGCCACCTGCCACCGACAGCTGACGCCGTAGCGAACCAGCCCGGCCAGTCGGCACCCCCGCTCGCGTGGTTTTACCCAAGCGACGCATGGCCTCCCTGCCCACTAGGCTGCCGCTGTGACCGTCGTCATAGTTATTGCCGTCGTGGGCCTGGCGCTGTCGCTGGGCTGGCAGGCGTACACCTTGGTCCGGTCGCGCCGCCGTGCGGCGAAAGAGCGAATCGAGCAGGCGATGGCACGGCTCGTCAACGGCGTCGGCCAGGTCTGCATCTCCGCCAGCTCACTCGAATGGTCGCTGGCCTATCTCACGGGAGTTGTAGAGGGGTGGGATGACGAGAAGTTCACCCGTGTGATCGCTCGGGTCCGCCAGCCATTGGAAGAGTTCCGTAAGGTCGTGCCCAAGCTGGAACTGCACGGCGGAGGTAGTTGGTGAAAAACCTACAAGTTCTGTAGGTTCCAGATCCTGACGTCCCCTGGGGGCACTGTGATCAGGGATCTGCCAAGCAGTCCAACGATGTGGCCCCGCGATTCGTCCAGGTTCAGTGTCCCACGCTGACTCGGCCAGGAGTGGATGCCGGTCCCAGCTTCAGCGGCTGCGCAGCGTATTTATGACTAGAACGCATAGCGTGATGGTCCCGCCGCAGGCACCGCCCCCGGCAAGCATCGCAGACGCGGCGTGATGGCCGCCGCTCCACGCGATGAGCCCAGCGGCCGCACCCGCGAACAGCCCGAGCAACACCGCCACCGCGACCCACAGCCCGATCAGCCGGTTGTCGTTGTTCACCTTGATCCTCTCCGTGATCCGATCCCACGTCGGCCGGCCTGATCCCCGCCGGGCCAGCCGACGGCCGCGCGGCTGCCCGCCCGGGGCCAGTACTAGTAGACCCCTCTGGCAGAAGGTGATACAACTGGGCGACCGGATACGATTTTGAAGCAAGGGGTATCACCCAATGGCAGACCGTAATACGAGCCGCCCCAGGGTGCCCCGCCGACGGCGGGCGTCAGAGCTTCCGACGATGGTGGAGTCAGCCGACGGCTGGTACGGCTTCGGACTTCGCGGCATCGGATGGGTGGAGGTGGCTCTGGCGAAAGTCGACGGTTCGCCGGAGATCGTCGGCCTGCGCATCGACGTGAGGCCGATGTTCGTAGACGAGTCCGAGCGCTATGTGCTGGACATGACGGCTGAGCAGCAGCGCCAGTGGGCCATCGACAACGCGCCTCACGGCGTGGCGCCGGCAGCCGTGATCACTGCCGAGCGGCTACGATCGCTCCCGCTCGCCGAGCTGCGCGCTGCGGTCGCGGCGCGTATGGCCGGTGACGACGCATTCGGCGCGTTCGAGAAGGTGGCCCGCGAGCGCGGCAAGGCGTGGCCGGATGAGCATTACCGCCAAGTGGCCGAGGTGTACAAGTCGGCCGTGGAACATCGGAAGCCGCCGCTCAAGGCGATCCAGGAACACTGGCACGTCTCCCGGCCCGCAGCAGCCAAGTACGTAAAGGGTGCCCGCGAGAGGGGTTTCCTCGGCTGGCCGGAACGCGCAGGACTCGCCGGTTACGACGCGCCCGAAAGCCCGTTTGCGGAGTACCGGGCCAGCCGGTCGACCAGGCAAACGTAGCCCGACGCGGCGCAAGTGTGCCGTCTCAGTTAATCTGACACACGCTTGCCTGACCTGCGGTGCCTCAGAAGGACTGAGACTGCCAAACGACCCGTGTCTTAGTTATCTTGACGCAACTCGCCGCTTTGAACCCTGGCCCGGCCTTGCTTATATCCTGCCGGCTAGGAACGCCCGGGCCTTGTCATCGATGAAGCTACGGGAAGCGCTGGTGAAGCCGAGCTGGCCGAAAAGGTTCTCGGCCGCGGCAGCGGACGGCTCCAGGATGCCCGCGGCCAAGTCGGCTCTGGGCAGTTCGGCAACGTAACGGGCTGCATTCTGCCGCGCCTGGTCACCGCTGAGCGGGTCGTTAATTGAATCGCCGCTGGCTGGTCGGCCAAGCACGTCTTCGAGCGTGATCCTGAACGTCACCGTGTCCACGGTGACGTCCTCCTGGTACAAGCGGCGACCAAACTCGAAGACCTCTGCAACGGTGTAGATAGCGGCAATCACGTTGATCGTTCCCTGGTATCCGGTGCCGTCCTCACGCAGGCGCCACCGGTGCGTGAAGAGCCCGCTTGGGTGCAGCCGCCACACCTCCTGGTAGCGCCCGGTGGCCGTGACTGCCTCGATCCCGCCGTCAGGCAAGTCAGTGACGCCTTGCGGCGGCTCGTTGCGCGGGACGTGCGGATAGTTCCAGCCGCGCAGCGCCACGCCGCGATCCCACACCAGCTGCACCAGCCGCTCTGGGCTGGCCGGGAGCCGGTGATCATCGGCAGGGGACGGAACGATCCCTGCCGTCCAGTAGGCAACCGGGCTGTCACTCACGGCCGCCGCATCTCCCCGAGGTCCTGCTCGATCAAGCTGACCAGGCCCGGCACCGCCGGGAGCTCGCCGCCGGGCCAATGCACGTCGATGAGGGCCTTTATCTCGTAGAGCAGCCGTTCTGCCCGTTTCACGTAGGCCCGGCCCAGCAGCTCGCGCATCTGAGCCTCGGTGGACACTTCCCGCGTCCTCGTCTCCTCAGTGCGGATGTAGAGGGCCCCTTCCCGGGTGATCGGCTTGTTGTCGGTGTCGTTGACCGTCTTCGTGCAAACCAGGGGCTGCTCGTCGAACGGAGGGACCCGCAGGGCAATCAGGACCTTGCCATCTTCCAGCGACCCGCGGAAGACCTGCACGACGGGCGCGGGCGCGGCAAATGGCGCTAGCCAGGAGTTGACCCCGGCTGCGTCCCACGATGCGACCTGAGCCTCGGTGAGCCCGACTGGCACGAGCGTGCTGTCCTGTACGCCGATCAGCAGGTAGCCGCCGTCCTTGCGGTTACTCAGCCCGATCACATGCTTCGCGAGCTCTGCCCGCTGGCGCGCGTCCCGGGGAGCCTGCTTCGCGCTTTTGTAATCCACACGCGACTCTGACCCCTGGGCCAGCAGATCGCGAACCAGTTGGTCGGCGTCGGTAGGAGTATCCGGGGTCACAGGCCGTAAACGTAGCGGGTGAGTCACAGCACGTCTACTAGGCTCCACCATCTTGGCCAAGGGCATGAGTCGTCATCGGGACAGAGGCGTCAGGCAACTGCCGGATGATCTTGCGTCAAGATAACTGAGACAAAACTGCATGCGTCAGATCAACTGAGGCAGGACAGCTAGTCCAGCTTTTATGTCCCACTGGGCCAGACGAGGGACAGCGTCATCTGGAAAGGGACGTCAGAATCTGGAAGCTACATGTTCAAAACGCGATGGCAGCCAGCGTACCGATGAGGATGAATGGCCCGAGTGGCAGGTGGCTGGTGCGGGTTGCCCGGTGCAGGGCCAGGAGCGCGCCACCGTAGACGGCGGCCACGGCGAAGGCGATGAAGGTGCCGGACAGGAGCGCCTGCCAGCTGATCCAGCCCAGCGCGGCGCCGGTGCTGGCGGCGAGCTTGGCATCCCCCAGGCCCAGGCCGCCGGGCCTGATGACCGCCAGGATCAGGTAGAAGCAGGCCAGGGCGACCGCGCCGATGGCCGCACGGCCCAGGTGACCAGGCTGGCGATCGGCGAGAGCAGTGACGGCCAGCAACGCGAGGGTCCCGGCGAAAGCGGCGGCGGTGAGCGGGTCGGGGAGCCGGCGCACGGCCACGTCGATGAAGACGAGCGGGACGGCGAGCAGGACCAGCCAGGCCAGGGCCGCCAGCTCCCCCACCGACGACGCGCGGGCGGCCACGACGGCCAGGGCGAGCCCGGCGGCAGCCTCGGCCACCAGCGGGTACGGGCCGATCCGGGCGCGGCAGGCCGGGCAGCGGCCGGTGACGGGCAGCAGCGCCCGCCACCGCCAGCGGGCTGGCAGGATGTCCTGGTCGCAGGCCGCGCAGGCGTGGCGGGGCAGCTGGCCGGGTTCGGTGCTGCGGCAGAACACGCTGGCCCGTATCCTCGGGCCGGCGATCACGCCCACAGCGGCTGCGGCGATGATCCATGGCAGTGTCACCGCGTTCCCTCGCTCCGCCCAGAACATGGTCTGCTCCCCAGGCGTGCGGTGGGGTGACCGCGCAGTTAGTTCTTCTCGCCCGAAAAGCCTCATCTCGATCGTATTGATGTCGCCCGCCCCTTCGGCCCTGCGGTCAGGTCGCCTGATCCGGCAGGGTCACCCCCCGCAGCAGCCCGCGGATCGCGTCAGAGCCCGGCCCGCTCGGTCACCACCGCCAAGCGCCGTTCAAGGTGACCGCGTGCTTGGTCTGTGTCCCCGGCGATGCCGCTCATCGCGACCGCCGCGGTGATGATGACATCAGCCAGCTCGGCCAGCAGGTCATCCCGCGACCGGCAGATCCCCTTCCTGCTGTTCAGGCCCTGCATGCCGATCAGCGCCTCGGCGGCTTCGCCGACCTCCTCGGTCAGCTTGAGCAGCCGGATCTCGACCGGGACGTCCCCGTGATGGGCATGCAACCGGCCGACCTGCTCCCACATCGCTCCCTCCAGCGAAAACAAGATCCCAACCGACACTGGGTGGGGCCGAAGCTCCAGCCACTGGTACCTCGATCATGAGCTGGCCTGCTATCTGATTCAGGACATCTTCCCTGGTGCAGCTGATCCCCCTTCGCGCTCATCACATCCCGCCGCCCGGCGGGGCCGATGGTCTAGAGCTGAGCGGCAGGCTGCATGGGGCCGCCGGCGAAGCCAGCTTCGTGCATGACCAGCCCTACGGTGTCTTCCAGCGAACTGGCGGCGGGAATGACCTGTTCGATACCGCCCGGCAGCAGATCACGTTCGCGATACCAGGAGCGCATCTCAGCTTCGCCGAACTCAGCGGCTTGCGGCCGGTTCGCGTGACGGCGCAGGGTCTCCTCCAACGGCACGTCCAGGTAATAGAAGCAGGCCACGCTCTGGTGGTCGCGGTGCAAGGCCTCCAGCATGTGCCCGTAGCGCGCGGCACACAGGATTCCCTCGACGATCACATGGAACCCGCGCCCAAGCGCGAACCGGGCCACCGTGTCAACAAGATCAATGTTCGCACCGCCGGGGACATCGTGCTCACGCAAGATGGCCCGGCGGAGGTTGTCCTGGCCGACCAGGGCGATGCCATGTCCGTACCGGTCACGTATCCCCGCGGCAACGCTGCTCTTTCCGGCCCCGCAGTTACCGCGCAACACGACCAGCCGTGGCTGGATGCCAGCGCTCACCGACCTCACGCTAGCCCTTCCACCCTCCCACACCTGGCAGGCCACAGTTGGTGTCGCGGTAGCGTGGCCGACCCCCAGACAGCACTAGCGGGTGTACCCATGCGCCCCATCAAGCCATGGCCCAGCTCACGGGAGTCCCGGCATTTCTTCGCCTCAGCGGGTCAACTCCACGCCTGCGCAACACGAGCCGGCCGGGTGGGTGTCGTCAATCATCACCGTGGTGAACCTGCGGCAAGCCGCCCCAGGGATTCCGCGCAGACGCGTTACGGTATGGCCAAGCGCGTGGAGCCGCGTACTGCCGGTCACGGAACTACCGCTCCGCCGACATCGCAAAGACCCAGACCCATCCTGCGAGGCGGTGTGGCAATGACGGCCGGTGTTCCCCTGCTTCTGGTAGACGGGCACAACCTGCTGTTCCGGGCCTGCTTCGGCACCCCGGCCCAGATCATGTCGCGCGACCCGCAGGACAAGCGCGACCTGACGACTCAGTTCATGTTCTTCGCCCTGCTGCGCAAGGGCATCAACGACGAGCTGGGCCACTGGCCCGAAGTCATCGTGGTATTCGACGGCCAACACGGTGCCGCCCACCGTCAGAACACCGACCCCGGTTACAAGGCCACCCGGCCCGCGACCGCCCAGGCGCTACGGCCGATCCTCGCCTTGCCAGACGTCAAGACCGGCCTGACGATGCACGGCATCACCTGGATCGAGATCCAGGACGCCGAAGCCGACGACGTGATCGCCACGCTGGCCGCCGCCGACCCGGCCCGCGAAGTCCTGATCGCCTCCACCGACCAGGACTACTACCAGCTCCTGCGTGACTCCGGCCCCGGCCGCGGCGGGGTACGCGTGTTCAACACCGCAATGCGGCCCGGCCACCGGTTCATCGGCACCGCCCAGATGACCGCCCGCTACCACGTCAGCCCACGGCAATACCCCGACCTGCGGGCCCTGTGCGGGGATAGCTCCGACAACATCCCCGGCATCAAAGGCATCGGTGCCAAGACCGCCGCCACCCTGCTGTCGGGCGGCCTGACCCTCGATGACCTGCCTGCCTCCGGCCGGCTGGTGGGCGGCAAGGGGGCAGCGATCACGGCCGCGTGGGAGCAGGTGCTGACGTGGCGGTCGATGATCAGGATGCGTACCGATATGCCGCTGGCGGCAAAGCCCACAGGCGCAGGCACCGTTCCCCTGCCCATTCCCGGACAGGTCATCGCCACGCTGGGACTATGGCGGCGGCCATTAGCCGGCCCGGTCTGAGATGGACGACGAATGAGCTTCCACGCCGGACCCGGCCAATGTCCTGATCTGCCAGGCCAGCCAGTGTGATGCCTGTGGTGAGAAACACCACGATGAGCATGTCGCCGTGATCACCAAAGCCGATCATCGCGCGAATCCGCGCTCACCCGCCGTCTCATGAAGATGCGAAGTCGTGGCCGGGCCATAGCGGCAACTGGTGATCCGCGACGAGCGGGGCCGGGGCCGGGTCGAGGAGATCACGGATGCCGAGCGGATTCGTTGCGCGTCGTCTGCGGCGGGCGATCCACCAGCCCGCGACCGCCGCCGCCTGCTCGCGGTAGGTGTCCACGCCATAGACCATGCCAATCCGGGCTGTCTCCTCGTTGAGCAGCAGCGCCAGGCCCTCAAGTGCGGCGCCTTCTTTTGTGGTCAAGCTCCGCCGGGCTGTGTAGCCCTCTACCAGCTGAGCCACCAGTTGCTCACGGAAGCGAACCTTTGCGCCGATCTCAAAGAAACCAGTGGCGATGAGCTTCGCCAGATCAAAGACAGGTGGCGCCGACATCACCTTGTCGAAGTCGATGAATCCGAACCCGCTGCTGGTCGGCACGATGTTTGCCCAGTGCATGTCGCCATGGACGGGCTGGGCTGGCAGCACCTGCGCTTGGAGATGCAGCCAGGCCATGATGCGATGCCGCCATATGTGCCGGGCGATATACCACGGGGGCAGATCCTGATCCGTGCCGCCTGCCGCGGGCGGCTCGGCCCGTTCAAAGCTGAGCCGTCTATCGGAGAAATCCAGGCCCGATGTTTCCAGCTCGGTGTGCAGAGCTGCCAGGCAGGAACCCAGTCGGCGCATGTCCGGCTTGCCCGCGGCGGATGAGCCAATCCAGGTACACACCTGCACGGTCAGCGTGCAGCCGCCGGCCTTGATACTGCCTGTGCCAAGCGTGCGCGGGCAGTGGCAGACAGCCCGGCAGGCAGCCGGGCCGCCCGGGCTGCGGGTGCAAGCCGCCCGCGCCCGCGACCGCACCGGAGCCGACCAGGCAACGCGTGAGGAAAGCCAGCTCATCGCAGCCATCGCCACCCGGCCCGATCCGTGGCAGTACAGCATCTGCCCGGACCCATGGGAGGCTGCCAGCACCGCGTGGCTGGCAGCAGTCTCCCCTGACGGCGACATTGACGCGGCCCGGACAGCGATGCTAGCGGCCGTGGAGAAGCACTACGGGCACGCGCAGGTCCGTGACGTCGCCCTGCTCCCGTCCCCGGCCATCACCCCGGGCGCCGCATACTGCTCCCCAAGCACGGTGGGCGCAGGCCGAATACCGGCTCCTGCGGCACGCCGCCGTCGCGGGCTGGTGCACACGTCTGGAGGCCGGGCTCGCGCCTGCCCAGCGCGAGGCCAGCAATCAGTGGCGGCTGCTGCTGGTGACCGGCTGGCCGCTGATCCATGAGCCCGACCGGGAAATCGCCTATCTCGCCCAGTACCCCGAGCTTGCCCGCGCCATCGACCTGACCCGCGACCGCAGCTACGGCCAGGTACACCCACCCTGGGCAGTCGTGCTGCACGTGCCCGGATTCGCCGCCGAGCACGCCCTCAGCCACCGCAGCGAGTACCACAGCGCGGTCGCCGGACCTGCCGTATCCGCAGGTTCCCAGCCGAGCCCGGCGGACGTGCGGGCGCTTTTGCGCCGCGCCTGCTACTACCTCGCAGAAGACGCGGCCGATGACCCGCCCGGGAT
>DASWFT010000574.1:0-7643 GCA_036394075.1 Streptosporangiaceae bacterium
GAGGCGATCAGGGAGGCCTTCGAGCCGGCCAGGCGCAGGATGGGGCTGACCGGGACCCCGTTCCGCAGCGACGCCAACCCGATCCCGTTCGTGACGTACGCCGAGGACGCCGACGGCGCCCGGCGCAGCGTGTCCGACTACGTCTACGGGTATGGGCCCGCCCTCGACGACGGCGTGGTCAGGCCGGTGATCTTCCTGGCTTATTCGGGCAAGATGCGGTGGCGGACCCGGGCCGGCGACGAGATCAGCGGCACCCTGGGCGCCCCGATGAACTCCGATCAGCTCGCCCAGGCCTGGCGGACCGCGCTGGACCCGGAGGGTGAATGGGTCGCCCGGGTGCTGGAGGCCGCGGACCGGCGGCTCACCGAGGTGCGCCGGGGCATGCCGGACGCGGCCGGCCTGGTGATCGCCGGCGATCACGCGGACGCGCGCGCCTACGCAGCGCTGCTGCGCCGCCTGACCGGGACCCGCCCGGTGGTCGTGCTCTCCGACGACCCGGCGGCCAGCAGGAAGATCGCCGCGTTCGCGGCGTCCGACGACCGGTGGATGGTTGCTGTCCGGATGGTCTCCGAGGGGGTGGACATCCCGCGGCTGGCCGTCGGCGTGTACGCGACGAGCGTGAGCACCGCGCTGTACTTCGCGCAGGCCGTGGGCCGGTTCGTCCGGGTGAGGCAGCGCGGCGAGACAGCCTCAGTCTTCCTGCCGTCGATTCCGGTCCTGCTCGGTTACGCGGCGGAACTGGAAGCCGAACGGGACCATGTGTTGCGCCGCCGCGATGATGACGAGCAGCGTGAACTCGCCGACGCGCAGCGCCGGCATGACGGCCCTGACCAGCTTGGCGAGGCGCCGTTCACGGCCCTGGGGGGGTCGGCCCACTTCGACCGGGTGCTCTACGACGGCGGCGAGTTCGGCACGTCGGCGGAAGAGGAGGACTTCCTGGGCCTGCCGGGGCTGCTCGATCCCGAGCAGGTCGCGCTGCTGCTGCGCAAGCGAAAAGCCGGGCCGGCCGGGCCCGGCCAGCTTACAAAAACCACATATCCCGAACGAAAGCGCAATGGCACGGCCGTCGCTCCGGCGACTGCCGCCGCCGCGGGTCTGGTCACCACGACGCCCGCTGGCACCCGGGAGACGCTCGCCGCCTTGCGCAAGGAACTGAACGGGCTCATCGGAGCCTGGCATCACCGGACCGGCCAGCCGCACGGGGTGATACACGCGGAACTGCGCCGCGCATGCGGCGGACCGCCGCTGCCGGAGGCCACCGGGGAGCAGATTAGGGCGCGTATCGAGATGGTCCGCCGCTGGGCGTCATCCGGCCGCTGACCTGGGTCTTCCGGGCGGTTGGGTTTGGGTGTAATGTCCACCTGGGGCCGGTTGGATTTGGCCCTGACGGCTTACGAAGTTGCGGAACAGGCGGACGAAGTTGCGGAACAGGAAGGTGCCTTCCGTGGCCGAAGACCTTTCCCAGCCCGACCATAGGCCGTTAACCATTCAGGCAGTGCGTGATCGCCATTTATCGCCGCTGATCAGGTCGGACGTGCCCGCAGGCGTGCTCGGCGACCTGGCGGCGGTGCTTGACGATGCCGAGCGCGGCCACGCCGAGGCGCTGATCACGGCCCCGCATCGGCGCCGGTTCATCGCCACGCACGGCGCCGTTCGCTTGATCATCGGTCAGCGCCTGGGCGTGCCGCCCGGGCAGATACGGTGGCGGCACGGCCCGCACGGCAAGCCCGAATTAGCCACGGCCGGGGACCCTGCCGAAGCGCGGGACGACGTGCACATCAGCCTCTCGCATTCTGGTGGCCTGGCCATGCTGGCTGTCACCCGCCACCGGCGCGTGGGGGTCGATATCCAGCAGTTCCCCGTAGGTGACCGCGCCGCCCGCATGGCCGAGCGGCACTACCCCGTCGCAGAGGCCCGGTTCGTGACCGCGGGCGGCCCGGACGTCCAGGTCAGCCGGTTCGTGAGGCTGTGGACCCGGAAGGAGGCGTGCGTCAAGGTCACCGGCGGCCGCCTGATGCAGGGCATGAAGCTCCCCGTCCGCGGTGCGGGGCGCCGAGTCATCGTCTGCGATCCCGGCGGCGCGCTCCCCGGCCCGTACCTGGTGCAGGATGTGCCGGTGCCGCGCGGATTCCACGCGGCGGTGGCGCTGGAAGGCGCGGAGCCATACCAGGTGAGACGCCACACATGGCCCGACGACCTCAGTCCCGGGTGACGCCGGCTACCGCAGGGGCGTGCGCACCTGGCGGCCGATGCGATGCGCCTCCGCCAGCACTTGCTCGCCCCAGCGGTCCCACAGCCCGCTCAGCCGTGAGGTGATGATCACGGTGTCGACCGACCCGGTGCGCAGCGGGGTGCGGATCCCGATGAGCTGGTATCCGGTGGGCCGGCCGTCCGCAAGCGCGCGGGACAGGAGCCGGCTTAGTTCGAGGCTGGCGCAAGACGGTGAAAGCGATGACGAAGGCCGCGATGACCAGGCTCGCACCGATGCCGAACGCGAGGTGATAGCCCCCGGTCAGCGCCGACGCGGCGGACCGCCCATCCGCGACCAGGCCCTTGGTGCGCGCGGCGGCCAGGGTGGACAGCACCGCGACCCCGAGCGCCCCCCCGACCTGCTGGGTCGTGTTGAAGAGCCCGGAGACGACCCCAGCATCGCTGGGGCTGGCCGCTGACATGCCCAGGCCCGTCATGGCCGGGAGAACCAGCCCGCCGCCGCCCACGAGCAGCATTGTCGGCAGCAGGTACACGGCGTAGCCGCCAGTCACGGGCAGCCGGGTGAGCAGCCCGAGCGCGGCAGCCAGCAGGGCCAGCCCGGTGAGCAGCATGCGGCGTTCGCCGAAACGCGCGTTGAGCCGGGCCGAGAAACCGAGGGACACCACACCGATCATCACGGCCGCCGGCAGCATGGCCAGGCCGGTCGCCGCGGCACCGTAGCCGAGCACCTGCTCCAGGTACAGGGCGATGAGGATCTGGAACCCGAACATGGCGGAGATCGCCAGTACCTGGACGAGGTTGGCCCCCGAGACGTTGCGGGAGCGGAAGATGCGCAACGGCAGCAGCGGGCGGGCCGCGATCGCCTGCCGCGCGACGAACGCGGCGAGCAAGGCGCCGGCCACAGCGGCGTACCCGATCGTGTGCGCCGAGCCCCAGCCGTAGCGCCCGGTCTCCACGATCGTGTACACGCCGAGCATCAGGCCGGCGGTGACCAGCAACGCGCCCAGGGCGTCGGCTCCCGTGCGCAGCCCGGGCCCGTGGTCGGGCTCGAGCACCCGGGCGGCCAGGACCATGGCCGCGGCGCCGATCGGCAGGTTGATGAAGAAGATCCAGTGCCAGCCGAGAGCCTGGGTGAGGATCCCCCCGAGGACCTGGCCGATGGAGGCGCCTGCCGCGCCGACGAAACTGAACGCACCGATCGCCGTGCCCCGCTCGCGCGGCTCAGGGAACAGCGTGACGATCATGCCCAGGCTCACCGCCGAGGCCGCCGCCCCGCCGATGCCCTGGGCGAACCGCGCGGCGATCAGCATCTGCTGGCCGGTGGAGACCCCGCACAGCAGCGACGCGGCGGTGAACAGGGCCAGGCCGGCGATGAACGTGCGCTTGCGGCCGGCCAGGTCGCCGAGCCGGCCGGCCAGCAGCAGCAGGCCGCCGAAGGCGATCAGGTAGGCGTTGACGACCCAGGTCAGATTGGCGGGCGAGAAGCGGAGGCTGCGCTGGATCACCGGCAGCGCCACGGTCACGATGCTGCCGTCGAGGATGACCATCAACATTGCCGCGCAGAGCACCGCGAGGGCCAGCCGGCGCGAGCGGGAAGCGGGAGGTGCCGTCTGGGACATGGAGTCATCTCCTGAGTAGGCGAAGCCAGCAAGAGAGACTTTAGCAGATTGTTTCGTTATGGACGATCTGTTGTGGATCTAATCTCTCTTCTGCCGCGCCCGGCGCACCGGCCGCGCCGACTCCACGGGGGTGGACAGGTGTCCCTCGACCAGGCGCGTGAGCGCGGCCACGAGCACCTCGCGCTGTTCTTCCGGGAGCGCGTCGAGGACGTCGCGGTGCACGCGGTCCACGACCCTCGTCCCCTCGGCGACGGCCCGCTCACCCGCCGGGGTGACCGCGATGATCCGGGCCCGGCGGTCCGTGCTCGACGGCCGGCGCTCCGCGAGCCCCGCCCTCTCCAGGTCATCGACCGTGACCACCATGGTGGTCTTGTCCAGATCGGAGATCTCGGCTAGCTCGATCTGGGTCCGTTCCGCCTCGAGCGCGTGGAACAGCACGCAGAACCCCCGGGGCGTGAGCCCGATCTCGGCGGTGGCCGCCGCCATCTGGGTGGCGAGCACGTGGCTGGCATGGGACAACAGGTAGGACAGGTCGGCGGCGGTCCGGGCGGGGGCACTCATCGTCATGGGATCGATCGTACCAAACAGATCCGCTATTAGATTATCTGCTTAACGAACCATCGTCCCCTAGTGCCGACGATTCCCGCGCGGCTGGGCGGGGCGCATCCAGGCCCTCTCGGCCGGTCGGCGGTCAGCGGATCATGGCCTGCTTGACGAGCGTGCGCCCGAAGTCCCACATCATGCCGGTGCCCCGGTGCGCTTCCTCCATGACGTCGGCGAAGGCCTCGCTGAACAGCTTCACCTCGGCCGCCCCGATCGTGAGTGGCGGCAGCAACTTGATCACTTCCATGTGGTCGCCGGCCACCTGGGTGAGGATGTGGTGCCGCTGGAACAGCGTGACCACCACCATCTGCGCGAACAACCCGTGCCTGGCCGCGCGCAGAGCGTTCCAGCCGGTACGGAGCCTCAGCGAGCGGGGCTTGCCGAACTCCAGGCCGATCATCAGGCCGCGTCCCCGTACCTCGGGGAGCAGTTCGTACTCCTCGGCCAACTCCTGGAGTGCATCCCGCAGCGCGCTCCCGTTCCGCTCAGCATTGCTGACGAGTTGCTCGTCCTCGATGACCGCGAGCGAGGCCAGGCCGGCCGCCATGGCCGCCGCGTTGGCGCCGAACGTCGAGTCGTGCACCACCACCCGGTCCATGGACGAGTAGACCTTTTTGAAAATCCAGTCCTTGGCCAGCGTGGCACCGACCGGGACGAACCCCCCGGAAAGCGCCTTCGCGACGGTGACGATGTCCGGCTCGACGTCCTCATGCTGGTAGCCGAAGAACCGCCCGGTCCGGCCCAGGCCCGTCTGCACCTCATCGCAGATGAGCAGGGCGCCATGGTCGTGCAGCAGGGCGCGGGCGGCAACCAGGAACCCGTCTGGCGCGACGTGAACGCCCTTGCCCTGGATCGGCTCGACGATGAGCGCCGCGACGTCTCCCTGGCGGAGTTCGGCCTCCAGCGCCTCAAGGCTGCCGAACGGGATGACGGCGTCCGGAAGGAGCGGATCGAAGCCGCGCCGGAACTCCGCCGAGCCGTTCACCGACAGGGAACCGACCGTGAGCCCGTGATACGCGTGGTCGCAGTAGATCACCCGCGGCCGGCCCGTCGCATACCGGGCGAACTTCAGCGCCGCTTCCACCGCCTCGGTGCCGCTGTTGCAGAAGTAGACCCGGTCCAGCCCGGGTGCCTTCGCGATCAGCTGCTCGGCCAGCAGGCCGGACAGCAGCCCGCAGTCGAACTGGACCATGTCAGCCAGCTCGCCGTCGAGCACGTCCCGCAGCGCCCGGCGGACCACCGGATGGTTGCGGCCCAGGCCAAACACGCCGAAGCCGGCCAGGAAGTCGGCGTAGCGGTTGCCCTCGCGGTCATAGAGATACGCACCTTCCGCTCTCTCGTATACCTTGTCGAAGCCGATCGCGTGCAGCATGCGGGGCAGCTGGGGGTTCAGGTAGCGGGCGTGCAGTTCGTATCCCTGGCCACGCCGGGCGGCGAGCAGGCCAGCCAAGTCAAATCCCATCATTAAAGTCTCCCTGTCTCGGCGGCACGGCGGATGCCACATCTCGGGAAGGGCGGCAAGGGATAACGGAGGGCGACGTGGTCAGCGGCCCGGCGGTGGGCGGAGCCCATCGAAGACGATCGCCAGAGCGCGCCTTTGCAGATCATGATCCCACCCCGAGCGGAGGGCTCCGTCCCTGGGCTAGCTCCCCGATCTGCTTGAGGCCCTCAACCCCCGATAGGGCAGTTGCGGCACGATGGTGGGGTGACGGACTCCGGGCCGGCCAGCGGCCGCGAACTGGCTGACTACGTCGCGTCGGTGCCGCTGGTGGATCATCATGTGCACGGCGCGTTCGCCGCCGGGCCGAGCCGGGCGGACTTCGAGCAGACTCTCAACGAGGCATCCCCGGACCCCATCCCGGACTGGATGACCCAGTTCGACTCCCAGCTCGGGTT
This sequence comes from Streptosporangiaceae bacterium, assembly GCA_036394075.1. Lineage (GTDB taxonomy): Bacteria > Actinomycetota > Actinomycetes > Streptosporangiales > Streptosporangiaceae > JAWWPY01. Next base: position 6,330 of record DASWFT010000574.1, read on the forward strand.
CGCCATCCGTCGCTGGTGCGCGCCACGGCTCGGCCTGCCCGCGCGCGCCCCGGCGGATGAGTACTGGGCCCGGCGCTCAGAGCTGGGCGACGAGCAGGTCACGGCCATCTTCCTCGGCGGCGCTGGTGTCTCGGACTGGCTCGTGGACACCGGCCTTCGCCCGGCCACGATCCTGGGCCCGGCCGAGATGTCGGCGGCATCCGGCGGGCGCGGCCACACGATCGTCCGGCTGGAAGGGCTCGCCGAGCAGCTTGCCACGGACGGCATCGCGGGACGCGACTACGCCGACGCGTTCCGGGCCCGGCTGGCCGAGGCGGCGGCGGGCGCCGTGGGGGTAAAGACGATCATCGCGTACCGCTCCGGCTTCGGCATCGACCTGAGCCGGCCGGGCGAGGCCGCCGTGCGGGAGGCGGCCGGCCAGTGGATCGACAGCGCTGGGCCAGCCGAGCCGCGGCTGGAGGATCCGGTGCTGCTGCGGTTCGGGTTGCACGCCGCCGTCGACCTGGGCCTGCCCATCCAGGTACACACCGGCTTCGGCGACCGTGACCTGGACCTGCACCAGGTCGACCCGCTCCTGCTGCTGGACTTCCTGCGCATCCCGCAGGTGGCCGCGGTGCCGGTCATGCTGCTGCACTGCTACCCGTATCACCGTGAAGCCGGCTACCTCGCGCAGGCTTTCCATAACGTCTACTTCGACGTCGGTCTCGGCGTGAACTTCCTGGGTGCCCGCAGCCTCGATCTGATCGCCGAGTCCTTCGAGCTGGCCCCGTTCGCGAAGCAGCTGTACTCCTCCGACGCCTTTGGCCTGCCGGAGCTGCACTATCTGGGGTCGGTGCTATGGCGGCGCGCGATCGCCGCCACACTGGGCGGATGGGTGGGCGCAGGTGACTGGTCCGCCGCTGACGCCTGCCGCGTGGCCGCGATGGTGGCCCGGGACAACGCGCGCCGCGTCTACCGGCTGCCCTGACATACTGTTTTGCCTGGACTTTCTAGGGCCCCGGATGGGAAAGCATGGCAGAAACGGCAGGGCACGACGCACCCGACTGGACCGAGCCTGGGCTGTTCACCATCGCGCCCGGCGTGCACCGGATCCCATTGCCGCTGCCCAACGACGGCCTGCGGGCGGTGAACGTCTACGCCATCGAGTCCGGCGATGACCTGGTGCTGATCGATGGGGGCTGGGCCCTGGAAAGGTCGGCCGAACTGCTCGAGGCGGCCCTCGCCCGGATCGGCCGCGGCATGGGCGACATCACCCGCTGCCTGGTCACCCATATTCACCGCGACCACTACACGATGGCGGTGATCCTGCGCCGG
>DASWFT010000575.1:0-5195 GCA_036394075.1 Streptosporangiaceae bacterium
TGGTTCACGACCGGCAAGCGCACCCGCAGCACGGCGTCCTGACATGCGCTGCCAGTCCGCTCGTCTTCGTGCCGCTGCCTGGCCAAGGACCCGCGCCGGTACACTGATCGCCGTTAGGTAAGGCTCATCGGGTGACCGAGCAGAGAATCCATGCAGCACGGGACGATGGATCACGTGCTACCTGCGCGCGCTGCTCCCGGCGCGCTAGGCGCGACCCATGATCCCGCCGTCGCCGCGCCGGGGAATGGGCGCTGTCGATGCCGCCGGTACCGGGCCCTGGCCTGGCCGCGCCTTCCGCTGGCTCTGCACCGCGACGCAGTGACCCGACGTGGCTGACGCGGCCGCCTCAACGCCACCGGCGCCGGCCGCGCCGACCGCGGAGACTCCGTCTACCGGCCTGACCGGCGCCCAGGTTGCCGAGCGGCGCTCGCGTGGGCTGACCAACGTGGGCGGGGAGCGCACCAGCCGCTCGGTCGCGGAGATCCTGCGGGCGAACATCCTGACCCGCTTCAACCTCATCCTCGGTGTCCTGCTGGCCGTGATCCTGGTTGCCGGCCAGCCGCAGGACGCCCTGTTCGGCATCGTGCTTGTCACCAACGCGCTGATCGGCATCGCACAGGAACTGCGCGCCAAGCTGACGCTCGACCGGCTCGCCGTGCTCAGCGCCCCCCGGGTCCGGGTGATCCGCGACGGCACACCGCAGGACATAGCTGTCGCGGACCTCGTCGCCGGTGACCTGGTCGACCTGCGCGCCGGCGACCAGCTGGTGGCTGACGGGGTGGTGCGCGCCAGCACCAGCCTGGAAGCCGACGAGTCGCTGCTCACCGGCGAGTCCGAGCCGATCGGCAAGCGGGCGGGTGACCGCCTGCTGTCGGGCAGCTTCGTGGTCGCCGGGTCAGGCGGCTACCAGGCCACGGCGGTGGGCACCGACGCGTACGCCCGCAAGCTCGCCGCCCAGGCGCGGCACTTCGCGCCGGTGCGCTCGGAGCTGATGGACGGCATCAACCGGATTCTGCGCTACGTCACGTGGGCGATCCCGCCGGTCGCCGTGCTGCTGGTGATCAGCCAATTGCACGGCCACGGGACAGTACGGGAGGCTGCCACCGGGACGGTCGCCGCGCTGGTTGGCATGGTCCCGCAGGGCCTGGTGCTGCTGACCAGCGTCGCCTTCGGCGTCGCCGCGCTCACCCTGGCCCGGCGCCGGGTCCTGGTGCAGCAGCTGCCCGCGGTCGAGGGCCTGGCCCGGGTGGACGTGGTGTGCTTGGACAAGACCGGCACCCTCACCGACGGGACCATCGCGTTCGACACCCTCATCCGGCTCGACGGCCAGGCGCCGGCCGAGGCGGCACTGGGGGCGCTGGCCGACGACGAGAACCGCAACGCGACGCTGGCCGCGATCGGGCAGGTCTTCCCGCCGCCGGGCGGGTGGTCGCGCCAGGCAGCTGTGCCGTTCTCGTCGGCGCGTAAGTGGAGCGCGGCCAGCTTCGGCGGCCATGGCACCTGGGTGCTGGGGGCGCCGGAGATGGTGCTGCCCGGCGGCCAGCGGGAACAGCTGTCGCAGGCCGCCGGCCTGGCCGCCAGCGGCCGGCGGGTCCTCGTGCTAGCGCGCGCCGTGGGCCCGCTGGACGGCGAGTCGCTCCCGGACGGCCTGCGGGCGGCGGCGTTCGTCCTGCTCGGGGAGCGGCTGAGATCCGACGCCGCCGAGACCATCGCGTACTTCGCGGCGCAGGGGGTGGCGCTGAAAGTGATCTCCGGGGACAGCCCGCTCACCGTCAGCGCCGTCGCGGCGCGGGCCGGCCTGCCGCACGCCGGCAGACCGGCCGATGCGCGGGATCTGCCGGAGGACCTGGGCGCGCTCGGTCGCCTGCTGGAGGAGCGCTCGGTCTTCGGCCGGGTGACCCCGCAGCAGAAACAGGCGATGGTGAAGGCTCTGCAGGCGCGCGGCCACACGGTGGCGATGACCGGCGACGGCGTCAACGACGTGCTGGCCCTCAAGCTCGCCGACATCGGCATCGCCATGGGCTCGGGCGCGCCGGCGACCAAGGCGGTCGCCGAGCTGGTGCTGCTCGACAGCCGGTTCGCCACCCTGCCCGGCGTCGTCGCGGAAGGCCGCCGGGTGACGGCCAACATCGAACGCGTCGCCAACCTGTTCATAACCAAGACGGTCTGGGCGACGCTTCTCGCGGTAGCCGTGGGCGTCACGCTGCTGCCGTACCCGTTCCTGCCCCGCCACCTCACGATCATCGACACCCTGGCCATCGGCATTCCGGCCTTCTTCCTCGCGCTCGCGCCGAACTCGCGGCGCTACCTGCCCGGGTTCACCGGCCGGGTGCTGCGCTTCGCCATCCCGGCCGGCAGCATCGTGGCGGCGGCGACATTCGCCGCATATGCCCTGGCCCGGGCGCGGGGTGTCCCGCTGGTGCAGCAGCGCACGGCCGCGACCCTGGTCACCCTCATCCTCAGCCTGTGCGTGCTGGTCCTGCTCGCCATCCCGCTGACCTGGCGCAGGATCGTGCTGGTCGGCGCCGTGCTGGCCGGCTTCGTGCTGCTGTTCCCGGTACCCGCGGTGCGCCGCTTCTACGCGCTGCAGCTGCCGCGCAGCGGGCTCGGAACCACGCTGGTCGTCGCAGCTCTAGGCGCCGCTGCGCTGGCTGGCTTCTGGGTCCTCTCCCGCCGGCGTGGCCGCGGACCACCCTCGGTAGTCCCCGAGTGATGGCCGGAAGTGAACCCGAACCCGGGCCGTCACGGTCACCGCCACGGCGATCACCATGCTCGCCGAGGGAACTATCGCGGTCGAACAGGGGCGCGTCGGTCGGCTGTCTGGCCGGAAACCACATCCAGGCCATCTACACCCAGGCCAACCGGTACGCCCTCTACCTGCTGGCCGCCGCCGCGCTGGCCATCCTGGCGCTGATCATCCGGCACCGGCTTCGGCGCGCCCGCCACGACGCCCATCCGGCCACCGCGGGACCTAGCGCGGCGAGGACGGCGAACAGCAGCGTGCCATGGCGGGTGCCGGTGTAGACGCCGAGGTTGGCCGGCGACCGTATGGGCGCCGAACGCGGTGGTGAACCCGGCGGCGTACAAGGCCGCCTGGTGCGGCCGGCCGCGTGGGACCGGCCGGGCCGGGCAGGCCTGCGAGGCGGGCCGCAGCGCGCTCACGCTACCGAGCCCGGCGGGCGGGGGCGCGGATAGATGGCGCCTGGCTGCCTGGGCGGCCGGGGTGGGTGATGGCGGGTCAGTGGTGGTGGGTGTTGGCCAGGGACAGCAGGTCCTGCAGGTCGTTGGCCGCTATCAGGGCGCAGATCCCGGCGAGGGCGACCAGGGCGATCACGGCCGTGAGCAGGACCAGCCGGCGCGGCGGCGGTGGGGCGAGCAGGGCGGCGACCCGCCGGGGCACCGGGCCGGCGCGGGCGTGCGCCCGTGTTCGGGTGCCGGAGAAGACGGCGCCGAGCGCGTCGGGGGTCGCGCGGCGGGGCCGGTTCGCTTTGGCGGCCAGCGCGGCGCGGCCGATCGCCTGCGCGACCAGTCGCCGGTCCCCGACCACCGTGGCGGCGCGCTCGTCCGCCCAGCGTTCCACCGTGTACTCCACCGCCCGCGCCGCGGGGCGCAGCAGCGGGCTGGCCGTGGCCGCCAGCCGCGCGGCCGTGGTGAACAGGTAATGGAACCCGGCCAGGTGCGCTTGCTCGTGCGCGAGCAGCGCGGCCCGCCCCGGCTCATCCAGCGCGGCGAGCATCCCGGCTGTCACCACGATCCGCCCCGGCCGGCCCGGCAGCGCGTACGCGTCGGCGGCCTCGTCCGCCACCACCACTGTCTGCCCGCGCCCGGGCAGGCACCGTGCTTCCCGGTAGGCGCTGGCCAGCGCCTTGTACCGGCGGATGGCGAACCCGCTCACGGTCAGTGCCGCGACGCCCAGCAGGATCCCGGCCAGCAGCGCCACCGCCAGCCCCGGCGGGCTGTCAGGCCCGAGCACCGGCAGGGACCAGTGGCCCAGCGAGGCGACCAGCGGGATGCGCACCGCGGCCGCCGCGGCCAGCAGCCCGAGGGCCAGCGTGCTGCACCCGGCCAGCGCCACCGCCGCGCCGGTCAGCAGCCACGTCGCGTGCACCGGGTCCAGGCGCGCAGCCAGCGGCCCGGCGAACGGCGCGAACAACGCGGGCAGCGCCAGCGGCAGGTAGACCACCAGGCCCACGTCAGCCGCCCTCCTGCCCGCCATCGCCGAGCAGGCCACGCAGCAACTGCTCATCACTGCCGGACAGGTCCGCGACGAACCGGGACAGCACGGCCTGGCGGTCCGGCTCCTTGTCCAGCATCGCGGCCAGCCGCCGCGCCGCGAGCCCCGCCTCGTCGGCCACCGGCACGTACCGGAACGCCCGCCCGTCACGCCGCCGCTCCAGCGCCTGCTTCGCGTGCAGCCGGGACAAGATAGTGACCACCGTGCTGTAGGACAGCTCCGGCGCGCCGGCCTGCCCGGTCAGCGCCTGCTGGACCTCACCGGGGCTCAGCGCCCGCCCGGCCTCCCACAGCACCGACAAGACCGCCGCCTCCAGCTCGCCCGCGCCGCGGCGCGGCGGCGGCGGCGGCTGCGGATTAGCGTGCGGCATCATGTGCCCCTTCCCGGACCAGCCATCTACACTACTGTAGAACCTCTACGGCCCTGTAGAGCCGTCCGGAAACCGAGTGTGCCACAACGGCCGCTGCGGTCACCGCCCGCGAGGAGACCGCGACCCGATGAGCCACCCCGTGCAGCTGCCAGGATTCCTGGAGACCCTCGCGCCGCTGCTGGATCACTGGGGGTATCTCGCGGTCGGTTTCCTGATTTTCATCGAGGACTTCGGGGTCCCCTCGCCGGGCGAGACCGTCCTGATCGCGGCGTCGGTCTACGCCGGGGCCGGGCGCCTGAACATCGTCGCCGTAGGCGTGATCGGCTTCGCCGCCGCAGTGGCCGGCGACAACGTCGGCTACGCGATCGGGCGGTTCGGCGGCCGCACCCTGGTGCTGCGCTTCGGCCGCTACGTCCTGCTCACTGAGGAACGCCTGGCCAGAGCCGAATCCTTCTTCACCCGCCACGGCGGCAAGATCGTCATCGTGGCCCGGTTCATCGAGGGCCTGCGCCAGGCCAACGGCATCATCGCCGGGATCACCCGGATGCCCTGGCCGCGGTTCCTCGCCTTCAACGCCCTCGGCGCGGCCCT
>DASWFT010000576.1:0-2908 GCA_036394075.1 Streptosporangiaceae bacterium
GGTCAGCGCGGCGAGGACAGCGCGGCCGGCCCGGTCCAGCCGGGGCCGGGGATGAGCGCGGCGCAGCACGGCGACCTCGTGCCGCAGCACCAGCAGCCCGGTGTCCTTGGACGCCGTGGACCGGCCGGGCAAGACCAGCCAGCCGCAGAGTAGAACGAAGATCAGGCAGAGCAGACGGACAGACACGGTTGATCATCATTCCTGATGCCATGAGCCGTCTATCGATGCAGGTCACAGGAGCGGGCAGGCTTCTGGCACCCCGCAAGCAAGATCAAGGAAATGGGGGCAACATGGTCAAGGTGACCAAGCAGTACAGTTCCGCCGCGAGCCAGGCAGGCAAGGCGGTGGAGAAGACCGCTGATATCTGGACACGGGGAGTGCGGGAAATTATCGACAGCACCTACCGGATTCCGAAGCTGCCGCAGGTCGATCTCGTGCCGGCCGTTGAGCGGTACTTCGACTTCGTGCAGCGGACCGTTGACGCCAACCGCGGCCTCTCCGTGCGGTGGGCGCGGAAGGCGACCACGCTGTCGGACACGGTCCGGGAACGGGCCGAGTCGGCCGGTGACGCCGTGCGGGAGCGGGCCGAGTCAGTCGGCGGCCTGGTGCGCGGGAAGGCGGACACGATCGGGCAGACCGCACGCGACCAGGCCGCGAAGGCCGCCAAGGCCTCCCGCGAGCAGGCGGAGCAGGCCGAGCGGGCCGACCAGGAGCGGGCACAGGAAGCCCGCAAGCTCGAGCGCGCGCGGTCAAGGCAGGCTCATCAGCGCGCCCGCGAGCGTTACGAGGGCATGACCAGGGCCGAACTGAGCGACCTGCTGGCCAAGCGCGACCTGCCCAAGACGGGCAATGTCGACGAACTCGTGGAGCGCCTGGTCCAGTCGGACAACAGGTAAGAACCCTGCCCGAGAGGTCAGGAGCGATGGGCGGCAGCCGCCCATCGACAGCGCTCCCGACCCCAGTGCCTGGAGCCGTGCATGACGCCGACGCGAGCACGTCTGCAGGTAGGTTCCCTGAAGCGGGCAAGCCGAGGCCAGCGGTCGCGTCGCCAGGCTCGTCGGTGGCGTGGACCGCTGCCTCCCCCGCCGTGGCGGCGCCGACTTCGATCCCGACCTCGCGGGCGACCATGTCAGGTTCGGTGTCCGGCTGCGCGCCCTCGTCCTCGGCGAGTGCCCTCTCACCCGTAGCCAGAATCAGGGCACTCGGGATCCCCAGGTCCGGCTCGACGACACGCGCGCTCATTCTGCGATTAGATGCGCCTGCACCACTGAGCGTCTGCTGGTGAGCGCACGTGACCGCAACTCCCAGATCACCGGGCGGCCTGGCACGACGTCTCCGAAGCTCCCGGCGCCAGCGCACCTGCGCACCCCCGTTGCCGCGCTTGGCGAACAACGGCGAGCATCGGCTGCTCATCACCGAAACCGAGACCTACCTACGTGAGGAGATCGACGGCGATCCGTCGTTCGAATCTTCTCCGCTGGACCGCACCCGCTCGCGCATCGTCTACACAGACGAATTCGACCTTCCCGCTCACTGACTCGGCTGCGACCACGTGGTCCCGGGAATTCGCAAACGCTGTCTGATGTCGCCGCGCCTGATGGAGACGACGGAGCTCGGAGCACGAGGTGGCTGACTGATGACGCTGAGGTTGTCGGAGACTAACCGTCGGTCGTGCGCATGGGCGCGCAAACCGGCCGTTCGGCGCGGTCATTGGCTCGGTGCACTTCGAGGCGTCGGCTATGCAGATCTGGGCTTTCTGCGTCTCTCAGGTGGCTGGCGCATGCTCTCCGGGTGGCTACCAGGGCGGGCCGCCGAGATTGTGCAGGTCATCAGTCTGGAGGACGTGGCAGGTCTGTCGGGCCTCTTCCTGTCGATGGCTCCGCCGGCAACGAGCTGCCCGAACAAGTCTCTGGTCCGGTGCCCAGGAGTGCCGGTGAGTGCCTTCCACAGGGTGGGCGTCTTCGTCGTCGCTGGCGAAGGCGTGCGATCTGCTTAGCGCGATGGCGATCGATGCCGATTCCCCGGCGTCGAGACGCCGGGACCGGGCGCCGAGAGACCGCCGCCATTCCCGGTCCTCCGGCCGGCGTGACTGCAGCCGGACCGCGATGTCAAGCTCGTCCTTGCTGAGGGTCAGGACGGTCAGCTCATTCGGAGCGAGGCGGCACTGTTGCGTTGGCCGATCGCGGACGGCGGGAGACTGGTCCGGTGACTGCACCTGGCATGAGCTCGCCAGCAACTCGTAGGCATACGACCTCAAAGATGCCGGGCTGGCGTCGTCGGCGAGCATGTGGTGCAGGAACTCGGTAACGGCAGGTATCTCAGCACCCAGCTCATCGAGGAACCGGAACGGCAGCAGCGGATCACCGGTCTCCTCCACCCCGCCGATCCTCGCGACCTCTAGCGCGGCAACATCCCGGACCGCAATGCTGTGCTCTGACATCGGTACCTCCGCGTGCCGCCCTACTTGACGACAACCGATAAGAGCAGATCCGTGCCAGCACTCGCAGTGACCAGACGAGCCGAACCGGGACAATGACCGGCAGCAGCGTCACTGCCCGTCGACCTCGGCAGGAACCTCCGAGGCCTCCCAGTCGGTTCGGTCAACGGTGCCTGCGATGCGCCCTGCGCTGGCCCGACCCCGCCCAGCGGGACCGCATCGCCGAGATCCGCGACAACCTCACCGCCCGCATCGCCGAAGCGGACCGCGAAGGCTGGCTCGGCGAAGCCGAAGGACTCAAAATCAGCCGCGCCGGCGCCGAAGACAAACTCGCCCAGATCGACCGGCGCACACGCACCCCCGGCCCGGTCGGACTTGGCATGCCCCGCCCTCAGCCGCACCCCCGCCACGAACTGAACAGCGCAAACCAGCCCAGCACCTCATGATCATTTTCTTAGTTCAGAGAATGCC
>DASWFT010000577.1:0-1560 GCA_036394075.1 Streptosporangiaceae bacterium
GGATTGGTCGGTGGCGGGGACCGCGGATTAGTCGATGGCGAACCCGACGCAGATGAACACGAACCCGATCACCATGAGCCAGGAGCGAACGCCCTGGAACACCTCCCACCGGTTCCGGGTGGACTTCCAGTTCTCTGGAGGCGCCTTCGGATCAATCTTGCCGGTCGCGATGTTGATCGGCACGTTCACGATGATGGTGGAGACCAGCGCGGCGATCCAGGATGCCGCCCCTAGCCACCGCCAGAGGGCCGGGCCGCCGTTATCTCCGCCAGCACTGGCGTGGGCAATGGCCAGTATCATGGATCCGGTCATGAGTACGGGCATGACCCGCCCGAAGGTACGTAGGAGACCCTTTTCCACGGTGAGGTGGTATTCGGTCGGCAGGCGGCGGATAACAGGGTGGACAAAGGCGTAGGAGCCGAACTCCGCACAGCCGGTGAATCCCACGATAACGAGGGTGAAGAAGCTAAGAACATTCATCGTTGCCCCATCACTTCTGCTGGGAAGTCCCACTAGGATAACGCATAATCATCTTAGCTCATATAGGCCGCGATCGACCGTCGGCCGACTGCCCGGCGGTGTCGTTGCGCCATATCGCGGTGGTCGACTGAGACTGCTTCGTGGCAGTCGTTGAAGTAGCGGCCACTGATGGCGTCGAGCAGCGGCGAGGCCGCCACCAGCGCGGAGTCGCAACTCCTGGCTGAGGGTCTTGCGCCACAGAACCGACACCGGCGACAACGCCGACGGCTCGCGCGCCGGGCGGCGGTCTAGGTCGACCGGAGCCCCGGGCTTGCCTCGGTGAAAGCGTCCTGAAAGCCGCGGGCGCTTAGCGTCCTGGTGAGGTTGGCCGAGTTATGTCCAGGAGGATCTTGTGGAAGCCCTCAGTAGGTGGGTGACCCGCCAGGTCGGGGATGCTTGAGTCATGCGGGTACTGGTAGTCGAAGACGAGCAGGCCATGGCCGAGTCCCTCACCTGGGGCCTACAGGCGGAGGGCTATGTCGTGGACGTGGCCGACAACGGCGAGGATGGTCTGTGGAAGGCCCGCGAAACAGCCCACGACGTCATCATCCTCGATGTGATGCTGCCCGGCCTGGACGGCTACCAGGTGTGCAGGCAGTTGCGCGAGCAGGGGCTGTGGACCCCCATCCTGATGCTCACCGCGATGGATGAGGACCTCGACCACGCCGAAGGGCTGGACAGCGGAGCCGATGACTACCTGGCCAAGCCGTTCTCCTACCCGGTCCTGCTCGCGCACCTGCGAGCACTGACCCGGCGCAGCCTCGGCGAGAGGCCGACGCTGTTGACCGCTGGCGGCCTCACCCTCGACCCAGCCAGCCGCACCGTCACCCGCGACGGTGCCGTGCTGGAGCTGACCAGCCGGGAAGTCGCGGTCCTGGAACACCTCATGCGACGCAAGGGCCACGTGGTGTCCAAGACCGAACTGCTCGACCACTGCTGGGACCCGGCCTTCGACGGCGGCCCGGCAGTGGTCGAGGTTCATGTGCACCGGCTGCGCCGCAAGCTCGACCCGCCTGGCGGGATGCCTGTGATCCTCACCCT
>DASWFT010000578.1:0-1833 GCA_036394075.1 Streptosporangiaceae bacterium
TCAACTGGAAGTTCACCGCCAAAGACCTGGCCGGGCTGCTCGAACGGATCAGCGCCCACCAAGAACCCGCCGACCAGCCAGACAGCCTGCCAGAGGCCGCCTGATGAACCCCCGACGGACTTCCAGCCTCACCCACTTAGCTTGCTATTTAACCTGCTGCTGAGCTGCTGGTTTCTGGCTGCCTGGCGGTCTTGCCGACGTCGTGGCGGGTGGCGGGCCGGCGGTTTTTCGAGCCAGGCGGGCGGCCCGGACCTGGCCTTCCGGGTTTCGGTGCGGCCGTGAGGACGGGCATGGCGCGGTGGACGGCCCGAAACCCGCGGCGGACCCGGGCGGGGGTGAGCCGGCCTGGCCGGCAGGGCTGCTGCCAGGGCAGCCGGGCGTCGGCGGCCAGGCGGCGGGCCAGCCAGAGCTGGGCGAACGCGGCCAGGACGAGCCAGGTCCACCGGTCGGCGGCGGCCGGGTCGCGGAGCTTCGGGCGGGTCCAGCCCAGAGCCTGCTTCAGGAACCGGAATGTGTGTTCGATATCGAAGCGGCGCAGGAACGCCTGCCAGCACAGGTCCGCCTCGGCGGGGCCCGCGTCCGGGCGGGACGTCCACAGCCAGACCGGCTTCGGCGCGCGGTCATGGGGCAGGTGGTCGACGGTGAGCCGGATCAGGGTGCCCTCGATGACGGGCAGCGGGCCCTGGTGCCCTTCCCAGGCGCCGCGGGCCTTCAGCTTCGGGTGCGCCCGGTTCCAGGAGGAGGCGGCCGCGGTGCCGTACCGGCTGGTCACGGTGCTGGTCTCCGCGTCCGGATCCGGGCGCGCGGCGTCCGCGGCGAGCCGGACCTCCGGCCCGTGCCTCACCGGGCGGCCCATCTGGCCGGGCAGGCGGGGCGGCGGCGGCAGCCGGAGCACCCGGTTGGTGCCGAGCCGGCCAGTGACCTGCACGGGAAGGTCGCGCAGGAGCCAGGCGAGCCGGGCCGGCTCGTACCCGGCGTCGAAGATCACCATGATGCCCGGGTCGCCCTCGCGCCAGTGCCCGGCGGCGATGAGCCGGGTGACCACGTCGCGGACCTGCGCGGCGGTGACCGCGGCCAGGTCGCCGCCCGGGCCCAGCCGGACCGCGTCCAGCGGCAGCGTCCACGACGTGCGGCCGGGCTCCAGCACCGCGACGAAGGAGTACGGCCAGCCGGGGATCATCTGCGCGCTGCTCTTCCCCCGCCCGTAGCAGTGGCAGAACGACCGGCCCGGGCTCGTGGCCGCGTCCGGCCGCAGCCAGTTGCTGACATCGACGGCAAGCCGGATCCGCCCGTCCGGCCAGGCCCGCAGCGGCAGCCCGGACAGCGCCCGCCGCAGCCGCGCGAACCAGACATCCCCGCAGTTCAGCGCATCGTAGACCGCGCCGTGCCCGCGGCGGCACTCCGGCTCCAGACACAACTCCGCCAGCATCAGCACCCGCCCCGGCTTGCACAGCGCCGCGTCACAGGCCTCGAACAGCACGTCCCGGCGCGTCCCCAGCGACAGGTACAGCTCCCGGCGGAACCCCGCCAGCCGTCCTGTCCCATCAGGCCCGCCCCCGTTGTCATCCGAACGCCACGACATAATGAACGCCACGCGGCCACCGCCTTGCTCTCCAGGTCTTTTCGCAGGGACCCGAAGATCATTCAGCGGTGGCCGTCTCATGTCACCACGACACACCGGGCGACACAAGAGACTCCAGACAACTGGAGTAACAGGGGTTAAATAGCAAGCTAAGGCAGTGTGACTGGATGCGGGCTGGATTCGGGTGCCGCCGTGCAAGTTGCGGATGAGGTCACACTGCGGCAGCCGACGTTGGTACAGACACTGCGCAG
>DASWFT010000579.1:0-15205 GCA_036394075.1 Streptosporangiaceae bacterium
CCACGAGCAGGGCCGTGCCTGCGGGCAGCGTCTCCGGGGCCGAGGAGTCAGTAAGAGACTCGTCTCCGTACTCGGTCTCACCGAGGTCCACCCCGCCAAGGGAGATCGTGGACGTGGTCTCGCCGGGGCGGTCGCCGCCCATCCGCGCCAGCATTGTGCCGCAATGCGAACAAAAACGGGCACCGTCGGGGTTGGCCTGCCCGCAACGGGTGCAGTAGACGCTCGGCATGTCTGGGCCCAGCCTCTCCTCCGCTGGCCATGGGCTCGGGGCGGGAACCACATCTGCGGGGGTCGCCCGTGGCGTGAACTCGTCTCGTGCTGCTGTCCACGCTACCCGCGCTACGGGTGACCGGTCTATGCGCCACGCTCGGCGACCAGCCGGGGTGAACCGGCTGCCCCAGCCACGGCGGCGCCCGCCACCGCCCGGGGATGGCTCCGCTCCTCGGGAGCCACCCGGGGAATTGTCGCGCCGCCTCCGCCACATCTGGTCGCACCTCCGACGCATGCCCGCTACGATGTCCCGGATTCTCTCACGCATCACGATGTTGGTGCGCGGCGCTCGGCAGGTCGGGCCCGCGTGAGCGGGTCAGCTTTCGGCCTGCTCCACGACATCGGCCCACTCGTCCAGCAGTACCTGGGCTGCGTCGGCGTCGGATCCCTCCGCCCAGAGGTGCGTCACGGCGTCTGCCGGATCGGGCAGGACAAGCACCCAGCCGCCGTCCGGCTCGATGATCCGCACCCCGTCCGTGATGTCAACCTCGCGGTCCCCAGCGGCCTCGACGACCGTCCGCATCACGCTCCCCTTGGCCGCCCACGGCGTGGGCATGGAGCGCTTGAGCAGGTGCGCACTAGGAATCCTGGCATCGATCTGGCTCAGCGTCAGCCGCGTACGCGCGACCAGGCCGAGCAGCCTGGCGAAGACGGCGATGCCGTCCACCGTGCGGCTGAATTCTGGCACCACGAACCCGCCCCGGCCGTCCGCACCGAAGATCACGTCCTCGGCCATGGCGGCCTCCGTGAGGCCGTGTGGCGAGGTGGGCGTCCAGTCCACCTGGACACCGTGGAACCGGCTGACCTGCTCAGCGACCCTGGTGGTGGTCACCGGCAGGGCGACCCGGCCCGTTTGCCGCTCCGCGGCGATCAGGTCGAGGACAACGAGCAGCGCCCGGTCATCGCTGACCATCGCGCCCTTGTCGTCGACGAGCAGGATTCGCTCGCCGACCTGGTCGAACCGGATGCCGAAGTCGGCCCGGGAAGAAGCCACCAGCTCGGACAGGCGCTGCATGCCGGCCCGGAGCTGCGCCAGGCTCTGCGTGGGAGTGGCCTCGTCGAGCCCGTTGTTGACGGTGAGCGCCTCCACGCCGATCCTGCCGAGCAGCGCGGGCATCACCAGTGACGCGGTACCGCCCGCGCAGTCCACCACGACTTTGAGGCCCGCCTCGCGCACGCCTTTCAGGTCCACGGAGCGGACAAGCTCCTGCGCGTAGGCCTCCACGACGCGGGGTGGGTACGACAGCTCGGCGATCTCGCCCGGAAATGCGCGCCTGAATTCCTGCCGGGAGACGATCCGCTCAAGCCTGCGGGCCGCCGCCTGGGAAAGGTCGGCGCCGCGCTCGTCGAAGAAGATGATGTCCAGTGACTGCGGGTCGCCGGGCGTGGTGCGCAGCGCGATACCGCCGCCGGTGGTGGACCGCGCGGTCTCGAACCTGGCTACCGGCAGGGGCTGGGCCTCCAGGTCGACCACGTTGATGGCACTGGCGTTGAGCGCGCTGTGCACGGCCCGCTTGAACGCCCGCGCCGCGCGCGAGACATCACGCGATGTGGTGACGACCGCCCCCTTCTTCAGCGTCGTGGCGTACGCGCTGGCGAGCCGGACGCAAAGTTCCGGGGTGATCTCGACGTTGATCAGGCCGGACACGCCGCGCGGCCCGAACAGGGTGCGGTGGCCGCGAGACTCCCAGATGACGCTGTTGTTGACGACCGCGCCGGCCTCGATGGTCTTGAACGGGTAGACCTTCACCCCGGCGGACAGGTAAGCCTCGGGCTCGATCACGCACTCGTCCCCGACGACGGCGGACTCCTCGATCCGGGCCCCACCCATCACGTCGGTGTTCTTGCCGATCACGCATCCGCGCAGGGTCACGCCCTGGCCGATGTAGACGTTGTTGTGCACCACGGCACGGTGCAAGAACGCCCCTTCCTTGATCACCACGTTGCTGCCGACCACGGTGAACTCGCGCAGCTGGGCGCCGGCCTCGACCTTGGCGTAGCCGCCTATCACGAGTGGCCCGGACAGCAATGCCTCGGGATCCACCTCCGCGCCCTCAGCCACCCACACCCCGGGTGACATCTCGAAGCCTTCGATCTCGGTGTCCACCCGGCCCGACAGCACGTCCGCCTGTGCTTTCAGGTAGCTTTCGTGCGTCCCCACGTCCTCCCAGTAGCCGTCTGCCACCCAGCCGAACAGCGCGGCGCCGGACTCGAGCAGCTGCGGGAAGACATCGCCCGACCAGTCCACGGCCTCGCCGGCTGGCACCTTGGCCAGCACTTCGGGTTCCATGACGTAGATACCGGTGTTGACGGTGTCCGAGAACACCTGGCCCCAGGTGGGCTTCTCGAGGAAGCGCTGGATGCGGCCGTCGTCGCCGGCGATCACGATGCCGAACTCAAGGGGGTTCGGCACCCGGGTGAGGGCTACCGTGACGAGCGCGCCATTCTCCTTGTGCGCCTGCACAAGCGCGGAGAGATCGATATCGGTCAGCGCGTCTCCCGAGATCACCAGGAACGGCGTGTCCCGCAGGGCGTCCTCCGCGTTCTTCACGCTGCCCGCAGTGCCAAGCGGCGTTTCCTCTGTGGCGTATTGCAGGCTCATGCCCACGTCCTCGCCATCGCCGAAGTAGTTGCGTACCAGCGAGGCCAGGAACTGGACCGTGACCACGGTCTCCGTGAATCCGTGCCGCTTGAGCAGCCGCAGAACATGCTCCATGATCGGCTTGTTGGCCACAGGGAGCAGCGGCTTGGGCTGATTGGCGGTCATCGGGCGCAGCCGGGTACCCTCCCCGCCCGCCATGACCACGGCCTTCACCGGTGACAACTCTCCCTTCGCCCGTTCATTGTCATGTTGTGTCCCATCATCGCGGGCCGGCCGCGCGGGGACTATCGCCGGGTGGGCCAGAGCCGCCGGCCGAATCGGCTATTGCCTCGCTCCGTGCCCGTGAGACCAGGGCCCGTGCCTGGGCGAGGTAGAGTCCCGCCGCCCACCAGTAGAGGGCCGTCCCCCAGATCGCGAAAGCCCAGCCGACGATTCTCGCGATCATGGCAGGTGTTCCGGCGTGCGCGCCGAGGAAGAGCAGCGGGAACGCGGACAGCAGGCAAAGCGTGGCGGCCTTGCCGACGAGGCTGACCTGGAGCGGCGGGTAGCCATAGCGCCGCAGCACGAGCAGCGCTGCACCCAGGACCAACTCGCGGGCCAGCAGCAGCCCCACCAGCCACCAGGGGATGATGGCGCGCACCGCCAAGCCGAAGAGGGTGGCGGCGATGTAGAGGCGGTCGGCCGCGGGATCGAGCACCTGCCCGAGACGGGTCTGCTGGTTCCACGCGCGGGCTATCTTGCCGTCCAGCCAGTCGGAGATTGCGGCCGCAATGAGCAGGCCGACAGCCCAGCCGTCGGCCTTGGGCCCGAGTACCAGCCACAGGAATACCGGTACGCCTGCTAGACGGGCCAGGCTGATTCCGTTTGGCACGGTCCAGATCCGTGCCTGGCCGGGCAGTTCATCAGGGTGCGCAACGGCACTGGCTGCCGCAGGCTCCTCCGTCGCCGCAGGCTCCGCCCGTGCCGCCTCCCCCGCGGCGCCCTGGCCGTTCGTGCCTCGGTTCACGGTGCGGCCCCCTCGCTCGTGGTGCACACCCGCGGCCGACCCTACCCGGCGGGCGCGCATGGGCCCCGGGCGCGCCGTCCCCCGCGTGGTTCCCCCCGGGCACGCGGGCCCGTGCGGGAGGTGGTCTTCGCGATGGGCGAGGCGGCCGGCCGGCCCGCCGTCGGCCCGGTACCCGGCCGCGGCCACGTCACCTCCCCAAAATCGGCGCGACGCTCATCACCTGGCCCAGCGCCGCGATGCTCAGTTTCGTCACGCTCAGGAGCATCTGGGCTACCCAACCCTGAGGAGGTCAAACATTGCAGAAGAATGCACGCCCCTGTACCGATTATTATTAAGGTTGAGAAAGCCGAGAATATAAAAACGCCGCCAGATTATAACATGGGAGAGGATAATTGTCGAACGGAGAAATGGCGCAGGAGCAGGAATACGTCTCCATGCTCTACGGCCGGCTCGACAGTATCCGGGAGCGAGCCTCGGCCCGGCTGGCCAGGGTGATGAGGGAGACGGGCGGGACCCATCAGGCTCGGTCCGAGCGCGACGCGCTGACCGGCCTGTACTACCGCCAGATCGCCCAATTCGACGCAGCGGAGAACGGACTGTGCTTCGGGCGGCTCGATTTCGATGGCGGCGAAGCGCACCACATCGGGCGGATCGGCCTCCGGGACGAATCAGCTGACTACGAGCCGCTGCTAATGGACTGGCGGGCTCCTGCCGCGCGCCCGTTCTACCTGGCCACGGCGGCCTCGCCCGACGGCGTACGGCGGCGCCGGTACATCAAGACCAGGCAGCGGACGGTGGTCAGCCTGGACGACGAGGTGCTCGACCTGGCCACCGCCGACCCGGGCCAGCACCAGGGCCTGACCGGTGAGGCGGCCTTGCTCGCGGCGGTCACGGCTGGACGTACCGGCAGGATGAGCGACATCGTCGAAACCATCCAGGCCGAGCAGGACGCGATCATCCGCTCCGGCCTCAGCGGCGTGCTCGTCGTTCAGGGCGGCCCGGGCACCGGCAAGACCGCTGTGGCGCTGCATCGCGCGGCCTTCCTCCTGTACACGCACCGGGACCAGCTGTCCAAGCGCGGTGTGCTGATCGTCGGCCCCAATACGACGTTCCTGCGCTACATCGGGCAGGTGCTGCCCTCACTGGGCGAGACCGGCGTGCTGATGTCCACCATCGGCGACCTCTTCCCCGGAATCAGCGCGCGCCGGGCCGAGCCGCCAGCGGCCGCCGAGGTCAAGGGCAGGCTGGCCATGGCCGACGTGGTGGCCGCCGCCGTACGGGACCAGGAGTCGGTGCCGGGCGACGTGCTGGAGATCGTGGTGGACCGGGAGACCCTGCGGCTGGACCGCCGCACCTGCGCGGCGGCACGGACCCGGGCCCGCCGATCCCGCAGGCCGCACAACGCGGCCAGGCCGATCTTCGCCCGGGAAATCATCGGCGCGCTCACCCAGCAACTGGCCGACCGGCTCGGCGCGGATGTGCTCGGCGGGGAGAACCTGCTCGGCGCCGAGGAGATCGGGGATCTTCGCCGGGAAATTGCCGCAGATGCGGGAGTACGGGCGGCGGTGGAGGAACTCTGGCCGACCCTGACTCCGCAGCGGCTGCTTGATGACCTGTTCTCCTCGGCTGAGCGGCTGTCTTCGGCCGCTCCGGACCTGAGCGACGCGGAACGGGATCTCCTGCGGCGGGACCCGGGCGGCGAGTGGACCCCCGCGGACGTGCCGCTGCTTGACGAGGCGGCCGAACTGCTTGGTGAGGACGACCGGGCCGCCCGCGCGGCGCGGGAGCGGGACCGGCGCCAGCGCGTCGCCTACGCGCAGGGAGTGCTGGACATCCTGGCCCGGGACGTGGCCGACGACCCGGATCCAGAGATCCTGACCGGCTACGACATGATCGACGCGACCAGGCTGGCGGAGCGGAACTACGACGAGGCCGCCCTGACCGCAGCGGAGCGCGCGGCGGCGGACCGGACGTGGGCCTTCGGGCATGTCATCGTGGACGAGGCGCAGGAACTGTCCGAGATGGCATGGCGGATGCTGATGCGCCGCTGCCCGGCCCGGTCGATGACGCTGGTCGGGGATGTCGCGCAGACTGGCGACCTGGCGGGCACCTCATCGTGGCAGCGGGTGCTCGGGCCGCACCTGGAGCAGCGGTGGCGGCTGGAGCGGCTGACCATCAACTACCGGGCGCCGGCCGAGATCATGGCCGTCGCCGCCGACGTGCTGGCCGGAATCGACCCGGCACTGGAGCCTCCGCGCTCGGTGCGCGAGGCCGGGGTGGAGCCGTGGCGCGAGCAAGTGCCGCCGGCGGAACTGCCCGCCCGCCTGGCCGACCTGGTGGCCAGCGAGGCGGCCCAGATGAGCGATGGGCGGCTCGCCGTGATCGTGCCCGCGACTCGCCTGGGTGAGCTGGGCCAGGCGATTCGCGGTGCGGTGCCCGACGCCGCTGTCGGCGAGGATCCCGAACTCACCACCCCGGTCGTCGTGCTCAGCGTCGCTCAGGCCAAGGGGCTTGAGTTCGACTCAGTGCTGGTCGCCGACCCTGACCGGATCCTGGCCGATTCCACCCGCGGCGGCGGTGACCTCTATGTGGCGCTGACGCGTGCCACCCAGCGCCTGGGCGTCGTGCACAGCGGTGAGCCCCCCTCCGTTCTCGCGCGGCTACGCCCCAGGAAAGAGACGGCAGGCACCATGTCCTCCAGAACTGGACAAACTACCTCATAGGGTGTCCAGATCGCGGGGATGCGGAATGAGCCAGCCCTGAGTGGGTAGTGGGGGCGAATCTGCCCAACACAGACGAGTGGAGGAAATACGCAATGCTGACGCTCACCGACAGCGCCGTCACGGCGATTCGGAGCCTGACCGATCAGCCCGAGCTACCGGAAGAGACCGGCCTGCGCATCATGGCGCAGGATGCCGAGGCACCGTCGTTCCAGGTGACGCTGGCCGAAAACCCGGTCGCCGGGGACCAGATCATCGAGGCCAACGGCGCTCGCGTGTTCCTGGAGGCCAACGCCGCGGTCGCGCTTGACGACAAGGCGCTCGACGCACAGGTCGACGACGAGGGCACGGTCGCCTTCACTGTCGCCCAGCAGATGCGCTGACCCCGCAGTTGCCCTGACCCCGCAGTTGCCCTGACCCCGGCGGATGCCGTGACCCCGCAGACGCCGTGGCGCGGGCCTTAAGGGGCCTGCCATAGGGTCGCTATGCCCTGGCCGACACCGATGCACATGGTGGCGGCGGCCCGGCTGGCGCCACGCCTCCGGAACTCGTGCAGCAGGGTGGTGGTGATCCGCGCGCCGGAGCAGCCGAGGGGGTGCCCTATGGCGATGGCTCCGCCATTGACGTTGACCCGGTCAGGGTCGATCTTGAGCTCATCGGATACCGCCACGGCCTGCGCCGCGAAGGCCTCGTTGAGCTCGATGAGGTCGAGGCTGTCCAGCTGCCAGCCAGCCCGGATGAGCACCTTGCCCATGGCGGGGACCGGGCCGATGCCCATGTAGTCGGGATGCACACCCGCCGCGGCGGTGCCGGCGTACCTGGCCAGCGGCGCCGCTCCGGCGGCGGAAAGAACCTTTTCCGACACGAGCAGCAGCCCGGCTGCGCCGTCGTTGAGTGGCGAGGAGTTCCCCCCGGTCACCGTGCCCCCCGCCCGGAACGCCGGCCGCTTGGCCGCGAGGTCGGCCAGGGTCAGTTCCGGCCGGATTCCCTCGTCCTGGCTGACCTCACCGCCCGGGGTGGCCACGGGAACGATCTCGTCCGCGAACTGCCCCGCGGACCAGGCTGCGGCCGCGCGCTGGTGGCTGCGCAGCGCGAACTCGTCCTGGCGTTCGCGGCTGACGCCGTAGCGCTCCGCGACGTTCTCGGCGGTCTCGCCCAGGGTGATCGGCGGGTACAGCTCCTGCATCCGGGGGCTCACCAGCCGCCAGCCGAGCCTGGTGTCGGCGACCCCGGCCTCGCGGGGAAACGGATCCGGCGAGCGGGGCAGCACGAACGGCGCCCGCGTCATCGACTCAGCGCCGCCCGCCAAGACGATGTCGGCCTCCCCGGACGCGATCGCCCGCGCCGCGCTGGCGATTGCCTCCAGCGAGGACCCGCACAGCCGGTTCACGGTCGCACCAGGGACCTCCACCGGCAGCCCAGCCAGCAGCACGCCCATCCGCGCGACGTTCCGGTTGTCCTCGCCGGCCTGGTTGGCGGCCCCCCAGTACACGTCGTCGATTCGCGCCGGGTCCAGCCACGGGCTGCGCGCGAGCAGCGCGCTGAGCACATCGGCGGTGAGATGGTCGGGCCGGACGGCCGAAAGCGCCCCCTTGATCTTGCCGACCGGGGTCCGGCACGCGTCCACCGCGAAAACAGCCGTCATATCTGCCTCCGTGCCGTTCTGCCGCTGCCTGCGATGAGATTACCCGCAGCCACCAGCCCGGCCCGGCCGCCCAGGGGCGCTGCCCCACGCCCTCCGATCCGGCGAATGTGCCATTGCCCGGTTGCTGGCGGGTACGGGAACGTCCGGCTCTGCATGATGAGCGAGCGGATTAAGCTGAGGTGTGATCACCTGCGTCGTTGAGTATGTGATCGATCCTGCGAAGATCGACGCCTTCGAGCGCTTCGGCCGCCGGTGGATGGAGCTGGTCGATTCCCATGGTGGCATGCACCATGGCTACTTCCTGCCGGCCGAGGGAGCGAGCGACAAGGCCCTCGCCCTGTTCAGCTTCCCCAGCCTCGCCGCCTATGAGCAGTACCGTGCCTGTTCGGCACAGATCCCGACTTCATCGAAGCAGACCGCATCAGGGACGAGAGCAGCTGCGTGCTCCGCTACGAACGCACCTTCATGCGCCCGCTGCTACCCGGGCAGCAAGCGGAGTAAGCGGCCCGCGTAACGGTCCACAGTCCCGCTGAGCAGCGGCGAAAGGTCTTGTGCCGGCTGCGGGCACGGAATCCGCTATTGCCGCTTTGCGCCAAGAGCGACGTCGGGGTCAGCGACCGCAGATCGGGCTTGAGTAGCGGCAGGCGACCGGTTGCGGGGTCTCGACCGGCGCGCCGTTGTCGATGGACCACGCGAGCCGGATGAACTGCGCGTGCGTCCAGGCGAGCGGGGTGGCGGAGAAGGTCGGCTCGCCCGGTTGAAAGTCCGGCCCTGTACCCGCCGGGGGCTGATGGTCCCACACCTGTTCCGGGAGCAGCCAGCTCGCGTTGTCGGCGGAGCGGGCGATGGTGTCGAGATAGTTCTGCGCGTCCGATCCGGCGGCTGAAGCGCCGAACCCTAAAGCCATGACCAGCGCCGCCGCTGAACCCAGCGTGACGACCGTCCGGATCCGTGCGTGCATGATCTGCACCTCCGTCGTGTCCGCCGAACGACGACAAACGTCGCAATCCGAAGACCCGAGCTGTCCCGGACGTTACCCGGACGCGAACGCCGGGCGCAACACGCTCGTTAGTGCCCCGGCGGATCCGCGGTTACGGCCGGCCACCCGCGGTCATCCCATTGCGCGCGGACGGTGAGCCCAGTGATCCCGGCCTGCCCCGCGATAGCCAGCGCCGCCCGGTAGCCGGGCGGCGAGGCCACCCGGGTGACCGCGCAACCGTGCACGGCGGCGCCGACGGGACCGCTGATCACGGGGAAGTCGCCGAGCCCGTGGCCGATGCCCTCCCCGGTGCACTTGAGCACCGCCTCGGCCCGCACCCACCAGCCGATGACCGCCTCGTGCCGCTCCGGCTCGGGCAGGGTGGCCATCACTGCCGCGTCGGCAGGGTGCATGGCCGAGGTCATCGAGCACACGCACCCGCGCGGGTCCTGCTCCACGTCGATGCCGACCGGCTGGCCCGCGACCGCCACGACCACGGCGTCGCCACTGTGCGCGAGCGAGAAATGCGGGCTGCCAGCGCCGGGCAGCGCTGGCCGGCCAGCCGGGCCGCCGCACTGCGGGCATGGCTCCCGGTGGAACACGAGCCGACCGGGCGGGACGCTGACGTAACCGGACAGCACGCGGCGCAGCAGGACATGCGCGGCCTGATAGCGGTGCCGGTCGGCGGCGAAGGCGAGCGAGGCGGCCCTCGCCCGCTCGGCTTGGTCGAGTTCGGCCAGGTCGGCCGGGCCTGGGCGGACGGTACCGATGTCGAGCCACCACAGGTCCGCGCCTGACGGCGGCGGCACCGGCCGCATCACCCGGCCTCACCAGGGCCGCCCGGCGCCCGCTCGCCGACGAACGCCGCCAGGGTGCCGAGCGTCGCCAGCGCGTCGAGGTTGAGGTCCTCCCCGGCCACGTCGACGCCGAACCGCTCGCGGATCTCGCGCAGCAGGAGCGTGCCGGTGAGCGAGTCGAGCGCGACGGCCTGGCCGAAAAGCGGCGCATCCGCCGGTATGTCCAGCATCTCCGCGCGGCCGGTGGCAGCGGCGAGGATGCGGCGTATCTCATCAGCGATCACAGTCGTGGCAGCGTCCGCTGAGCTGGCGTCCGCCGAGCTGGCGCCGCCCGGCGCGGCAGTCACGGCTCGCCCGGCCCGGTGGCCCAGCCGGGCAGCTCCGGCAGCGGGCCGCCGAGGTCCAGGCGGAACACCGCCCGGCCCGGGCCGACGGCCCCGCCCGGGACACCGAGTCCGCCACGTCCAGTGGCCTGTCCCGCCGCCTGGCCGCCCGCCGCCTGGCCCTGCGCCGCGTGATCGCCCGCCGCGTGATCGCCCGCCGCCCGGAAGCCGGCGGCCGCCAGGGCGAGCCGCAGCGGCACGTTCCGGTCGTTGAGCGCGCAGGGCACCTCCAGGGCCTGGGCTCCCTCCCGGGCCGCCGACCGGGCGAGCCAGGCCAGCAGCGCCTCGATGACGCCACGGCCCATGGCCCGGCAGGACATCATGAGCAGCCGCACCGTCCAGGTCCCCGCTCCGTGCTCGGTCACGCAGCCGCCCACCAGCCCGTCGTCCCCGAACGTGTCCCGCAGCCGCACCGTGAGCACGCCGCTGGCCGGTGAGGAGATCAGCGACCCGAACTCATCCTCGGCCAGGTCTGCGCCCGCCGAGTTGAACTGGCTGGTCCGCTCGGACAATTCGTGCAGCCGGGGCACATCCGCCACCGACGCCGCGGCGATGGTGACCCGCGTGCCGCAGGACCGCAGGAACTCCTCCCTGGACCCGCCGAACGACCGCTCGGCCGCCAGCCGGCGCCGCCGCTGCGCGTACATCGCGCCGCGGCGACGCCCCTCCGGCGTGACCACCGAGGGGCTGAACTCCGGCCAGCCCACCGCGTCAGCCATGTCCTCCGGGGAGAGCACGAGAACCGGCGGCAGGGCGAAGGTCACCTCGGCCCGCTCGTACGGATCGTCGTCCACGAAGGCCAGCGCGCCAGCGGCGACGTTCAGTTCCGCGGCGATCCGCGCCACCGCGTCCGACTTGCGGCCCCAGCCGCACTCGGCCGCGGCGAACTCGCACCCGGTGACCTGCGCCGCGTGCTCGGCCGCCGCTGGCGGGTTGCGGCTCGCGATGGCGTGCAAGATGCCGCGCCCGGCCAGTTCCCTGAGCACTGTGGCCATACCGGGATCCGCGGGCGGCGGCTCCGCACCCGACTCCAGGTAGACGCCGGCAAGCAGGGTGTTATCGATGTCCCAGACCACACACTTGACCGTGCCTGCCTTGACCGCACCTGCCTTGACCGCGCCTGCCTTGACACGGCCTGGCTCGACCGTGCCTGGCTCGACCGTGCCTGGCTCGACACGGCCTGACTCGACGGGGCCCGTCACTGCGGAGTCCATGGGGCGCGCTTTTCCATGGTGATATGAGTCGCCTCGAAGCCGAACTTCCGGTATACCGCGCGCATGCCGAGATTCCTGGCATGGACCTTGCCGGTCAGCTGCCCGAACCCGGCCTCTCCAGCAGCGGCCAGCACCGCCGTCATGAGCAGCTCGGCGACCTGCGCGCGGTCCGGGATATCGGCCACGGCGAGCGACCGGAAGTTGCCGTACCTGGCCCCGGTCAGGGAGTTGGTCCGGCCCGACAGCCATGCCCAGCCCACCGCCGCGGTGGGCGCGTCCCGCGCCGCGGCCACCAGGGTGATCTCCGCTGGCTTGCCCAGCGCGGCCGACACCCGCTTGCGGTGCAGCGCCGGATCGGCGATGGCGTCGTCGCCGAACGAGACCCGGGCGATCTCGATCTCGAAGCCGGCCAGCGCATCGAGGTCGCTTTCGGCTGCCCGGCGGACCAGGTAGCCAGCCGCGGCTAGGCCCGCCGCGGCAGGGCCAGCTGAAGTGGGGGGTGTCAACGCCGCTCCAGCGCCATCGGCCGGAACACGGTCCCAGCGCAGTCGGGGCACCCGGCCGACTTCAGCTCACTGATGCGCGGCCACGTCCCGCCTGGCCCGACCGTGTGCACCGCCGCGCACCCAGCGCAGCGATAGGGCCTGGTGGCCGCGGCGCGCAGGTCGGCCGTGTATAGCGGTCCGGGGTAGTCACCGGTGACCGCCGGCCTGGTCAGGGCCGTGGTCCGCAGGTGGAACAGGTGCGACGTGCCGGCCAGGATGCCGGCTCCCAGGTACTCGTTGAAGCCGGGCAGCAGGGACCGGATCGTCAGGCCCATGCCCGCGATCAGCTGCTGGATGCGCAGCGTCTCCTCCGGGCGGCGCGCCCCGAACGAGAAGAACACGTGCTGGCCGACGTCCGACGTCAGCGCGGACACGGCACGGGACAGGAAGAGCTCCGCACCAGCCACCGTGTAGGGCGGGTCGGTGCAGGCTACGTCGAACCCGGCCAGCAGGCCGCGCGGCAGCGGGCTGCGCACGTCATGCTCGATGAGTTCTACTTTGACGCCGGTGCCGGCCACCTGGGCACCGATGAAGGCGAGCACGTCTGGGTCGCAATCCACCACCGCGAGCCGCCTGATCCGGGCTCCCCCGCCGGCCAGCGCCGCGAAGGCAGCCACCGCCACCGACGTGAGGTCGTCGTCCCCGAGCACGATGATCCGCTTGCCGTCCAGCGCCCCGGCATCGTGCATGTGCAGCACGCGGCGGATCTTCGTGGCCACCGTGCAGTGCGTCTGATCGAGTTCCGGCTTGGCCTCCGGGGCCGCCGCCGACAGCGGCTCCAGCTCGGCCGCCAGCGAGACAGCCGCGTCGGGGACGACAGTGCCGCGCCCTGCGCACCGCGGGCACTGCCCGGAGATGTCCGCGAGCCCGCCACCGAACGCGCTCCTGCCCTCCGGGGTCAGCCGCACCGGCCTGCCCCGGTCCACCACGCCCCGCTTCCGCAGCTCGTTGCAGACCGCGGTGACCAGGGGCACGGGCAGTTCGGCCGCCCGGCTCACCTCGCGGGCCGCCACCGGCTCCCGGCGCGCGATGGCGCGGAGAATATCCCGGACCCCCGACTGGCCCTCGGCCAGCCCAACCGCCGAGGCAACCTCGGCAACGACTGCGTCAACATCCATGCGTTCAGGTTCTCCGTGCCGCCGCGGCCGGGGCCGTCCCACCGGCGGCAAGTACGGTATCCTCCCACATCATGCCGGGCAAGGGAGCACCAAGCACGCACGCGGCGCCGTGGCCGCCGCAAGCGTCGCCGCCCAAGGTCCTGTACGCGCTCGACGCGGCCCTCACCCCGCTCTCTCCGGTTGCCGACATCGGCCAGCTCACCGTATCCGCGACCGCCGCCGTCCAGGCCGGCCAGGGCCGCGTGCTCGACGCGAGCCACGTCATCTTTCCCAACGGCGCGATCACCCTGGTCCTCATCCTCGCCGAGTCACACCTGAGCATCCACACCTGGCCCGAGGAGGGCCTGATCGCCATCGATCTTTTCAGCTGTGGAGCGATCGATGGCCGCAAGGTCATTGATGAGCTCGCCCGCCTGCTGAGACTGGAGGGCGTCTCGGTCCAGCAGATGGCGCGCGGCGCCGACGCCGACCACAACGCCGTGCCACATTAGGAGATCACCGAGGACGAGGCCGGGTCCGTGGATCAGATGACGGGGTGGCCTTGCCGCAGGCGGGCATCGATGGTGGATGGCAGCCGCATAAATCAGGTGCGTCGCCCGGTGGCGCGCCGATATGTTGCTGAGGTGCCTGAACTGAGCGCAGGCCCTCCTCCCATTCCCGGCCTGCCCTGGGAGTTGCTGTCTCATCGCCAGGTCCTGGCCGAGCTAGCCGCAGGGGGCTGGGTGCCATGCGGGGTGGGCGACTGGGCGGTGGCGCTGCGGTCCCCGGAGGGAACCGTCGTCGCGAGGGTATGTCCGTTTGACCCGGCATATTGGGCATTCGTGGACCTGTGCCGCAAGTGCGCCGGCAATCGATGGCTGCCGAGGATCGAGCTGTCCTCCGGCCTCGAAGGCGGCGGTTCGGTCGTCTTCCTGGAGTTCGTCGCTCCCGTGGACCATCCGGTCGTCAAGCAGTTCGCCGAGCAGTGGCGGACCGCGACGGGCGATGCGGAGTTCGAGGAGGTACGCCGGGCAGCGCAGATGATCGATGCGGAGTACCGGGAATCGACGCCCTGGTGGGGCAGGTGCGACTTGGACGACGCCCACATCTTCAGAGCCGCCGACGGGCGGCCGGTGCTGATTGACGTCTTCTGCATGGCTGGGACGGAGCTGTACCGCGCGATCCTCGAAGACGTCGCCGAGGTGCACCGCCGGATTCCGCGCGAGCGGATGCGCTACGCACTGGACATCCCGTATATCGCCCGGGAGAACAGTACCGCCGAGATCCTTGCCCTCAGAAAGGCCTGGGCACGCGCTGCCGGATGACCACGCGCGGGGCTGCCGGGAAACAGCCGCCGATGCTCCAAGCCGCTCCCGAACACCAGATCTGCCGACCCACTCAGCCCACATCCTGGCAGTGGCAACCTGCGCCAGATCGGCGGATATCGCACCTCAAGCGGTGCGCAGCGCAAACTACAGCGTGTGACAGGTCCAGGCCGATGCCGTCCCGGTAGAAGCGCAGGCTGGCTTCGAGATCGCGGACCACCACGGAATGATGAATGCCTCCGGGCACAGCACGCGAGGCTAGGGCTAGGAGGCGGCATCACGGTGTCATACCGGCATGCGCTGAACCGCATGGGTAGCTCGCGTTCAGGCAATGTTGGTGGCGGTATATGCTGCGGGACTCCCCGTGGGTGACGTGATGAGGATCTTCAGGTAGCGGAACGCGGCTTAGCTTATCTGCCGGTAGCGCCATACGGACAGGGGGATGAATACGGCCAGCAGGCCGCCGATCCATGCCGTGGTGGCTCCCAGCGATGCCGGGGTGCCATAGAACGCGAACGAGCGGGCGGCGTCGGCGGTGACGGTGACGGGGTTGATTGTCGCGAACGCCTGCAGCCAGTGCGGCATGGTGGAGACGGGCACGAACACCGAGCTGGCGAAGACG
>DASWFT010000580.1:0-2354 GCA_036394075.1 Streptosporangiaceae bacterium
GATGACATCGACCTCGTTACCGCCATGGCACGCGATCTGCTCAAGGGTTCCCATGGGCATGACCTTGTCGGATACGGCAGTGCCCTCATTGCCCTCGCGGATCACTGAGTTCATCCAGCTTGACGGCGGCCTCCTTCCCTCTTCAAGGCGCCGCCGACGATGCCTATCCAGCCCGACACGACCTGGCTGGCCGAACTCATGCAGGCGATCTGGCTCAGAGGCGAAATGAGGAAATGGCGATCTTCGTCGCCACACTGGTTCAGTCACGCTAGGTGACAGAGACGGCGATTTCAAGGCCCGCGGAATGTGACATAACGATGCTCCTATGGTTGTCAAGGGCTTGAAATAGCATTTCTGGCCTTTTTAGGGTTATGGGGAGAATGCTTCGAGCCGGTTGCTGGATTGCGGACAAGACAGGGAGGGGCCGCTCCGGTGGAGGGCAAGCTCTTATTAGGTCACGTCCAGCAAGTCAGGATGAAGAGCCCGGGAGCGGCCGGCGAATCGTTCGAAGGCCAGCAGTGTGCGGCAGCCGATTAGAGGGTCAGGCCGCCCCCGGGAGCTTGTGTCAGCCGGCAGGGGCGCGCAGGTGGGGGTAGACCTCGCGGGCGACGTAACGCTTGAGGCAGCGGATGATCTCTTTCTTGGACAGGCCTTCCTTGGCGCGCCGCTCGACATAGGCGCGGGTCGGCGGGTGGGAGCTCATCCGGGTGATCACGATCCGCCACAAGGCGTGGTTGGCCTGCCGGTCACCACCGGGGTTGAGCCGGTGGCGGGTGACTTTCCCCGAGGAGGCGGGGATCGGTGCGGTCGCGCACAGGTGCGCCCAGGCCGCCTCCGACCGCAGCCGCTCAGGATGGTCGCCGGCGGCGATCAGCAGCATGGCGGCGGTGTCGGCCCCCACGCCATACAGCGCCAGCAGCCCGGGGGCGCGGGCGGTCACCAGCGGGACGATCAGCTCATCGAGGCGCTCGAGCTGGCGGCCGAGGAACTGGGCGCGCCGCCCCAGCTCCCGCAGCGCGATCCGGGTGGCATAACAAACCACCGCACCGGGGCGGGGCCGCAGCGAGGCCAGCTCGGCGACCAGGTCCGCGGGCGTGTGCTGGGTGAAGCGGATCCGGATGTCGTCGGGCCCGGTCAAGACCAGGGCCCGAGCCTGGTTGATGGTCTGGGTCCGCCCGGCGCGGGCGGTGCGCTTGGCGACCATCAGCGCCCGGATCGCCTCCACCGCGCCATCCCGGCCCTTCGGCGCGCCGGCCGCCCGGCCGGACTGCGCAGCCCGGGCGGCGCTGACCGCATCCAGCGGATCGGACTTGCCCTGACGGCGCCGGTCCTGCCGGTCCGCACGGTCGACCTCCACCACCCGCACACCCGCCGCAGCGATATGCCGGGCCAGGCCCGCGCCGTAACTGCCGGTCCCTTCGATCCCGACCAGGCACACCGCGCCGAACCCGCGAAGCCAGCCCAGCAGCTGCGCATAACCAGCCGGGCAGGCTGGGAACTCCTGGACGCCAAGCAGGCCGCCGACCGGGTCGAGCGCGGCTGCGACGTGCACGTCTGCGTGGGTGTCCACACCGCCGGTGATGGCGCGCGTGTTTGGGCGTGTCTCTACGATGGTCACTGTCATCCCTTTCTCAGGTTGAGGGATGGCACGCACCCGCTGGCCGCCCGGACCTGTGAACCCCGGCCTCTTGCCCAGGCCAGGCAGATCAGACCGGCAGCGCCGGTGGGTGCCTAGGACTGGGGCCCGGCCGACAGATCGTTATCAAGACAACCCGAGCGGCGTCGGCCGATTCGCAGGTCAGGCCGGGACCCGGTCCCCGACCCTACGCCCACATCACCGCAAAACCGCGGAGGCAGGGCCGGGAGCACTTACCCACATCCTCCCTGCCGATTACGAGCGGGAAGCGAACTCGCTGGAATGTCGCGTTGGAGCACACAGATCACCCATTCTCGTGCGCCGCCACCGGTCACCATGTGGCTGGATCGCCATCTTGGAAGTCTTACCCGGCGGGCTGCGGCCTGGGCTGTTGTGGGTGGGAGGTCACCGTGGGGCTGCCTGCGGCTCACGGAGTTTCGAGCGCCAGAGCACGCCGGTGGCCGCCCCGGCCAGGCCTGCCGTGCCCGCGGCCAGGAACGCGGCACCTGGGCCGGCATCCTGGATGATCACGCCGCCGAACGCGTTGCCGCTGGCCAGTCCGACGGTGATGACAGCGAACGTCCAGGTGAAGGCTTCCGTTGCGGTGGCGGGCGGGACGGCGCGCTGGATTGAGGCGCTCAGCGATCCCAGCCACGGTGACAGCGGCAGGCCGAGGGGGATCATGAGCAGCGCCAGGACGGCGAGATTGGGCGCGGCG
>DASWFT010000581.1:0-1599 GCA_036394075.1 Streptosporangiaceae bacterium
CTCGAACGCCCGCGTGGTGGTGGTGAACCCCTCCGGTCCCCACCACCGCGACAGGTGCCGCACCTCGGTGAACGCCTCGAACACCAGCTCCCGTGGGGCACTGATGACCCGGGAGATCACGATCTCGCGGTCGGCCGTCGCTGACTGCCCCGGCGCGTCCCGTCCTGTCGCGCTCATCAGCTGCTCCTCCTGCCTTGCCTGCTTGAGGTCCTGCACGTACTCGTCCAGCCGGTCGAAGCTCTCGTTCCAGAACCGCTCGAACCCGCCGGTCCACTCGTGGACCGGTCGCAGCCCGCGGGCGTCAACGCCGTACAGGCGCTGCTTGCCTGCCTTGCGGTCCCGCACCAGCCCGACCTCCCGGAGCACCCGCAGGTGTTTGGACGCCCCCGGCTGGGTCATCCTCAGCTCCTGGGCCAACTCGGTCACCGGCCCCTCCCCCGCCCGCAGTAGCGCCAGGATCTCCCGGCGCTGCTGCTCGGCGATCGCGTTGAAGACGTCCGACGTCGTCGCTGCCCGTGCCATGGCGCAATCATATTCCGATATCGGCATACGTCAAGCCGGGAGGAATCAGGCGGGTCTTGTCAGATGACGATCGTGACCCTTGTCAGCGGCTGCGGAAACGCGTATCCCGGAGACGGCACGCGCGACGGCGGCGGGCAGGGAGGGCGATGGGTGAGCAGCACGCCAACGGCTGGCGGGTGAGCCGCCACCGGCTGGTGGCCGACGTCACGGTCGGCGTCATCGCCAACCCGATGTCGGGCCGTGACATCCGGCGGCTCGTCGCGAGCGCGTCCGTGTTCCCCAACGCCGAGAAGGCCAGCATGGTGGTCCGGCTGACGGCCGCCGCCGGAGCGCTCGGCGTGGGCCGCGTGCTGGTGTCCACCGACACCTTCGGGGTCTCCGCGGCGGTCCTGCGGGAGTCGCGCCGCCGCGCCGAGGCGGGCGACCCCCGGTCGAAGCTGCGCACCAGCAGGCACGCCAGGGCCACCAGCAGCGCCGTGGCCATCGCCTGGTGGGAGAACTGGGCCTCGAGGAAGTAGAACTGCGGGCTCGCGGCCTAGAGCAGCACGGCGAGCCCGCCCGCCGTGCCGGAGCCAGTGCCGCGTCGCACCAGCGTGAACAGCGCCATGACCAGCACCGATCGCGCCAGCAGAACCACCAGGATCTGCGCGCCGACCAGCGGCAGCCCGGTCAGCCAGTGCACGCCGGTGGTGGCCAGCTCGAGGCCGGGGTAGAACGACGACACCGCCAGCAGGTCGTTGCCGGCGAAGAACCCGTCCCTCCCGACGAGGTCGAGCAGCGTGCTGAGGTGGGACGACTCCTCGGTGCGGGTGGCCATCAGCGGATTGCTGAACAACCATATAGTCAAGACCTGTGGATCGGCGTGTCACGCGACTTGCTGATCACCACCCTCTGATTCGTCGGGTCGTTCGATGAGCTTGCCGTTCTTGAATACCGCGCCGGCACGGACCAGCGCGACGAGGTGGGGTGCGTTGACGGCCCGCCACCGGGTCTGTGCTGATTCGATGAGCTTGAACGCCATCGCGACACCGGCGGCGCGGGAGCCGGGGCCCTTGGTGACTCGCTGGCGAAGCCTGA
>DASWFT010000582.1:0-4024 GCA_036394075.1 Streptosporangiaceae bacterium
GGGCCAGGCCCTGCGCGGTCTTGCGCCGCCTCGCCCACCCCTCCAACGTCCGCCGCTCGGCATCCGTGAGCACGAGCGGGAGTCTCGGTTTGCCTGCCATACCTCCATTAGAGCACAGAACTCAGGACCGGGACACTAGCCCACGACCCGATGCCCAGTGTGATCACAGCGATCGCCGCACTCGACGTCGAGCGACTCCTGGTCGAGCGGCTCCGACGGCACCGTCACGCTCTGGCGCGATGGAACGACCACGGCCTCTGAGATCATCCATCTCGGAGCGTCGGTGCGTCACCTGGCGCTCTTCAATGACCAGACGCTCCTCGTCTGCACCACCGAATCGACCACCGCATTGCGCATCGCTCTTATTAGTACGACAGCGGCAGGTCGTAACCAGCCGACCAACAGGACATCGGCTTCATCCCGTGGTTTCCGATGGCCACCGGTCACCTGGCCAGACCCGGCGGCCCGCTGCGAGAGATCGCCGACGAGCAGGGGGTCACCCCGGCGCAGCTCGCGCTCGCGTGGCTGCTCCAGCGCTCTCCCGTTCTGCTGCCCATCCCCGGCACCTCGACGGTCGCCCACCTCGAAGACAACGTGGGTGCGGCCCTCATCAAGCTCGCCCCCGACCAGGTCCGGCAACTCGACAACGCGATCTGACCGCCGGATGACTCTCGACGAGGTGGTCGCGCATCCGCAGTACCGGATGCGGCACTCCCGCATCGTCAGCGCCCCGCCCGCGGCGGTATGGGATGAACTGTGCCGGGTCACCATGGCAGCTTTGCCCCTGGGGTATGCCCTCGAGGGCATCCGGCTCCTTCCTGCCCGGCTGGCCGGCCGGAAGCACCAGCCCCTGGCCGGAAGCACCTTCCTTGACGTCACGCCCATTCCGGTGCTGTTCTCCCAACCACCCCAGGTCGTGATCTCAGCAGGCCTCAGCCAGGCTTGGCGCCTGCTGGGAGGGCTGACGCCGCCTGCTCTGGACGCCGCAGCTCTGCGCGCCTGGTCGCAACCTGGCTGGATCAAGGTCGCGATGGAGTTCCGCCTCGCACCCACCCTGGCAGGCACGTTGCTGAGCACCGAGACCCGCATTGTTGCGACCGACCCGAGGACACAGCGGTCCTTCGCCGCCTACTGGTTCCTCATCCGAGCCAGCAGCGGCGCGATCCGGCGCGAGGTACTTAGAGTCGTCGGGCACCGCGCCGAGTCGCGCACACAGCAAGAGACACCACCGCGAGCGCCCCGACATCGAGAGCCACCACGGCCATGGTGACTGCTGAGGAGTACTGGCGGTCGGTTGCCGCCTGCCGGTCCGCTGATCCCGACTTGTTCTTCCCGGTGTCATCTTCCGGTAGGGCCCTGGAGCAGGTAACGGAGGCAAAGGCAATCTGCGCCGGGTGCCGGGTCCGGCGCGAATGCCTGGCGTTCGCGCTGAGGACACATCAGACCCGAATCCACGAGTAAGGCGGCGGATATTATCCACAGCCATGTAGATGATCTTGGAGTGGCTGGTCGCGTGGTGCGGGTATGACGATGGCCCGGGTGTCGCGCCGGGTTCGCAGGTTCGGGGCCTTTCTGCTGGTGCGGGGCCTCGGGGCCGTGGTCTGGGGTCTGGGTGCCTGTGGGGGGCTCTGCGGGCGCGGGGTGGTGCCGTGCGCTGGGTTAGCCGGGGGCTGGCAGGGCGCGGATGGCGGTGAGGATGGCGGGCAGCAGGACGGCGCCGGGGGCCAGCCGCATGATCAGCTGCCCGCCGTGGCTGACCAGCCGGGCGGGGGTG
This sequence comes from Streptosporangiaceae bacterium, assembly GCA_036394075.1. Taxonomy (GTDB): domain Bacteria; phylum Actinomycetota; class Actinomycetes; order Streptosporangiales; family Streptosporangiaceae; genus JAWWPY01. The sequence goes on from DASWFT010000582.1 coordinate 1,775, forward strand.
GCGATCAGGGTCCGCCGCAAGGTGGCGATCATCGCCTTGCCGCCGCGGACCCCGTGGCCTTCCAGCAGCTCGCCGCCGGAGATCAGGCCGGTGAGCTGGTGCAGCCAGGCGGCGACTGCGGCGGCGATCAGCGACGCCCACATCCAGGCGGTGTTGACCTCGGTGTAGCCCGAGGGCAGGTGCCGCAGCGCGGCGCCGTGCTTGCTGTCCCGGAAGATGTTCTCGATGCTGGTGCGGTGCCGGTACCAGTGCTCGCATGCCACGGCCCGGGCCGGGGTGGACACATCGATGTTGGTGCAGATGAAGCTGTAGGCGTAGATCGCCGGCTCGGCCTCCAGTTCCGGGATCGGCAGCGCCCGCTGACCGGGGTGCAGGGTGCGGCGGCGCCGGGAGCGGGGGTCGGCGGAGACCTGCTCCGGGTCCAGCTTGACCCGGCGGACCAGCAGCACCGTGTCCTCGGGCCATTCGCCGGGATGATAGGGGGAGACGGCGACCTGGGCGTCTTTCATGTCTATCGCGTTCCGCCAGGCGTCCTCAGCGATCCCGGCCAGCGCCTTCCACATGCTGGAGATCCGCTTCGCCCCGATCGCGAAGGCCATGCCGTGGCCGGCGGCGGCGCGGGCCAGGTCCCCGGCGAAGTACCCGGCGTCGGCGCGCAGCGCGATCTTCCGCCCGGCCGCGGCGGCCCCGTCCCGGACGGCCTGCGGCAGGGCGGCCAGCGCCCGCCCCAGCAGCGCCACCACGCTGGACCGGGGATCCTGGTCGCCGGCCAGCAGGTCGGCGGCCAGCGGGATCTCCGTCTCCGCCCAGGCCGCCACGTGCGGCCGGCCCGCCCGCTGCCCGGCGTAGGTGTACGCGACCCCGCGCTTCTTGCTGCCGTACACCTCCACGTCGGTGGCGTCGATGTCGATGGTCACCGGCCCTTCGGCCAGCTCCGCGGCCCGCTCAGCCGGCAGCAGGCCCGTCATCCGCGCCGTGGCCTGCGCCAGCCCGGCCTCGGCGCCGCGCCAGTGCCGGGCGGTGAACCGGCGGGCCAGCCCGGTCGCGGTCGAGGTCGCCAGGCCCGGCACCGGCGTGACCTGCTGGCCCGCCTCATCGGCGCGCAGCCGGTCCAGGCCCACCAGGAAATCCTCCCCGGCCAGCTGCGCGGCGGCCATCCCGGTCAGCACCTGCCCGCCGGTGAACCCGCGCCTTCGCTCCTTGACCGGCCCCATTCCCGCGTCCAGGGCCTCGATCAGGCCGAGCTTGCCGCACAGCTCGGTCACCGCGAGCATCCCGCCCGCCGCCGTCAGCGACGGGTCAGGCGCCCCGATCTGTATCCTGCCCCGTGTCCGGCCCGGCGTGCCTGACGTCGTCACCATCTCGGTGGCCTTCTTCCTGGGGAGATCAAGCGCTGTCACGCTCCATCATCCCAGCAGGGCACCGTGATTTCAGGAAACTACGGAAACATTCCGCCATCCTACTTGTGGATTCGGGTCAGATGCATGGGGTGTGGGGCGGCATGAGCGAACAGGAGCGCTACCTGTTGTGGAGGGCTGATGGACGAAGGACTGATCCAGGTCCAGGCGATGGCTGCGCGCATCGCGTGCCTGCGGATGACCGCACAGCGCCTGAAGGCCTTGCACGACAGCGTTGAGCATGCTTGCTGCCTGCCGGCCCGGTCCCAGTGGGATCGCAAGGCAGCGGCGAAGAAATCCACCGATCGTATGGCGTTACCAAAGACGTGCTCATCAGCAGGTTGGGCGGAAGTCCGTAGGGTGCCGTCGGCGCGTTCTGCTGTAGAAAGCGGTGCCGCTGGGTTCAGATCCCGTGCCGACGGCGCCCCGCCCACGGCCGTGTTGCGGGATGAGCGGAAAGCCGCCCGGCTCCATACGAAACCGACCTATCCGATCACCGGCATTTCGGCGGGCGCGAAGGAGGTGGACTCGGGAGGGCCGCGCTGGGGGCGCGGCGGCCCGGCGGCAGGCGCGAGCGACATCGGCGCGCCCGCAGAGGAAGCACGCGCCCTGGAAGGCATCGGCCACTGCTCTCTGCTCCTCCACGACGGCAACCCCGGCGAAGCCGCCACGCACGTGCGGCAGGCACTCGCGATCTACGAGCGCATCGGAGCCCCCAGCCGCCTGGCGCGTCCAAGAAGCCCTCCGCCACCACCGCACCAGGACAGCACCGCCGCGTCCAAGCGGCGAAAGCCGCCGGCCGGCGCTACCTGCTCGCAGGCCTGATCCCGCAAGCCCGGGTGAAGATCTACCC
>DASWFT010000583.1:0-2175 GCA_036394075.1 Streptosporangiaceae bacterium
GGGCACGACCGCTGCTTTCCTGGCATGCTATTGTTCCCTTCACCTTTCGGATCTTGAGTAAGCCATCAGACCCAGGAACCTCCTTCCGAGTTCCTCCCGGCTAAACCGGGGATATGACAGAGCGCCTCGCGGCGCAGGCAGGTCGTATGCGGCCTGCCGGGTGGTGTAGCCGTCGTGGCCGGTGATCTGCCGGACCCGGGCCGCGTGCTCGGCGACGGTGAACCCGCCGGGGGCTGGGGCCAGGGCGAGCACGGCGGCCAGGGCCGCGCGGATCCTCGGCTTGTTCAGGTCCACCCCGGTGATCCTGCGGGACCCGGTCTGGGCGGGCAGCGGCAGCTCATCCAGCACGCCGTCGGGCAGGAAGCCGATGTCGGCGCAGTCCAGGGCGGTGGTGAACCGGTCGGCCATGCCGGCCAGCAAGGTGATGATCTCGGCGAAGTTTTCCAGGCTGCGGCGACAGCGCAGTTCCCTGGTGTTGTGCACGGTGGCCTCGAAGCGCAGCACGTGTTCGCCCTTGGTGTAGGCCTTCAGCTGGAGCCGCCCGAAACTGATCCGGAACCAGCTGAGCCCGTACCGTGGTTTCCCGGTCACGATCTCCTGCGCCGGCGGGCCGGCCTTGCGGGTGCGGTGCGGCCGCGTCTTGAGGCCGAACAGGGTCCGGATCGCCGGGATGTCCAGCCGGGACCGGGTCCGGTCCAAGATCCGGTCGAACAGGGCCTCCATCTGCGCGCCGGACTTAAAGAGCAGGTTGCGGCTGTATTCGGCCTGGTAGACCGAGTAGGCGTAGCGGAACCCGCTGGCCTCCTGCTCGGCCAGGTCCAGGCCGAAGCACAGGCAGGCGCTGTAGATCCACCGGTCGCAGACCTGGCCCAGGCGCCCTATAGCCGCCTGCTGCGGCCACGCATCTGCGACCCGGGCCAGGCGCTGCGGATCCGCGATTCCAGTAAAACAGTTCCCCTCCTTGGTGAAACCGATGCCCTCGGCTTGCGCGGCGACCGCGACGTACTCGTGGCCGTTCAGGATCACCTGCGCGCCGAACGGCGGGTGCCCGGACATCTTGATGGTCAGGTGCCCGAACGCCGGGTCCATGATGTGGAACGAGTAGTGGTAGACGTACTCTCTTTTCTTCTCGATATTCGTGATGACCCCGCGCGCGGACCGGTGCACCTTCCACACCGTGGCCGGCGCTTTCGCCGCCAGGATGAGGAACACCCCCGTGGTGACCACGTGAGTCTCCAGGTACTCCTCAGCGATCAGGTGCTTACGCTCCCCGGCCTTGCAGAAGATGACCGGCACGCCGTTCGCGGCCGCCCACGCCTTGACCCGGCGGGCGAACCGCCCCGCCATCCGCATCAGGTGCGTGTTATCCAGCTGATCGTCGCCGCCGTGCAGCCGCCGCCACCAGGTCCGCAACCCGCCCGGGTTCACCCCCATCGGGCACCAGGCGTTCAGCACTACCCGGTCCACGCAGTCATAGCTGCCGTTGATCAGGTCGCCGTAGCGTCCGGAGAAGTCATCAGCCACGCACTAAACGTGCCAGCCCACGCGCTACACGTCAGCCGGACTGCCCCGAAGGGGCCACTCCTTCCGGGCGAAGTCCCGGACGGAGCGTAGCATTCCTGACCCGCCGCTACGTGCGCTAAGTCGATCGACTGGTTGCCAGTGTCAGCCGCCCGGATCAGTCATCTTGGGCTGCGATGGGTTCGGTGCCACGTCTTTGACATTAGTCCTGAGTGTGACAACGGGTAATGGTGCGTGGTGCCTGGCGGGCAGGCCGGAGTCCGGCCGGGCTGTGGGTTGCGGGCCGTGAGGAGATGTCAGGCTGCGGTGGGGACGCGGGCCCTGGCGATGTGATCGGCGGTGAGCTGGTCGAGGGTGTCCAGCGCCGCGGCGAGTTCCGGCGGCGCGTTGGGCCGGTCCGGTGCCATCAGCGGGCGCAGGACGTGGTCGTAGACCTTGGTGTAGAAGTGGGCGAACAGCAGCCCGTCGCGGGTCAGGGTGTAGCGGTTGCGGCCGGGGACGCGTTCGATCAGGCCGTTGCGGGCCAGCCGGGACAGGTCGTAGCTGGCCTGGTTCATGCTGTAGGGGCGGTGCAGCAGGCCGGTCATCAGGGCGCGCAGGCTCCTGTTGGTGATGCCGGTGACCGTGAACAGCATGGCGGCGATCGCGCCGGCC
>DASWFT010000584.1:0-14913 GCA_036394075.1 Streptosporangiaceae bacterium
GGTCCACCTCCAGCCACTGCGGATCGGAGAACGCGCTCGACCAGCGGGTCGTGGTGTTCCCATCGGTCGCGTTCGACGGCGGGAACGAGGCATTCTCCACCGACGACGCCGTCGTCGGCTGACCCTGCGACAGCAACGTCGACGCGGCGCTGGCGGTGAGGGCCGTGGTCCCCAGGAGCCCGGCCACGAGGGCGAGCGCCGCGACGGCGATGGCGATGACACGGGGCCTGGAGCGGCGCCGTACTTCTGCGTACGGGATGAGACTCATAGACATCCTTTCCAGGATGTGCGGCCCGCACCGCGGAGGAGTCGGTGCGGGCCGCACGTGGGGTTACGAAACGGCCCAGACGAACGTGATCGTGATCGCCGCGCCAGCGGCCGATTTCCGGTAACCGTGACGGTGCTGGTGCCAGGGACCGTCCGGTGCCGCTGATCAGGCCGGACGGGGTAACGGTCAGGCCCGCCGGCGCCGTCGTCACCATCTGGCCAAACGAGCACGGAAGAAAGGCGGGATGCATGGCATCTCCTACATGGGCCCGTTTGACCTGCCAGACCAGGTAACAGACTTGATATAAGTCTTATTTAATAGCGTAACTTAACCAGGCCGCAACGGCCCGTCAAGGGCTGGCAGTCATTTCCGGCTGCCCCAGCGTGATCCGGCGCGATCCGGCGCGATCCGGCGCGGAGCGCCGGCCAGGGTACTGGCATCTGCTTCGTAAGATGCTTGTCATAAGATCTGAACCAAGGCAAGGGGGATCATGCTGGAGCGAAGGCGGTCGACCGTCCGCGATCTGCGCCGGGACAACCGGTCAGTGCTGCTGTCGTCGCTCTACTTCGATCAGCCGCGCAGCCGCCAGGACCTGAGCGAGGCCACCGGGCTCAGCCCCGCGTCGGTCAGCAACGTCGTCCGCGAGCTGATTCATGAGGGAATCGTGGTCGAGGCCGGTTCCGTGGACTCGGATGGCGGGCGGCCGCGCGTGCTGCTCCAGATTAACCCCGACTACGGGTATGTCATAGGAGTGGACGTCGGGGAGACCCGCGTCCGGGTCGAACTGTTCGACCTGATGATGACCGAACGGGCCAAGGCTGACTACCCGCTGGATCCCCGGGAGCACGGCGTCAGCGTGATCGTCGAAGCGATCCTGACCGGGCTGGACGCGGTCATGGCCAACGCGGGCATCAGCCCCTCGTCCGTGCTCGAGATCGGGGTCGGCGTCCCGGGCATTGTTGAGGACGGGCCCGAAGTGCTCGTGCACGGGCAGACCTTTGGCTGGGAGTCCGTCCCGCTGGAACGGCTGCTTCGCTCGGGCACCGGCCTCCCGCTGTACATCGACAACGGAGCCAAGACGATGGGCCAGGCGGAGTTGTGGTTCGGCGCGGGGCGGGGCGCCCAGAACGCAGTGGTGTGCCTGATCGGCTCAGGCGTGGGCGCAAGCATCATCACCAACGGGCAGACCCGCCGGGGTTCGACCTCCAGCGCCGCCGAGTGGGGCCACACCACCGTCGTGGTGGGGGGGCGCGGCTGCCGGTGCGGATCGCGCGGATGTCTCGAGGCTTATATCGGCGCCGAGGCGATCCTCGATCGGTACGGCCTCCCGCTGCCGGGCGACGACCAGGAGTCCGCGCTCGCGGCTCTGATCGACATGGCCGCGACCTCGGCGGCGGCGGCGGAGATCCTGGACGACACCGCCCTGTACCTGGGCGTTGGCCTCGCTGACCTGATCAACCTGTTCAACCCGGAGCGGATCATCCTGGGCGGATGGGCGGGACTGCTGCTCGGCGAGCGCCTGCTCCCCGCTATCCGCGAGGCCGCCCGCCAGCATTCGCTGAGGCATCCCTTCGCCAAGACCTCCATCGAACTCGGCCGCCTCGGCCCCGACGCCGTCGCCCTCGGTGCCGCCACGCTCCCCATCGAGCATTTTCTTAACGGAACCGCCTCCGCGAGGGAGAATGACCGCCCTGGCAGTTGACCGCCGCCGGTCTCACCCCTCCGCCTGCCGGGCTCATCCCTCTGCCCGCCGGGCTTACCAATCTGTGATCTCGGCGGCCGGGCCCTCCTCAATCAGTACGATCCGTACATGCATCTCACACTCGGCACCGTTGCCTGGACGGCCATAGGCGCCGCCGGCATTCTGGGGCTGGCGGCCGCGGCGGTCTGGCTGGCGGTATCCGGGAGACGAAGCGACGAGCGAAGGCGGGCGAAGGACCGCGAACGCGACGACCGCCGCCGGGCGGAGGACCGCGAGCGCGACGACCGCAGGCGGGGTGAGGACCGCGAACGGGATGAACGCCGCCGGGCGGAGGACCGCGAGCGCGACGACCGGCTGCGCGAGGAGGCCCGCCAGGAGGCGCTGCGCCGCGAGCTAGCCGAGCGGACCGCCAAGGAGGACTACGAGGCCCGGCAGGTCGTGGTCTTCACCGAGGAGAAGACCCACAACCGGTTCACGCACCTGGTCACGGTCAGCGCACCCCACGAGTACCCGATCAAGCAGGTGGAAGGGTGTATCTCCCACGAGGGCACCGGGGGCGCAGGCTTAACCGGGCTCGGCCATGCGGGCAACACGCCCGAAGTCGATGACCGCCGCATCTACTACACGTTCTGGGCCTCGCTGAAGCCCGGGGACGCCCCGGCCATCCGGTTCGTCGACTGGCACGGCAACCGCTTCTACCAGTACATGCACTACACGGGGCGCTTCTCCCAAAACACGGACTGGCCTGACGCCATACGCGTGCTCGACCAGTGGATGAGGACCGGCCCCAAGCCCGACCGCCGGCTGTGACGCCGTCCCTCATGGAACCGGCCCGCGGCCGGTGGCCGCGGCGGCCACGGCGCGCACGTCATCGCGCTCGGCCAGGTCCTCAAGCAGGACGGCCCGGCCCTCACCGTCGCACAGCGGCACCTGCCAGTTCGGGTACTCGCTGATCGTCCCGGGAATGTTCTGCGGGCGCCGGTCGCCGACCGCGTCAGCCAGTGAGACACCGATCAATGCGGCGGGAGTGCGGGCCAGGTAGGCGTAGAGCGCGACGGTGAACTCCGCAGGCGCCGGGTGGCTGCCGGCCGACAGGAGGCCCTGGTCGGCCAGCGCGTCCCGCCAGGCGGAGACGGCGGCGGCGGCGGAGGATCGTTCAGCCGCTTCTGGACGGGTCAGCAAGCCGAGCCGCGCGCGGAGGGCGACCTGCTCGCCGGTGACGAATCCCGCTACCGGAGGGATATCGTGCGTGCCCACCGTCGCCAGGCTGCCGCGGCGCCAGCGGCCGGGTGGCAGCGGCAGGCCATGGGCGTCGCGCTCGAACCAGAGCAAGGACGTGCCGAGCACCCCGCGGGCGGCGAGGTAGCCGCGGATCCACGGGGCCACGGTGCCGAGGTCCTCGCCGATGGCCAGCGCGCCGGCCCGGGCCGCCTCGCCGGCCAGCACGCCGACCATGGCCTCATGGTCGTACCGGACGTAGGTGCCGCGGTCAGGGGGCATCCCGGCCGGCACCCACCACAGCCGCAGCAGCCCCATCACGTGATCAACCCGCAGCCCCCCGGCATGCCGCAGGCCCGAACCGATCAGCCCGGCCAGCGGCGCGTAACCCGCCTCCGCCAGCCGCCGCGGGTGCCACGGCGGTTGCGTCCAGTCCTGCCCCCGCTGGTTGAACTCATCGGGTGGCGCGCCCACGCTCATACCGGGCACCAGGACGTCCTGGCTGGCCCAGGCGTCGGCGCCGCCCGGGTACGTACCCACGGCCAGGTCCCGGATGACGCCGATGCCCATGCCGGCCGCGCGCGCCGCGTCCTGCGCCGCCGCCAGTTGCTCGTCGGCGAGCCATTGCAGCCAGGCATGGAAGTCAGCGCTCGCGCCGAACCGCCCGGCAACCGCAGCAGCCGAACGAACATCCCGCAGCTCCCCAAAACGCCGCCAGTCCGCGCCGTGGATCTCGGCGAGCGCGCACCAGAGGCTCCAGTCGGCGAGTGGCTGGCCCTCCCGCGCGCGGAACCGCTCGAAGCAGGCCTGCCGCTGATCACTGCGCGACCGGCGGTAGATGATCTCCAGCGCGGCGCGCTTGGCCGACCAGACCGCGTTCCGGTCGATGAGGTCGCTGGTGACGCTGCGGGCGCGGAGCGGGGCGGCCAGAGCTTCGATGCGCTCGCGGTCAGCGCCGGGCAGTGCCGCGTACTCGGGGATGTCCTCGATCCGCAGGTAGAGCGGGCTGGTGAACCTCCGGCTCATCGGCAGGTACGGAGACGGGCTGACCGGGGGCAGCGGCTCGGCGGCGTGCAGCGGGTTGATCAGGACGAAACCGGCCCCCAGCTCGCGTGCGCTCCAGGCGGCCAGGTCGGCCAGGTCGCCCAGGTCGCCGTGGCCCCAGGACCGCCGGGAACGCAGCGCGTAGAGCTGGAGGGCGAATCCCCAGGACCGGCTGTGCGGCACCGGCGCGGTGGCACCGGCCATGGCCTCGCGCTCCTCGCGCTCCTCGCGCTCCTGGCGCTCCTGGCGCTCTTCCCGTTCCGGGCGTTCCCCGCGGGCGGGCTGCGGGTCGCGCTCAGCTCCATCCGGCCGCTCCCCCATGGCCGCCAGGATCGCGGCGAGCGTCTCCTCGCCCACCTCCACGTGCTGCCCCCGCCAGTCCTGGTAGCTCGTGGCGACGCCGTGCGCCTCCGCCTGGCGTCTCAGCTCCGCGGTCGTCATCTTCCAATGATCACGCCATTTCCGGCTCCGCCGGGCAGTTAACTTGCGCGGCCCATCAGCGACCCGCGCCAGGGTGGACGCCGGCGCGCCGCCCGCGAGCCATGGCCGTTAGGGCGCGGCGGCGTCGAGTGATCTCGTCCAGGCCAGGCACGCCACGTAGCTGGGCAGCAGATCGCTGGCCAGTGCTTCGGCGAGCGTGGGAGCGGCTCCGTCGCGGTCTGACACGATCGGCGCGCCGGCCCCCCACTCGATCCCCAGGGCGGCGTCGAGCGGATGAACCGAGTGCTCACGGCCGGGCGCGTAGCTCTGCGAGCACAGGTACGTCAGCGTGGCCTCGTCACTGAGGGCGCAGAAGCCGTGGCCGATCCCCTCCGCGATGTAGACGGCGCGGCGGTCCACATCGTCAAGCCGCATGCTCTCCCAACGCCCGAAGGTCGGCGAGCCGACGCGGAGGTCGACGACGACATCGAGCACCGCGCCGCGCACGCAGGTCACGTATTTGGCCTGGCCGGGCGGGACATCGGCGAAGTGGATGCCGCGCACGGCGCCGCGGGCGGACACGGACATGTTCGCCTGCGCGAGCCGCAGCGGGTGCCCCACGACCTCAGCGAGCCGGTCGAACCGGTACCACTCCAGGAAGAGGCCCCGTGAGTCGCCGTGCTGCGCGGGGACAACCTCCCAGGCTCCCTCGATAGCGAGCGGGAGAATCTTCACAGTGCCCCTATCGGAGTGCTGCGCGCCTGGTGCAGTTGGGTGCCGTCGGTCTCGGCGAGCAGGTCGAGCAGGTACCGGCCGTAGCCGCTGGCCACGAGCGGTTCGGCCAGCGCGCGCAGCCGCTCGTCGTCGATCAGGCCAGCGCGCCACACGGCCTCCTCGACACAGCCGATCTTGAAGCCCTGGCGCTCCTCGATCACGCGGACGAATTCCGAGGCCTGCACCAGCGACGCGAAGGTACCTGTGTCGAGCCACGCCGTGCCCCGGTCAAGCACCGTGACGTGCAACTCGCCGCGGCGCAGGTAGATCTCGTTGACCGCGGTGATCTCCAGTTCTCCGCGGTCGCTCGGGCGCAGGCCGCGCGCGATGTCCACCACGCGGTTGTCGTAGAAGTACAGTCCCGGCACGGCGTAGCGGGACCTCGGCTCCGCCGGCTTCTCCTCGATCGAGAGCACCTTGCCGTCAGGGCCGAACTCCACCACCCCGTAGTCCCTGGGATTGGAAACCGGGTAGGCGAACACCCGGCCTCCGGCGAGCGAGGTATGCGCCTGGAGTTGCCGGCCAAGGCCGGTTCCGTGGAAGATGTTGTCGCCCAGGACGAGCGCGACGGCCTGATTGCCGATGAAGTCGGCGCCGACCAGGAAGGCCTGCGCGATGCCGCCGGGCCGCGGCTGGGCGGTGTAGTCCAGCCGCAGGCCGAACTGGCTGCCGTCGCCGAGCAGCCGCTGGAACTGATGCTGGTCGTCCGGCGTCGTGATGATCAGGATGTCGCTGATACCCGCCATGACCAGCGTCGACAGCGGGTAGTAGATCATTGGCTTGTCGAAGACAGGCATCAGCTGTTTCGACACCGCCCTCGTGATCGGCCATAGCCGCGAGCCAGTTCCGCCAGCCAGGATGATCCCGCGCATAGGCCGAATCCTAGCCTGATCCCCCGGGCTCATGATCCGGACCGGTTTCTGATGGCCGGTATCCGTCTTCCAGGTGTCCAGTATCCGTCGGCAGGTGTCCAGTATCCGTCGGCCGGACACCCCAGTCGCTTATACTCACGTGGGAAATGAAGATCTTGGCCACCGGCGCAGCTGGTTTCATCGGTTCTGAGTACGTACGGATCTTGTTGTCCGGCGATCTTCCCGGTGCGGGTGACGTGCAGGTCACCGTGCTGGACAAGTTGACATATTCCGGCAACCTGGAGAACCTCACGGCCGTGGCCGCGCACCCCGGCTACCGATTCGTCCAGGGCGACATCTGCGATGCGAGCCTGGTCGAGGAGATAATGCCCGATCATGACGTGATCGTGCATTTTGCCGCGGAGTCGCACGTTGACCGATCAATCCACGGTGCGGTGCCGTTCGTCACTACCAATGTGCTCGGCACGCAGGTGCTCCTTGACGCCGCCCTCCGGCACCAGGTTGGCCGCTTTGTGCATGTCTCGACCGACGAGGTTTACGGTTCGATCGGCCGCGGGTCATGGACGGAGCAATCCCCGCTCGCGCCTAACTCGCCCTACTCCGCGTCCAAGGCCAGCTCGGACCTGCTGGCCCTCGCCTATCACCGCACGCACCGCCTCGACGTCGTGGTCACGAGGTGCTCGAATAACTACGGGCCTCACCAGTTCCCCGAGAAGATGATCCCGCTCTTCGTGACCAACTTGATCGATGGCCGGCGGATCCCGCTGTACGGTGACGGCGGCAATGTCCGCGACTGGCTGCATGTGTCCGACCATTGCCGGGGGATACAGCTTGCGCTGCGGTCCGGGCGGGCCGGCGAGGTCTATCACATCGGCGGCGGCACCGAGCTGACCAACAAGGAGCTCACCGCGCGGCTTCTGGAGGCGTGCGGGGCGGGCTGGGAAATGGTTGATTACGTCATCGACCGCAAGGGACATGATCGCCGCTACTCGCTCGATATAAGCAAGGCGCGCGACGAGCTTGGCTACCTGCCGCGCATCTCGTTCGACACCGGGCTGGCGTCGACCATCGACTGGTACCACGCGAATCGCTCCTGGTGGGAGCCCCTGAGAGCCCGGGCAGCGACCTTATGAGCAAGTGGCTGGTGACAGGCGCATCGGGCAATCTCGGTCACGACCTGGTCGCGGTGCTGGCCGCGGAGACCGACGTCGATCTCGTGGCCACGTCGCGAGCCGAGCTTGACATCACCGACGGTCCGGCCGTGCGCGCGGCCGTGGCCGGGCGCGACGTGGTCGTCAACGCGGCCGCGTGGACCGATGTCGACGGAGCCGAGGCCCATGAGGCGGGCGCCGTCGCGATCAACGGGACCGGGGTGGCAAACGTCGCCGCGGCCTGCGGCGAATCCGGCGCTGTGCTGCTGCACGTCTCGACGGACTACGTCTTCCCGGGTGATGCCACCACGGCCTACCCAGAGGACGCGGCGATCCAGCCGGTCAACGCCTACGGGCGGAGCAAGGCGGCGGGCGAAGCCGCGGTCCGTGGGATCCTGCCGGACCGCGGCTTCGTGGTGCGCACCGCGTGGCTCTACGGGGAACATGGCCGCAACTTCGTGGCCACCATCCTGCGCGCCGCCGCGCATCGCGAATCGCTGGATGTCGTCAACGACGTTAGAGGCCAGCCGACCTGGTCCTATCCGCTTGCGGCACAGCTCGTGGCGCTGGGTCATGCGGCCCTGGCGGGCCAGGCGCCGGCCGGCGCCTATCATGGCACCGCATCGGGCAGTACGACATGGTACGGCTTGGCCCGCGCTGCCTTTGAGCTCTCCGGACTCGAACCCGACCGGATCCGGGCGGTTTCCAGCGACCAGTTCCGCCGGGCGGCCCCCCGTCCGGCGTTCAGCGTCCTGGGCCATGAGCGCTGGGCCCGGGCGGGCATCGCGCCGCTGGGCGACTGGCGGGCGATGCTGGCTGACGCGCTCGCCCGCCCATGCTTCGCTGAACTCCAAGGGGGCCTGCGATGAGACTCACTTTGCTGACGGCCGTCACCGCCCTGGTGGTCATTATCCCCATTCTGGAGTTGCTGCGGCGCCGGCAACTCCGGGAGAAATACGCCGTTCTGTGGATTTGCGTGGGTCTGGTGGTCTTGCCGCTCGGCTTCTTCCCGCGGCTGCTCGACTCTCTTTCCGGGCTCACCGGAGTGGCATCCGGAGTCAGCCTCGTCCTGTTCCTGGGCGTTGTCTTCCTGCTGCTGGTATGCATCCACCTGAGCTGGGAAACCAGCCGGCTGGAGGAGAAGACGAGGACGCTCGCCGAGGAGGTCGCGCTGATCCGCGCGGAGCTCTCTGAGCGGGAGCCGGTCGAGTGATCAACAACCGACGCGTCCTGATCATCGTGCCGGCCTGGAACGAGGCGGGCTCGATCGGTGACGTCGTCAGGGAAATAAGGGGCGAACTGCCGGGAACCCACGTCCTCGTGGTCGATGACGGGTCGGCCGACGACACGGCACGAGTGGCCCGCGAGGCCGGCGCGACCGTCGCCCGGCTGCCGTACAACCTGGGAGTCGGCGGGGCGATGCGCCTTGGCTACCGGTACGCGAAAGACGCCGGCTACGACGTCGCCGTCCAGATCGACGCCGACGGCCAGCACGATCCCCGGTACGTGCCCAAGCTCATCGATGGCCTGGCGGACGCGTCCCTGGTCATCGGAGCCCGCTTCGCGGGCGAGGGGGATTATCAGGTCCGGGGGCCGCGACGCTGGTCGATGGTCATGCTCTCGTTCGTGCTGTCCAGGATGGCGAGAAGCAAGCTGACCGACACGACATCAGGGTTCCGTGCGTGTGATCGCGCGCTGATCGAGCTGTTCGCCGCCTGGTACCCGGTCGAGTACTTGGGTGACACCGTCGAGACCGTGGTCCGGGTGCTCCGCCTGGGATACCGGGTCAGCCAGGTCCCCGTGGCCATGCGGCCGCGATTCGCGGGGTTGCCCAGCAAGTCGCCGGCCAAGGCGGTGCTGTACCTCGGCCGCGCATTCTTCACGCTGCTGCTCGCGCTCAGCCGCCGATGAAGCTCGCGACCAGGGCCCTGGGCCTGCTGCCGTCGGGGACGCTCATGGTGGGTGCCGGGCTCGCAGTGCTCGGGGGCGGCTCCTACGCCCAGCTCGCCGTCGCCGACCACAGCACCGCCCCGGCCGGCAAGGCCGCCATGTCGGTGCTCTGGGCGATCGTCTTCATGCTCGGTATCGGCCTGTTCTTCCCCGTCGAGCAGGAGCTCATCCGGCTCGTTGCGGGCCGCAAGGAACTGGGCCAGGGCATCATTCCCGTCGTGCGCCGCGCCACGGTGCTGGCCGGAGCCATATTTGCCGTCACCCTGGTGCCGCTCGCCCTGGCCGCCAGGCCGCTGGCCGACCATCTGTTCGGCGGCGACATTGCGATGGTGGCGGCTCTGGCGGCGGCGTTCCTGGCGCTGGCAGTCATCTCCGTGAGCCGCGGCGTGCTCGCCGGGATGGGCCGGTTCAAGGCCTACGGCGGCTCGCTCGCCATCGACGGCGGGCTGCGCATCGTGCTCGCGTGCGTGCTCGGTGTCGCGGGCGTGCGTTCACCAACGGCGTTCGGGCTGATCCTGACCATCGCCCCGGTTCTCGCCGCGGCCTGCACACTCGGGCCGGTGCTGAGAGATCTCCACCCCGGGCCGCCTGTCACCTGGAGAATGATGTGCCGGGGGCTGGGCTTGCTCATCGGCACCATGCTCCTGGCCCAGCTCGTCGTGAACGTGGCCGTGATCAACGTCAGGCTGCTCTCGCCGAGCGACAACGCGGTCGTCGTGGCGCTGCTGGCCGCCATGGTCCTGGCCCGCGTGCCATTGTTCGTCTTCACGTCGCTCCAGGCATCCTTGCTGCCCGGCCTGGCCGGCGCTATTGCCGCGGGCGACCTGGCGCGCTTCCGGCAGTTGCTGGCCCGCGGTTGCGCCGTCGTGACGATCCTCGGCCTCGCCGGAGGGCTGCCCGCGGTGATCCTCGGGCCGTGGCTGATCCGGGTGCTGTTCGCGGCCCGTCCTGTCCTCGGGTATGCCGACTTCACCTGGCTCGCGGCCGGGACGCTGTTCTACATGCTTGCGATGGTCCTGGGCCAGGGCGCGATGGCACTGTCCCGCCACCGCGACCAGTTGCTCGCGTGGGTGGCGGGCGCCGTGGTCCTGGCCGTCATCACCCTGTCGCCCGGCGAGGTCAAACTCCGGGTCGTGGTCGCCTACGCGGTCAGCTCGTTGACCGTGACCCTCGCCCTGGCCCTCGTCCTGCTCCTGCGCACGCCCGGGGCGCGCGGGCGGGCCGCCGGCGTATCCGGCGAGACGATGCCTGCCGCGAGCTACACGGGAGAAACGCGGTAATGCCGACGGTGACCGCGGTGGTGCTGGCCTATGGCGCCGAGCCATGGCTGCAGGACGCGGTAAGCGCGGTGCTCGCGTCCACCGGTATCGGCCTCGACGCTGTCGTCGTTGACAACGGCTGTACCTCCGACGCGATCGACCGGGTCAAGGGGCTGGACGGAGTCCGTGTCATCACGCCCGAGACCAACTCCGGGTACTCCGGCGGCTGTGACCTTGGCGCGGCCGAAGCCGGCGGTGAGTATCTCGCATTTGTCAACTCGGATGCGATCGTTGCGCCCGCCGCGCTTTCGCGGCTGGCGGAGGTGGCGTCCGCGCGGGAGGTGGGGCTCGCGATGGGCTCCATACGCCTCGCCGACTCGCCGGAGAAGATGAACTCGGCGGGCAATCCGGTCCATTTCACCGGCCTGTCCTGGGCCGGCGGCTTCGATGAGCCGGCCACGCGCTATGTGCTGCGGCGCCAGGTGACCGCCGCATCGGGCTGCTGCTTCGTCATCCGCCGCGAACTCTGGGAAGACCTGGGCGGCTTCGCCCCCGAGTATTTCGCCTACTGCGAGGACACTGAGCTGAGTCTGCGGCTGTGGCAGCGGGGCCTGAGCGTCGAGTACGTTCCCGATGCCGTGGTCATGCACCACTATGAGTTCTCGCGTAACGAGCGGAAACTCTACCTGCTGGAACGCAACCGCCTGCTGCTGCTGCTGACCACCTACCAGCGCCGTAGCCTGGTAGTGCTGGCGCCGATGCTCGTGCTCACCGAACTGCTCATGCTCGGAGCCGCGATCGCGGGTGGCTGGGGCCGGGCCAAGCTGCGCGGCTGGCTGTGGCTCGGGCGGAACGGCAGCTGGGTCCGGGCGCGGCGAGCGCTGATCCAGTCCGAGCGCACGGTGCCCGATGCGCTGGTCTTCAGGAGAGTAACGGCGCGGATCGACCCGGCCAATGTCGCCGCGCCGCCGGGAGTTAATATGTTGAATGCCGTCATGGGCGGATATTGGTCCATTGCCCGTCGGCTCCTGTAAACCGGTTACGGCAGGCCCGGTGACGGCCATCGCCGACGGCGCGAGATTTCG
Organism: Streptosporangiaceae bacterium; assembly: GCA_036394075.1. Classification (GTDB taxonomy): domain Bacteria; phylum Actinomycetota; class Actinomycetes; order Streptosporangiales; family Streptosporangiaceae; genus JAWWPY01. The sequence continues at coordinate 11,744 of DASWFT010000584.1, forward strand.
CGTGGCCAAGGCGATGACGTCACCTTCCGGTCTATCCTCCTTGGTGACCTGCGTAAGCGTTGACGCCGGACCTAGTGGTCGGTGAGGGGGATTCTTTGAGCGACGTGCGGCCAAAGAAGACTCCTCTTGGCGACTACTAGCTGAGAGGACCAAGGAGTCCCATGAGCATCAACGAGAAAGCTTCGCCGGTCGAATCCGGCGCGGCGCCCGCGGGGCAGCCGGGATCTGCCCGCCCCGCCGGCCGCAGGGGAATCCGCGGGGTCCGGCGCCGGGCTGGCGCGCTGCTGGCCAAGGTGCCGCCACCATGGCGGCTGCCGCTGGCGACATACCTGGCCTGCCAGGTCATCTTCCTGTTCTGGTGGGCGGCGTTCTACCCGGGGCTGATGAACGCCGACTCGATCAATTTCGTGCTGCACGTGACGACCGGGCCGTGGATCAACAACGCCTCTGTCCTTTACGACGCGCTCGTGCTGGCCAGCCTGCGCGCCACCGGCGACCTCGCTGCGCTGACCCTCGCGCAGACCGTGGCGATGTCGGCGGCCCTGGCCTACACGGTCTACGCATTCCGCCGACTCGGCGTACCGGGCCGGTGGACCGCGATCGCTGCCGTGATCGTCGCGGCGCTGCCGCCGCAGGGCTCCTTCATAACGTTCATCTGGAAGGACGTGCCCTTCACGATCTGCGCGTACCTGCTGGTGCCGACCCTGGCCCACCTTCTCTCGCTGCGCGGCCGGCCAGAGTGGCGCAGTGATCGCCGGGTGAAGCGGCTGGTCGTGGCGATAGGCCTGGAGATGTTCGGCGTCTGCCTGTTCCGGCAGGACGGAGTCGTGATCATCGGGCTTACCGCGGTCGGGCTGGTCCTCCTGCTCTCCGGGATCCGGGCCCGGCTGGCCGCCCTGGCGACTGGCGCGATTGTCCTGACTTTCCTGCTCAACCTGGTCATCCTCCCCGCCGTCGGCATCAAGCTGCCGAGCAGATCGCTGGTCTTCGGCCCGGCCAACGCGGACATCGCCGTCGCGTATGCCGAGGCACCGCGCACGTTCACGCCGGCCGACCTGACACTGATGGAGCGGGTGGTGCCGCTCGCGGACTGGACGAGGTCGGGGACCTACCCGGCCTGCTACAACTCCAACGACACGACCTTCATCCACGGCTTCAACAACAATGCGTCACGGGTGTCCGGCCCGCTCTTCCGGCTGTGGCTCGAGGTGCTCAAGCGGACACCCCAGGTGGTCATCGCCACCCGCATCTGCCGCGGCTCCATCGCCTGGCTCGTCTTCCCCGGCAGCCGGGCCGCCGCGACCTTCGACTACCTCTGGTACACCCCGTCCAACCTGTGGGGCTGGTCCGAGGTGCCGGCCGTGAAGTACAACCAGTACCGGGCCGACTTCGCCACCCGGCCGCTCTTCGGGAACGGGGCGGCGGTCTTCCTGCGCCTCGCGAGCACGACGCACCAGCTCGACTGGATCCTGTGGCGCGGGGCAACCTGGTCCTACCTCGCCTACCTGATGGTGGCCGCGTTCGCGCGGCGCCGCAAGGACTGGGCCATGCTGTCGATGGCCGCGATCGTGGCCGGCCAGCAGCTCATGGTGCTCGCCGACAATCCGGACCAGCTGTTCCGCTACATGGCCACCGCGCTGTTCGTCGGCCCGATGCTGATACCGCTGTTCTTGGCGCGCAACCGGCAACCGCCGCAGGTGGATACACCGGATAGCCGTGAAGCGTGATGACAAATATGAGGTAAAGCAAAGAGCAAGGCTCCGTAAAAGAAAGCGTAAAGGCTCCATAAAATAAACCGCAAGGCTACGCAAAGGAAATCGCCGCTTTCCTGCACTGGCCTTCGGATGATCGCCCACTCACGGTCCGGCCAAAGAGATCTCGTCACACGCGGCCTCGGTCAACAGGAACAGCCGGACATGGCCACCAGCCGGGGTAATGAGGCGATCTCCGCTCTTGCGTGGGAATTTGTGGAGTCCAGAATCTCGTCGACATATAGTCGACTAAAACCATTACACGGGGGGTGGCCGTGCTCGGCCGTGGGTGACCCATATGCCGTCGCGGGGAGTTCTCAGATGCGAGCGCTAACAGGCGCAGGGCACGCCGCACCCCCCATCGGCGGTGCCGCCCCCACAGGACGACGCCGCGCCGGGTCGCTCGCCAGAGTGGCGATGTTGCTCGCCGCGGCCTGGCTGCTGCCGCTCCTGACGCACGCACTGCGGGTCGACTGGGTGCTCCTGGTCGTGCTCCTGCTCGGCGTTGGCTCGGTGCTCCGGGCTGGCTACTCGCTGCTCGACCGGCTGATGCTCGCCGGGATCCTGCTGGCTGGGATGCTGGTGGCGGGCGGGCTGCTGTTCTCGTTCTGGCCGTGGGGGCTGGAGCCGGTCCCGGTCGCCGGCACGCTCCTGACGGTCCTGGTCGCCGTCGGCCTGACCGGACGGCGGCCCCGCCTGCCGGCCCGGCTCTACGGCTCCGACGCGATCATCGTTGGCGCTGGCGCATTCACGGCCTGGGTCCTGCTTGCGCCGCTCGCTGGCCGGTCATTGAACAGCCGGCTGTCCGTCACAACCGGGGCGGAGGACACGTACGCGCACTTCGCTCTCTTCGACACGATTCACCGGCTGGGCGGCTACGCGTTCCTGCACCCAGCGCAGGCGGGGCTCTCGCTCGCGGCACCGACGCAGAACGTCTACCCGGAGGGCTCGCATTACCTGTATGCCCTCCTGGACATCTTCCTGCGCTCCACGACCGACCCCGGCCCGGCGGCGGCCGCTTTCAGCCGGTATTTCGACGACAAACTGGTCGGCTTCGCGTTCCTTGTGGTGGCCGTGACGTGGTCGGCCCGCTGGGTGGCCGGCCCGGCGATGGCCGGCTGGCGCCGCGTGTTCATCTGCTCAGTGGTCGCGTCCCTGGTGATTGTCGGCCCCCTCACCGGGCTGATCGGGGCCGACTACGATTCCGAGACGATCGGGCTCGCGCTGCTGGCCCTGACCGTCGCGGTCACCGCACGGCCCGCCGGCCGCCCGCGAGAACAGGTTCTGCTGGTGGCGGCGGCGCTGATCGCCTTGTTCTACACCTACAACCTCTACGGTCCGCTAGCCCTCCTTGGCATCGTGGCGGCTGCCGCCGTATATCGTCGCCGCCTGCTGCGGCACCGGCTGTTCACCGCGGTC
>DASWFT010000585.1:0-2883 GCA_036394075.1 Streptosporangiaceae bacterium
TATCAGAGCCTGTTTCGACGAAATCTCGCATACGGCTCTGGTGGATCGTCTACGGGTGCGGATTAAGGACAAGCGCGTCTGCGCTCTGGTGAAAGCGTTCCTGAAATCCGGGGTCCTCACCGAACTCGGAGACCGGGAAGACACCCTGACCGGGACCCCGCAAGGCGGGATTCTCACGCCCCCAACGCAATGGATAACCCGGGCGATGGTCACCCTCCGTATCGGTCTCTGGGGGCTGTCCGCCGGTCGGGGTCCGCTCTCTGACGGGGATGCGATGGCGGATGGTGATCTTCTGGGGGCCGACCAGGACGTCTTTGACGAGCAGCCGCAGCACGCGCTGGCGCTCTTCGATGCTGGCGGTGCCGGCCTTGCCGCGCAGCTGGGCGAGGAAGCCTTCCAGGTCGTCGGCGAGCTTGAGGTAGCTCTCACGGTCAGCAAGCTGGGCGTCCAGGGCGCCGATCTGGGCGCGCAGGCCCGTTTCGCGAGCGCGCAGGCCGGGCATGCGGGAGCGGAGTTCGTCGATGGTGATCAGCTGCTCCTGGAACGCCTCGATCATGGCGGTGATCGCAGTGCTGGCCTTGGCGAGCGCAAGTTCCAGGTGAGCGCGCTGGCGTGCGGCGGGGTCCGCGGTGCGGGCCTGCTGCAGGCGCTTGTCGATCTCGGCCCGGATCAGCGCCGGGCCGGCGAGCAGGCCGGTGATGTGGTCCCAGACGACCTGGTCGAGGTAGTCGGCGCGGACTGGCTTGTTGCCGCACACCCGCCCGCCTTCGTATCGGTAGTCATCAGACCCCAGGCACCGGTAGTAGTAGATCTTCCGGCTGGTGGTGCGGGCGGAGGTGCGGTAGTAGCCGTATCCGCAGGCCGAGCAGGCAGCCAGGCCCTGCAGCAGGGAGGGGACCTTGGTGTTGCGGGCGGCGAACCGCTTGTTGTCTTCCAGCCGCTGGCCGGCCCGCTCAAACGTGCCGGTGCTGACGATGGCCGGGACGGGGATCTGGGTCCATTCCTCTTTCGGCCGGTCCACGGTCTTGACCGCTCGCGGCGTGGTGCGGCCTTGCAGGCGGGCGACCCGGTTCAGGGCCGGGGACTGGCTGACCGTCATGGTCTTGCCGAACACTGCCGTCCCCGCGTAGGCGGGATTGCGCAGCATGGCCCACACCACGCTGCGGTCCCACCGGGTCTTGCCGGTCCGGGTCGGCGCGCCCTGGCTGGTCAGCCAGCGGGCCAGGTCGGCGATCGAGGCGCCGTCGTCGGCGTAGCGGCGGAACATCTCGGCGACCAGGGCAGCTTCGTGGCCGGCGATCTCGTAGGCGGCCCCGGCATGATCGCTCTTGCGGACGTACCGGTAGCCGAACGGGGCTCCCGACAGCACGTTCACCGACCCCAGGCGGGCCCGGTAGGCCTTGCCGCGCCGGTACCGTTCCATCAGCTGGGCCTTCTCGTACTCGGCGAACATGCCCTGGAACTGCACCAGCAGCTGGTCCTCGGGGGTATCACCGCGCGGGCCCCTGACGAACTCCACCCGCACGCCGGCGCGGGCGAACTCCTCGATCAGCAGCGCCTGGTAGGCGAACTTGCGGGCCAGCCGGTCCGGGGAGTAGCACAAGACCACGTCCAGGCACCCCTGGGCGGCCAGGTCGCGCAGGGCCTCCAGCCCGGGGCGGACCAGCGTCGCCCCCGAGTGCCCCTCGTCCTCGAACACCCACTCCTCGGGCAGCTCAGCGCCCAGCTGCCTGGCATGGGCGCGCAGCGCCGCCGTCTGCGAGCCGATCGTCTCGTCTTTCTTCTGCCGGGCGCTCGACACCCGGGCGTAAATCGCCGCGCTCGTCACGGGGCGGCCTTCCTTCCTGGCCGGCCCGCACGATGCGGGCCCGCCGCTGCGGTACCAAAATGGCGTAGGCCACCGACAAATCCGTGGCCGCGTGGCGGCCGAAGACGAACTCCGTCTCGACTGCCCGGTCGCTCACCTGCGCGGATGGTTTCTGCGGCCCCGCTCCAGGAACTCCTCCAGCGCCTGGGCCACCACGGCGGAGATCGTGCGCCCCGACGCCCTGGCATGCTCGCGGACGGCGGCCGCCAGCCGCACCGGCAGCTTGACCGTGAACACCGCAGTTGCCTCGGGAACCGCCACCCGGCCCGACCGCGCCGCCTGGTCCGCATACCGGCGGGCCTGCCGGACCGAGCAGCCGAACCGCCCGGCCAGCACCCTTGCGGCCTCCGCCGCGGGCACGCCGGCCTCCGCCAGCTCCGCGGCCGCGTTGATCCGCTCGGCGTGCTCACCGCCGCCAGCACGATCACGGCCAGGCATGCCATTAACGTACTACCTGAAATGTCGTTCATGGTCAGTGACACGCCCGGGCCTCCTCATGCCAGCAGGCCCGCGTCCCGGAGCTGGGCTGCCTCCCGCGGGTACGCGGGGCAGGCCGGGCTTCAGATCCCGGGATCCCGCCGTGTGGCGCGTTACGATATCTGGCGTGCGGGAGTGCGCCGGGTGCGGCCAGCGGCTGCCGCGTCCGCTGCCGGGCGCTGGCCGCCTGATGACCTACTGCTCGCCGGCGTGCCGTCAGCGGGCCTACCGCGCCCGGGGCGGGCGCGCGTCGGGGACCACCGGGGCCGAGCGCCGCCGCCGCGCGCGGCACGATCCCGTCGTCGGCTGACCGCCCGCCCGCGCCGTCACGCTCCTGCCGGCCAGTCACCGCGCACGCCGTGGCCGCTCCAGCCGCCGGTAGCTCAGCGTGACGTCAAAGCAGAAGTTGCCCATTGCGTTGGCGGGGTGCTCTCGCCGTTGCTCGCCAACATCGCCCTGTCGGCGCTGGACGAATATTTCGACCAGCAATGGCGCAAGGAGATGGGAACGGATAGGCAGCGGCGTAAACGCAGAAGAAA